>NZ_JAACYW010000050.1 GCF_015356825.1 Catenulispora rubra | reverse complement strand
AGCCCGAAGCCCACCCACCCGACCTGCAGGAGCGCGACGCCGCCGGCGTAGCGCAGCGCGGTGGTGCGGGAGCCGCCGCGCTCGCCGCGCGCCGCTCGGAGCCACTGGGTGGTCAGCGCCAGCCGCATGACCACGTAGCCGACCAAGACGATGGAGTAGTCCGCGCGGTCGAAGGCCCGTGGCACGCCGGCCGCCAGGATGAGCGCGCCGACGATCTGGACCAGCGTGACGAGCCGGTAGGGCACGTCGTCGGTGTCGTAGGCCGTGGCGAACCAGGTGAAGTTCATCCAGGCCCACCAGATGGCGAAGAAGATCATGGCGTAGCCGAGGATCCCGTGCCCGGCATCCCCCTGCGCCACCGCGTGCACCAGCCTGCCGCCGACCTGCGCGACGGCGACCACGAAGCACAGATCGAACAGGAGCTCCAGCGGTGTGGACGCGCGGTGCGCCTCCCCGGGATCGCGTCTGGCCATGACCTGCGACAACGGTCCCGGCAGCCCGCGGTCCGTGGGACCGCCATCGCGTTCGGTCATGGTCCCTGCTCCTTTCCTGCGGCGGGCCGATGGGTTTCCGGCACCAGCCCGCGCCCGCGCCTGCCGCTGCCTCAGGTGCGACGTTCCGGCGGCACGTACTCGAACGTCAGACCGGCGGTCATGCCGTCGCCGTCGGGCATCTTCACGAGCTTCTGCGCCTGGGCCCGAAGCTGGTACATCACGCCGACGGAGTCCTTGAGCTGGCTCGGGTCGCCGTTGAAGGCCTGCTCCAGCAGGTAAAGGAGCAGACAGTAGGTCTGGTCGAACTCCTGCTGGGCCACCCGGATCGGGCTGCCCTCCGGGTGGTCGGCGGACCGGGGATCGCGCCGCATCGGCTGCACCGCGTCGAAGTCCACCACGATCGCCTCGCCGGTGGGACCGGACTGCGGCGTGTCCCCGGCCTGGAAGCGGTGGCCGAAGCGGAGCTCCTGGAAGCGGTAGAAGTGCGCGACCTCGTCACGCTCGGGATGGAAGACGTCGACGTCGCCGTCCCACACGTCGGTGCGCGCCGCGCCCTCGCCCTGCTCGATGATCTCAGCGAGCGCGACCTGGGCGGACTTCAGATCGTGGACCGGGATGACCTCCCCGCCTCCGCCAGACAGATGCATCTGGCCGATCTGCCGCCGGGGATCGCCGCAGAAGACGGCCTCCTCCCCCAGCTGGTCGCACAGGGTACGGAGGCCGGCGTCGATGGCGGCGTAGAACTGCCCGATCGTCCCGTACCGGTCGGCCTGGGGTGGGGCGTCCGCTGAGGCGGGCTGCTCGATCCGCAGGAACAGGTCGAGGGCTTCGGGTCCGAAGGGGACCAGGTGGATCTCCACCGATCCGTCGCTGTACGGCAGCGGATGCGGGTAAGGCGGCAACAGCTCGGGGGTGTCCAGCTTCGGCGTGCCGCCGACCGCGTTGAGCAGGTTCGCGGCCAGCGCCAGATGCAGCATCTCCTCGGTGAGCACGGTGCTGATCACCTGCGCGGCCTCGGCATTCTGCCCGGGGTCCAGCGAATACAGCGCGCACATGTAGGGCGGGATGGTCGAGTGCTCCAGCTCGATCGCCCACTGCAGGTGGCGTCGCAGATCGTCCAACGTGTCGATGACGTGGGCGTCCCTGTTCTCCATGGTGATACCTCGGTTCGGCGGGGCGGTTTACATCAGCTGAGACCGGGACCCGCCGCGTTTTGTGACACGCCCGGCCACCTGACCGGAGACCAGAGGCCGAGCGAGCGCGGGAGTGGTGTCACAGACCCCGGTGTCATCCGGTCCTTGATCGTGGCGGCCCGTCTGGCCGCCAGGTCCGGCCGAGTCGCGAGATAAGAGCGGGAGCACCGGGTTTCAGACGGCCGTTAGCGGTATGCGTCAAGCAGAGCGTGGCTGGTCCCACCCGCCGCCGGACCTACGTCAAGGACAGCATCTCGGGTCGCCTCTGCGATCCGCTTCCCTGAGGAACCGCGCGCGGCGACGCGAGGGCGACGAAGCACCTTGATGCGCTCCCGGTCGGTCATGCCGCCCCAGAACCCGTGTTCCTCACCGATCGACAGTGCGAACCGGGCACATTCGACGCGCACGGGGCAGCCGTCGCAGATCTCGCGAGCGCGGTTCTCTCGCCTTCTGCGCGCTTCGCCGCGCTCGCCCGGCGGCGAGTAGAACACTGAGGGGTTCGCGTGGCGGCATGCCGCAGACTCCTGCCATACCCACAAGGCGGCGATGGGCCGTGGTTCTGATCCGTTCACAGTCGTCAGCTCCTCAGCTACCGTCGATCGGGAATCCCCTCAGCCGACCGGCCGGGGAGCCCGCAGGTGGGACCGCTTCTCCAGCTCGTCCTCGTCGACCAGCTCGAGCATGGGTTTCCCGGGCGCGCACAGCATGGTGACCGTGAACCGCGTCCGGGCATCCGTCAGCGCGTTGCCGTCCTGGTAGTGGATGACATCGCCGCCCGGCTCCCAGAACGTCCCGCCGGCCTCGACCACCCGCTCCGGCTCCCCCTCCAGCTCGAAGCGGACAGCTCCCTCGATGACGTAGCCGAACGCCGGACCCGAGTGCCGGTGCGGCGGCGAACCGGGGTCCCCGGGCTCCCACTCCACGAGAATGGTCATGGCCGAGGCCCCTGGCGGAACGACGATCGGCGAGGCGTCCTGCAGCAGCTTCGCCGCCTTCGTCCAGCTCGGGGAACCGTCGTCCGGACCGGCCCCGTGCGCGTGCGCCGAGTTGTGGTGTGTCATGGTGATCCGCCTTCCGTGTGTCAACTGTCCGACACTGTTGACCGGAAGCCCCGCGGTTCTGTGACAGTCTCGGGCCTCGCGTAGTCTCGAAATGGAGACACGATGACAAGCAGCCGAGCGCCGGAACTCCTCATCGGACGGCGAACCGAGTGCGAAGCCCTGAACGACCTCCTGGCCGGGGTCCGGGGCGGTCGAAGCGCGGCGCTCCTGGTGCACGGCGAGGCCGGCATCGGCAAGACGGCGCTGCTGGAGTACGTGCTGCGCAACGCGGACGACTGCCAGGTCAGGCGGGTCACCGGCGTCGAGTCCGAGATGGAGATCGCCTTTGGCGGACTGCACCAGCTGTGCGCGCCGTTCCTCGATCGTGTTGACCGGCTGCCTGTCCCCCAGCGCGACGCCCTCGGGACGGTGTTCGGCATGAACGCGGCGCCGCCGCCGGACCGGTTCCTGGTCGGGCTGGCGACGCTGAGCCTGCTCGCCGAGGCGTCCGCGGAACGGCCGCTCATCTGCCTCGTCGACGACGCCCAGTGGCTGGACGAGGTCACGGCACAGATCCTGGTCTTCGTCGCACGACGCCTCCTCGCCGAACGGATGGCACTGGTGTTCGCGATGCGCGATACGAGCACCGACCACGGGTTGATGTCACTGCCGCGGCTCGAAGTGGCAGGCCTGAACGGCCATGACTCCGGCGAGCTCCTGGACTCGGCGGCGCAAGGACCGCTCGACGAACGGATCCGGGGCCGGATCCTCGCCGAGGCCCATGGCAACCCCCTCGCCCTGTTGGAACTGCCGCGGACGCTGACAGCGGCGGAGCTGGCCGGCGGGTTCGGCAGGCCCGACGCCCGCCCGCTCGCCAGCCAAATGGAGGAGGGGTTCCTCCGCCGGATCCAGTCGTTGCCACCGGCGACCCAACGCCTGTTGCTCATCGCCGCCGCCGAGCCGGTGGGCGACGTGACGGTGGTGCGGCAGGCCGCGCGACGCCTGGGAATCGCGGCGGACGACGCGGTGGCCCCGGCCGAAGCCGCTGGGCTGCTCGCCTTGGACACCTGGGTGCGATTCCGGCACCCGCTGGTCCGTTCGGCGGCCTACCGCGCGGCGCCCCCACGCGACCGGCAGATCGTGCACCAGGCCCTTTCGGAGGCGACCGACGCCGCGTCCGACCCGGACCGTCGAGCCTGGCACCTGGCCTGCGCGACGGTCGGACTCGACGAGTCCGTCGCCTCCGCGCTGGAGCGCTCCGCAGACCGAGCGCGGGCGCGCGGCGGTGCCGCGGCCGCCGCGGCATTCCTGGAGCGCGCCGCACAGCTCACCCCCGACCCGGCCCGCCGCGGCGCCCGCTCCCTGGCGGCGGCGCAGGCCAAGCATCAGGCCGGCGCGTTCAGCGAGGCGCTCGCGTTGCTGGACGCGGCCGACCTCAACCCGCTCGACGAGCTCGCCCGCGCCCAGTCGATCCTGCTGCGCGGCCGGGTCATGTTCGCCTCCCGCAGCGCCAGCGCCGGCCTGCCGGCCCTGCTCGACGCCGCGAAACTCCTCGAACCGCTCGACGCCGACCTGGCCCGCGCGACCTACCGCGACGCGATCTACGCGGCGCTCACCGCAGGCCGGATGCCAGGCGACGAAGCCATCGAGAAGGTCGCCAGGGCCACCCTCACCATGGCGCCCAGCCCGGACCCGAAACGAACGGGTCTGCTGCTCGAAGGCCTGGCGCGGGTGACGACCGAGGGGTACGAGACAGGCGTTCCGCTGCTGCGCGAGGCACTGACCGCTTTGCGGAACGCGGAGCTCACCAAGGACGAAGGGCTCGGCTGGCTCCCTCTCGCCTGCCGCATGGCGCACGACGTGTGGGAGTTCGACATCTGGTCCGTCCTCTCGGCCAGGCTGGTCGAGCTGGCACGCGATACCGGTGCCCTTTCCGTTCTGCCCTCGGCGCTGCTGTTGCGACTGTCCAACCGGGTCTACGCCGGCGATCTCGCTGAGGCGGCCGCGCTCGTTGCTGAGGCCACGACGATCGGTGAGGCCACCGGCAGCGGCTTCTTCGCCCACTACGGCGCGATGGTCCTCGAACCGTGGCGCGGCGCGGAGGCCGAGACGCGCCGGGTGATCGACGTCATCACCCACGACATGCTCTTGCGCGGAGAGGGAAAGGTACTCACCGCGACCGGGTGGGCGGCGGCAGTGCTCTACAACAGCCTGGGCCGCTACGAGGAGGCGTACGCCGCCGCCCTGCGCGGTTCGCAATACCCGCAGGAACTGGGGCTGTCGATAGGGTCGACAGTCGAGCTGGTCGAGGCCGCGATACGAACCGGCAGACCAGCGGAAGCGGCCGCGGCAGCAGACAGGATCAGCGCGATGGCGCGGACGAGCGGTACCGACTGGGCCCTGGGCACCGCAGCGGGAGTGGCCGCCGAGGCGAGCGAAGGGCACGAGGCGGACGAGTTGTACCGGGAGGCCGTCGAGCGGCTCGACCGTGCCGGTGTGCGGATGGAGGCTGCCCGGTTCCGGCTGCTCCACGGCGAGTGGCTGCGTCGCACAGATCGCCGCGACGACGCACGCGAACAGCTCGGCCTCGCCTACGAACTGCTGGCCGAGATCGGCGCTGCGGCGCTCGCCGAGCGTGCGCGGCGTGGGTACGAGGCGACCGGGGCGACGGTTCGCAGGCGGAACGTCGAGACGCCCGCGTCACTCACCCCTCAGGAGGCACAGATCGCACGGCTCGTCCGTGACGGGCTGACCAACCCGGAGATCGGTGCGCGGTTGTTCCTCAGCCCACGAACCGTCGAATGGCATCTGACCACCATCTTCGCCAAGCTGGGCATCACCTCGCGCAGACAGATACGCACCACGCTGACCGACTGAGGTCGGTCCGGTCGCGGTCGTGCCCCGCTCTCAGTGGTGCCCGCGACGTCGGCGCTCCTGACGTCGGCGCCCGTGACGTCGGCGCCCGTGACGTCGGCGCCCGTCAGTGATCGACCAGTGCGCGTCAGTGGTCGACCAGCGCAGCACGGAGTTTCCTGCGCGAGTCGATGCCGAGCTTGGTGTAGACCTTGCGCAGATGCCATTCGACGGTGCGCGGGCTGATGAACAACTCGGCGCCGATCTCGGGGTTCGTCCTCCCCTCCCCGGCGAGGCGGGCGATCTGTGCCTCCTGCGCGGTGAGGGCGTCACGCGCCTCGACCGTACGCCGCCGTACCGTCTCGCCGGTGGCCAGCAGCTCGCGGCGGGCACGATCGGCGAATGCGTCGGCGCCGAAGCGGTTCAGCATCTCGTAGGCGGTGCGCAGTTGCTCGCGCGCGTCGCGGCGCCGGTTCTCGCGGCGCAGCCATTCGCCGTAGACCAGGTGGGTGCGGGCGAGATGGACGGCGACGCGGCTGCGTGCGAGGTGCTCGATGGACTCGCGGTACAGCCGTTCCGTGGCCGGGCCGTCGCCGAGTAGCGCTCTTGATCGGGCCAGCACGCCGAGTGCCCAGTCCGTGCCGCTGGCGTTGGCTCGTTCCTCCAGTTGGCGAAGTGCCGCCGCGGCCGCATTGGCGGCGGCGGCGCGGGTACCGGCCTCCACAAGCTCGCCGAGAGCGAATCCGAAGAGCCCCGGATCGTCGTACTCGCACGCCTGCTGCGCGCTGGACAGCGCGGCCTGGTACTGGCCGGTGCCGTTGTACAGCACCGCGTTCAAGTAGTGGCGCCCGCCGATCGCGCGCCCCTCGTTCCAGCTGCTCGCCCACTCGGCGCCGGCCGCGACCGCCGCCGGTGTCGCGGCGTCGCCACGCCAGGCCTGGAGCAGCACTCTGGCATAGCCGAGATGCGAGTTGCCGGTGACCTTCAAAATCGCATTGGACTCCTCAACCAGAGCCGCAGCCTCCTCGAACTCGCCGCAATAGACGTGCACGACAGCACGGCAGGTGAGGGCCAGGGGAAGGAAGTTGAGCGCGCCGGCCTCGCGTGCCCCGCGGACGGCGTGGGTGGTCAGTTCAAGCCACGTCTCGTCGTCCCACATATCCGCCGCCGCCAGCCACGCCGGCCAGAACCAGCGCATGATGTCCTCGTTGGCTCCGGCCTGCTGCCGGATCGCCAGCAAAGCGTGCTTCAACAGCGGCGCACCTTGGACGTAGCCCTCGGCGAACGACGTCGCCAGGCCGTCGAGAAGAGTGTCCACCAAGCGGGGCGGCTGTGGTCCCGGCGGAACGGCGCGCGCCGCCACGGCCACCTTTCGGAGTGCGCCGCGTTCGCCCAGCCGACCGGCGGCAACCGCCGATCCGATCGCTTCGAGGTACGCCTCACGCGCCTGTCCGTCGTCGACCCCTGCCAGCCGGTCGGCCGCGTCGAACAGCAACGGCATGGCTTCGCCGCCGCGTCTGCGCGCGAACGCGATCCGGCCGCGGAGCCGGGCCAGCAAACCGTGCTGAAGCTCGTCCAGAGGCCCCATCTTCGCGGCGGCGATGAGCTCCATCGCCGCATCGGGGTCTCCGGCTTCGAAGGCGGCCCGGGCCGCGGCCACCGCTCTCGCGGCGCGTCGGGCGGGGTCAGGCGTCAGTTCCGTCGCGCGCCTCAGGAACGCGGCCGCCGCCGCGACACCCCCGCGGGCCTGGGCTTGATCAGCGCAGCGCGCCAGCTCCCCGGCCACGCCCTCGTCAGGTTCGGCTGCCGCGTGGGCGCGGTGCCAAGCTCTGCGTTCCGCGTCGGATTCGGGATCGGTCGCCTCGGCGAGTGCACGATGCACCTCCCGGCGCTCGAAGGGGTCCGCCGCGCGATAAACCGCTGAGCGCACCAGCGGATGACGGAACCGTACCCGCGTACCGAACTCGATCAGCCCTGCCGCTTCTGCTTCCGCTTCCGCCTTCGCGACGTCCGCTCCGTCGGCGAGTTGCCGGGCCGCTCTCCTCAACAACGACACGTCCCCCACCGGCTCGGCGGCGGCCACCAGCAGCAGCCGTCGTGTCGCGTCCGGAAGCGATGCGACGCGTCGCTGGAAGCTCTGCTCGATCCGGCTCGCCAGCGGCCGGGCGTCCGGACGCCCGAAGCCGCCTGCCAGCTCCACCGCGGTCAGCCCCCGCGGCAACTCCAGCAGAGCCAGCGGATTGCCGCGCGCCTCGGCGACGATCCGCTCCCTGACGCGCTCGTCGACGCGTCCGGGGACCACCGAGTCCAGAAGAGCACGCGCGTCGTCGTCGCGCAGACCTCCGATCACCAGCTCCCGCAACCCGACCAGCGGGTCCTCGCCCGGACCGAGCGCCTGCGCACGCACCGCGAAGACCAAGGTCACCCGCTCGGCCAACAGCCGGCGGGCGACGAAGGCCAGCGCCTGCGCGGACACGCGGTCGAGCCACTGGGCGTCGTCCACCACACACAGGAGCGGTTCATGCTCCGCCACCTCGGAAAGCAGGCTGAGCACCGCCAAGCCGACCATGAACCGGTCCGGCGTGCTCCCCGCGCTCACCCCGAACGCGACCGCCAGCGCATCACGCTGTGCGCCGGGAAGACGATCGGCATGCTCCATCATCGGTGCGCACAGTTGGTGCAGCCCGGCGAACGCCAGTTCCATCTGGGATTCGACGCCGGCCGCCCGCGCGATCCGGCATCCCGCGGCGCCACCCACCAGGTGTTCCACCAGCGCGGACTTGCCGATTCCCGCCTCGCCGCGCAGGACGAGCACCTGACTGCGGCCTGACCTCGCGTCCGCCAGCAACCGATCCAGCACGGCGCATTCGTCACGCCTGCCACGCAGCCTGCGCCCAGGATCGCTGTCGGACATCGTTCACCACCGGGCTGGCTCGGCGAGCCCGACGCCGACCGCGGTGGGCTCTGCTCATGATCTCACGGTGTGAGGCTGTCGGCGGAGGCAGCGAAGCTCACCCGATACAGGTCACCCAGGTCGACCATTCCGACGTATCCCCCGGTCGGGGACTCCCCCGGGGGTTTCGACTGGCGCGAACGCCACCCGGGCGGCGCGACCGTTGGCGTAATCCCTCCCGTGAGAACAGGAAGATCGCATGTACACGTCCGACGTCAGGGTCGATCCGCGGCAAGCGGCGGCCGAGGGCATAGAGGTTTTCCAGAGCGTCCGGCCACGCCTCTTCCGGATCGCGTATCGCATGCTGGGCCGGGTGGCCGACGCCGAGGACGTCGTCCAGGACGTCTGGGTGCGCTGGCAGGGAACCAACCGGGCGGGGGTGAACGACCGCGTCGCGTTCCTCGTGACGATCACGACGAACGCGGCTCTCAACGTCGCCGTCTCGGCCCGGTTCCGCCGGGAGATCCCCGTCGGGCGCCACGTGGCGGAACGGACTCCCGCCGACGAAGACCCGACACTGCGGGCCGAACGCTGGGAAGAAGTCGAGAACGCCGTCCGGCTCCTGGTCCAGCGTCTGTCGCCGGCCGAACGCGCGGTCTTCGTGCTCCGGGAGGCGTTCGGCTACCGCTTCGCGGAGATCGCAGAAATTCTCGTGCTCAACAACAGCAACGTGCGGCAACTGGCGCACCGAGCCCGGGCGCGACTCGCCGAACGACGGCGCGAACCGGCACCGGCGGTGACGTGCGATCGCCTGCTCAAAGCCTTCCTCGCCGCCGCACAGGACGGTGCCGTGGCCGACCTCGAGCAGGTCCTGATCGACGACGTCATCGCTCACTACAAACGAAAAGTAAGTCCAGCACCGGTGGCAGCCGGATGCCTCGACCGGGCTCGCGCTGCTTGAGCGCGCTGAACACCATGTGATGGAGGAGCAATGAGCACCCCGAACGAGTACGACTCCCTGCACGGGCTGGAGATCGAGATCGAGGCCGAATTGACCGTCGCCGAGTCGACCTACCCGCCGGACGTCACGGATGCGCCGGTCACCGAATGGCTCTCCGATCCTGCGGACGACGAGCGCTACGAGGTCGGCCTCCATGGGCTTCTCGACGCGGTCAAGGCGATGGAGGACGCCACATCCCACAACCCCGCGTCACAAACCGAGGGGCTGTCCGGTCTCAGCTGATGACGACGCCCCGGACCGACCGGGGCACCGACGGAAGGGCACATCATGAAGATCGTGGTCATCGGCGGCACCGGCCTGATCGGGTCGAAGCTCGTGGCGACGCTGCGGGAGCACGGCCACGAGGCGGTTCCGGCGGCGCCGAACACCGGAGTCGACACGCTCACCGGCGAGGGCCTGGCCGAGGTGCTGGCCGGCGCGGACGTGGTCGTGGACGTCTCCAACTCCCCCTCCTTCGCGGACGACCCGGTGATGGACTTCTTCCGCACCTCCACCACCAACATCCTGGCCGCCGAGAAGGAGGCTGGCGTGGGCCACCACGTGGCGCTGTCCGTGGTCGGCACCGACCGGCTCACCGACAGCGGGTACTTCCGCGCGAAGCAGGTGCAGGAGCAGCTCATCAAGGACTCGGGCCGGCCCTACTCGATCGTGCACGCCACGCAGTTCTTCGAGTTCGTCGGCGGCATCGCCGACGAGGCGACCCACGGCGACACCGTGCGCCTGTCGGACGCCCTCATCCAGCCCATGGCGTCCGGGGACGTGGCCGCCGGCGTCGCCCGGGTCGCGGTCGGCACGCCGGTGAACAGCACCGTCGAGATCGGCGGCCCCGAGCAGTTCGGCGTGGACGAGTTCGTCCGCAAGGCCCTGGCCTTCCGCGGCGACCCGCGCACGGTCGTGACCGACCCGCAGGCCCGCTACTGGGGCGTCCTGCTGGAGAGGGACACGCTCCTGCCCGGCGCGGACGCGCGACTCGGCACGACCGGCCTCGAGGAGTGGCTGCCGCTGAACCCGCCCCCGGCGAAGTAGCCGATCCGGCCCCGCAGACGAACTGAGACAAGGAGACCAAGGCAATGAAGATCGCTGTCATCGGCGGCACCGGACTGATCGGCTCGCAGGTCATCAAGATCCTGAACGACCAAGGACACGAGGCGGTACCGCACTCGAAGTCCTCCGGCGTGGACCTGGTGACCGGGCAGGGCCTGCCCGCGGCGTTGGCCGGGGCCGACGTCGTCGTCAACCTGACGAACTCGCCCACCTTCGACGAGGACTCGCCCACGTTCTTCGAGGAGTCGATGGACAACCTGCTCGCGGCCGCCGAGGAGGCCGGGGTCGGGCACGCGGTCATCCTGTCGATCCTGGGCGCCGAACTTGTGCCGGATCTGGTCTACTACCGTGCCAAGGTCCTGCAGGAGGACATGCTCAAGGTGGGCCCGGTGCCGTACTCGATCGTCCGCGCCACGCAGTTCTTCGAGTTCATGGAACCGGCGATGTCCTGGACGTCGGACGAGACCGCCGTCCGCCTGCCCGCCACGCTCATCCAGCCGATGGCCTCGGCCGACGTGGCGCAGGCGGTGGCCGAGGTCAGCATGGGCGCCCCGCTGCTGGGCACGCGCAACGTCGCCGGCCCCGACGTCTTCACGTTCGCCGAACTCGGCAGGATCACGCTCGCCGCGCACGACGATCCGCGTCCGGTCGTCCTCGACGAAACCGCCGGACTGTTCGCCGCCGCATCGGGCGAGGCCCTGATCGCCAAGGACGGCGACGACGCGGTCATCGCGAAAACCGCCTATCAGGACTGGCTCGCCAGCTGACGGACATCCGTTGACGGCTCGTTGACGGCCCGTGGACGAACCCCGACCGGACCCACGCATCGCAGCTCGCGTGGGCCCGGTCGTCAGTGATGCCATCCGCAGAGCTTGTCCGGGTTGAGCACGATCCACAGCGCGGTGATCTCAGCACCGGCAGCATCGATTCCGACCACTGCGAGGGCTCGGCCACCCCGGCGCAAAGCCAGGCCGGCCCGGCCGTTGACGGCCTCTATGCTCAGCTCCGTGTCGCCCGACCCGCACAGCAGTACCGCTGCGAGCCGGGCGACGTCCCGGGCCCCGTGGATCACGCCCAGCGTGGCGGGCAGCAGCCCCCCGCTGTCGGTCACGGCTTTGGCATCACCGCTCAGCGTGTCGCGGAGCGCGACAGTGTCCCCCGTCCGGCAGGCTTCTGCGAAGCCGCGTACGAGATCGTCATGCGGAACGTACATGATCACCTGGCGGCTCGCCTCCGGCGACGAACGCCCGGCGCGGATCCTGCACCGAGGCCAGCGAGACGATGTCGCGGCCGAACACCGCGGCGGTGAGCCAGATCGCGAACACCCGCACCTTCCGCTCCCAGCTCGGTACCGCCAGGACGTGGTACCCCCGGTGCATCAGCCACGCCGGGAGGCCCTTGATGACGATGCCACGGTACTGGAAGATCCCTCGTCCCAGCCCGAGTGTGGCGACCACGCCGAGGCTGTGGTGCACGTACGGCTTCGCCTCGCGTCCCCGCAAACTGGCCACGATGTTCCGCGCCAGCAGTTTCCCCTGCCGCACGGCGTGCTGGGCGTTGGGCACCGTCGTCGCACCCGGCCGGCCGGCGGCCAGGTCCGGGACGGCCGCGTCGTCGCCGGCGCCCCAGGCGTCCGGGACCGGCTCGTTCTCGGTGCCGACCCGCAGGTCGGACCGCACGATCAGCATCCCGCGCGCGTCGATGGGCAGATCGGTGTGGCTGCGGACCATGGGATTCGCGGCGTTGCCGACCGTCCACACGATCAGTTCGGAATCGAACTCCTCGCCGGTGGAAAGGACCACGTGGCCATCGAGCGCAGAGGTCATGGTGGCGCCCAGATGTACGTGTGCTCCCCGCTTCTCCAATGAACGCACCACCCACTGCCCGGGCCGGTCGGAGACCTCGGGAAGGATCCGATGTCCGGCTTCGATGAGGTGGAAGCTCAGCTCGGCGGGATCGAGCTCCGGATAGTCGCGGATCAGCGCGCCGGCCAGGGACAGCAGCTCGCCGAAGCCTTCGACGCCGGAGAACCCGCCGCCGACGAAGGTGACGGTGAGCAGCTTGCGCCGCCGCGGCCCGGCGGGGAGCGTCGAGGCCCGGTCGAAGGCGGTCAGCAGGCGGTCCCGGATGGCGACCGCCTCCTCGACGTGCTTCAGGCCGATCGCCTGCTCCGCCACGCCGGGAACGGCGAGCTTTCGGGTCACCGCACCGGCGGTCACGGCGACGATGTCGTATTCGACCGCGAATTCCGGACCCTCGGCGGGGCGGACCGTGACGGTGCGCCGGGCATGGTCGATCGCGACGACCGAGCCGGAGATGAGGGTGCTTCGGCGCAGATGCCGGCGCAGCGACACCGCGGCGTGGCGTGCCTCGACCGATCCGGCCAGTACTTCGGGGAGGAAGGGCTGATACGTCATGTACGGACGCGGATCGATCACGATGATCCTCGCCTCGTCCCGCCGAAGCTTCTTCTCCAGCTTCCAGGCCGTGTAGAAGCCCGCATAGCCGCCGCCGACAACCAGAATCGTACGCACCCGGTCCTGCCGTTCTCTCGTAGTCGCCAGCTATGACCGGGCAGCGGCCCGATTCGTGACGACGGAGAGTCAGACCGGAACGGCGACCTGCGCGTTCTTCTCCGGGTTGACCATCCACAGCACCTGCTCGATGCCGTCGGCCGAGGCGTCGATCGCGAGCAGGCCGTACACCGTCCCGTCGACCATGAGGACGACGCAGGGCTGCCCGTTCATGGTCGTGAACCGCGTCTCGACGCCCTCCCAGAACCAGGACATCGCGGCCAGGAACTTCGCCACCCACGCCGCGCCGACCACCACCCGGCGGGCGACCTTGTGCCGGCCGTTGCCATCGGCCAGGCTGGTGACGTCGGCCGCGAAGAGCTTCTCCAGCGCCGCCATCTCACCCGTACGGGCGGCATCGAGGAAGGCCGTCAGCAGCTCGCGCTGCGCGGCCGCGCTCACCGGCGTGTGCCGTTCGCGCGTCATGTGCTTGCGCGCCCGGCTGACCAGCTGCCGCACCGCGGGCTCGGTCGACTGCACGATGTCCGCGATCTGGGCGTACGAGTAGTCGAAGGCCTCCCGCAGGATGTACGCCGCGCGCTCGTTCGGCGTGAGCTTCTCCATCAGCAAAAGCGCCGCGAACTCCAGCGCCTCGCCCCGTTCGGCACCGAGGTAGGGATCGGCGCCGGTATCCACCGGCTCGGGCAACCACGGCCCGATGTACGTCTCACGCCGCACCCGTGCGGACTGGAGTTCGTTGATGGCCAGCCGGGTCGCCGCCGTGGCCAGGAACGCCGCGGGGTTGGCCACCTTGCTCCGGTCGTAGGTCTGCCAGCGCAGCCACACCTCCTGGACCAGGTCCTCGGCGTCGGTGGCGCTGCCGAGCATGCGGTACGCGATCCCGAACAGCCGCGGCCGCACGCTCGCGAACACGGCAACGGCCTGCTCAAGGTCGGTGGCGGCCGCCTCGGCGTCCACCTCGGAATCGGTCACCATCGGCCTCTGTCTGATCGCGTCGTCGCCTGCACTTCCTTCATCCTGAGCCAAGGTCGCCCTCTGCACCAACTTCAGGGCTTGGTGTCACAAACCCGGACGCTGTCCGGTCTCAGCTGGTGATCGATAGTCCCGACCAGCCGGGAGCGGCAGGAGTAGGCATGAAGAGCAACGAGCAGCAGATCGCGACGTCCGTCCTCGTCATCGGCACCGGCGGCGCCGGTCTGCGCGCCGCGATCGAACTGGCCGAACGGGGCGTCGACGTCCTGGCGGTGGGCAAGCGGCCGAAAGCCGACGCGCACACCAGCCTCGCCGCCGGCGGCATCAACGCCGCCCTGTCGACGATGGACCCGGAGGACTCGTGGCAGCAACACGCCGCGGACACCCTGAAGGAGAGCTACCTGCTCGCGGATCCGGAGACAGTGCGGATCGTCACGGAGAACGCCGCACGCGGCATCTCAGACCTCGAACGCTACGGCATGCCCTTCGCTCGCGAAGCCGACGGCCGCATCTCTCAGCGGTTCTTCGGCGCCCACACCTACCGGCGCACCGCCTTCGCCGGCGACTACACCGGGCTGGAGATCCAGCGCACGCTGATCAACCGCGCCACGCAGCTGGACATCCCGATCCTGGACACGGTGTACATCACGCGGATCCTGGTGCGGGACAACGTCGTGTTCGGCGCCTACGGCTTCGATCTGGAGGACGGGACCCGGTACCTGATCCACGCCGACGCCGTCATCCTCGCCGCGGGCGGCCACACCCGCATCTGGCGCAGGACCTCCTCACGCCGGGATGAGAACACCGGGGACTCCTTCCGGCTGGCCCTGGAAGCCGGCGGCCGGATCCGCGACGCGGAGCTCGTGCAGTTTCACCCCTCCGGCCTGATCGCTCCCGAGAACGCAGCCGGCACGCTCGTCTCCGAAGCCGCGCGCGGGGAGGGCGGTGTGCTGCGCAACTCGCTCGGCGAGCGGTTCATGGCCAAGTACGACCCCGAACGCATGGAGCTTTCCACCCGCGACCGCGTCGCCCTGGCCGCCTACACCGAGATCAAGCAGGGGCGCGGCACCCCGGCCGGCGGCGTCTGGCTCGATGTCTCGCACCTGCCCCGCGAGACGATCATGCAGCGGCTGCCCCGCGTCTATCACACGCTGCTCGAACTCCAAATGCTCGACATCACCCGGGAACCCATCGAGATCGCACCCACCGCGCACTACTCGATGGGCGGCGTCTGGGTCCGCCCGGAAGACCACGGCACCGGCGTCGAGGGCCTGTACGCCCTCGGCGAAGCCGCCAGCGGCCTGCACGGCGCGAACCGGCTGGGCGGCAACTCCCTGATCGAGCTGCTGGTCTACGGCCGCATCGTCGGCGAAGCAGCCGCACGCTACTCACGGAGCCTGGCGGCGCAACAGCGGTCTTCGGAGGCGGCAGCGCAAGCACGCCACGAGATCGACGAACTGCTCGCGGCCGACGGCCGGGAGAACGTCCGAACACTGCAACGCACCCTGCGCAACACCATGACCGACCACGCCGGCGTCGTCCGCGACGAGAACGGCCTGCGCGAGGGCCTGTTCGAACTCGACGAACTGGAGCACCGCACCAAGGACGTCGGCATACACCCCGACATCGCCGGCTACCAGGACCTCGCCCACGCCTTCGACCTCAAGGCCGCCACCCTCGCCGCCCGCGCCACCCTCGAATCAGCCCTCGAACGCCGCGAAACCCGCGGCTGCCACAACCGCAGCGACTACCCGAACCCCGACACCGCGCTGCGCGTGAACCTCGTCTGGTCCGGCCCCGGACAGATCACGCACGAGGCGATCGCCGCCATCCCCGACGAGATCGCCACGCTCATGCGCGACGTGTCCACCGAGGGGAAACTCGTCGAGTGAACGCTGAAGCGCCACGGGTTCCGCCGCTGGTCGGAGTGACGCTCAGGCGTTGTGGAACGTCACGCGGACGCCTCCGAGCACGATCACGGCGCCGTCCCGCAGATCGGCCACGCCGACACGCCGGCCGTCGACAAAGGTTCCATTCGTGGAGCCGAGGTCTTGGATGGTCGCGGAGTCGCCGAGACGGATCACGGCATGCCGCGATGAGACCCCCGGGTCATACATCCGAACGTCTGCCTCCGGGCCGCGCCCGAGAGTGGTCTGGCTCGTGGACAACGGGATCCGAGCGCCGTTCATCTCAAGCCAAGGAGCCGTCACCCGCCGCGCACTCGGACCGGAGGGCTGGCTGGCCGGCAGGACGACACTACGGACGCGGCATACCCCGACGGCAAGATCCTCGGCGGCCTCAAGCCGCACCGCGAGCGGCCCGACCAGGACGTAACGCTGCTCCTGCACGTGCGCACGGACCGCTTCGTTCAGCTGCGCCGCCAGCTCCGCCGCTTGCGGGGCGAGCCGGGTGAAGTCGGCAGGGGCGACCTGCACGAGGTAGTCGTTGGCCGCCACCGAGCGCCCCCGCCCTCGGACCACCACCGTGCCGTCGCACTCGCGCCGCAGCTCCGCGGCGATATCCGCGGGCACCAGCTCGGCCTTGAAGGCACGCGCGAAGCCCCCGCTGATCAAGTTGTCCAGTCGCCGTTCGACGCGGTCGAACATTCCCATTCCGGCACCGTCCTCCTGCGTACACACCATACGCGTGGTCCGGCGCGCTGCCGACCGATCTACGATGTCCGGTCGGTCCGCGGTTGTGAGCAGGTACACGCCTGGATCGAGTGATCGCGCTGTCAGGACGCGACATCGCTGCGGTGCTCCGTCTGGAGACTGACCGATGACCTGACCGGCGACGACATACATGATCCTGGCCACCGCGGGATACCAAAGCAGCGGCAGCTCCTCCATCACGCTCAACGGCGCCACCGGCACCACCGGCACACCGACTCCGGTACCGACGACGGTCACGTCGACGGTCGCGCCTCCCGGTAGGACGCCGTCGAGCACCCCGGCGGCGACCCCGAGCGGTGGCGGCTCGCCGGACAGCTCAGCGACCGCGACGTCTACGCCGACACCGACACCGACGCCGACTTCCCGGGCCGGCACACGCTGCTCGTGTCGACCCTGGTGGTCATGCTGATGCCCGGCACGACGCTGGTCGTGCCGCTGTTCCTGGAGACCAGCGCCGTGCACCTGATCGGCTCGATGTGGTCGATCATCCTCCCCTTCTCGTTCTACCCCTTCGGGGTCTTCCTGGCGTACATCTACTTCAACACGGCGATCCCCAGGTCGCTGCTCGAAGCCGCACGCCTCGACGGCTGCACGGAATTCGGCACCTTCCGCCGGGTCGTGCTGCCGCTGGCGACGCCGGTCGTCGCACTCGTCGGGTTCTTCAGCTTCGTCGCCAACTGGACCAACTACTTCCTGCCCTACGTACTTCTGCCGCAGAGCACCCAGCTCCCGATCCAGGTCGGCCTCGGATCCATCGGCGTCGGACGCCCGGAACTCGCGCTCGCCGCCGTGCTGGCGACCACCCCGGTGCTGGCGGTGTTCCTCTTCTCCCAGCGGTTCCTGGTCATGGGCATGCTCGCCGGCGCCGCCAAAGAGTGATCCCGGCGCACCGGCGTCGCCGCGTTCCGCGAGGACCGCCGCGATCGCTCTTGCCCCTTTCTGCCGCCTGTTCACGGGTCGACAGCCCGCGACCAGGTCACGCCGCTCCTCGCGCACGCGCGCGGCTCTAGCCCGGTGCCCGGCGCTCCTTCCTACGTTTGTCGTGGTTCAGGCGCGGGTTCTACGCGCACGACACAGGGAGGGAACCTTGTTCAAGGAACGCCGCACGGCTGCGGCCGTCCATCGGCCGCGAACGCACCATCGCAGGCGCGCGCTGGGCACTCTGGCCGCAGTGGTTGTGGTGCTCGGGGCGGGGCTCGCCAGCGCTCCACAGTCCTCTGCGGCCACCGGTGCCGGTGCCGGTGCCGCCGGGAGCCTCATATCCGGCAGCCACACCAGCCTCGCCGCCACGAGTACACCCACGAAGACCAAGCCCAAGGGCATCAGCGACGCAGCCGTCATGGCCGCCCACGCCGCGGCGAAACCCGCGGTACAGAATGCCTGCGCCGCCCCCAAGCCGGGATCCGCGGCCTGCCTCGCGCAGCGGCGTACCGATCTCAGGCCGCTGGCTCGCGGAAGCGTCGCGCCCTTCAACACGCCCTGGGGCTACGGATACTTCCCCTCCGACCTGCAAAGCGCCTACGGGGTCGGGGCGACCGCGAACGGTCCGCAGACCACGGTGGCGATCGTCGACGCCTACGACGATCCCGCCATCGTCGCGGACGACGCGGCCTACCGGGCCCAGTTCGGCCTGGCCGCGTGCGACCCCACGACGCTGTCGGGCTGCGTGACCAAGGTCAACGAGCTCGGCGCCCCGGGCCCGCTGCCCGCCGCGGCGTCCGGCGCCACCATCGGCTGGGCCACCGAGGAGACGCTGGACGTGGACATGGTGTCCGCGCTGTGCCAGCAGTGCCACATCCTGCTGGTCGAGACGAACAGCGCCGGCTACGGGGACCTCGGTGTCGGCGTGAACTCGGCCGTCGCCCAGGGCGCCAAGTACGTCTCCAACAGCTACGGCGGGCCCGAGTTCAGCGGGGAGACCCAACTCGACACCGCCTACTACAACCACCCCGGCGTCGTCATCACCGCCTCCGCCGGCGACAGCGGCTACGGGGTCATGTACCCGGCTGCCTCCCCCGACGTGACCGCGGTCGGCGGCACCTCACTGTCGGCCGGCGGCAACGCCCGCGGCTGGACCGAGAGCGCCTGGTCCGGCACCGGCTCCGGCTGCTCCGCCTACGAGGCGAAGCCCGCCTGGCAGTCGGACACCGGCTGCTCCCGGCGCGCCGTGGCCGACGTCTCGGCGGACGCCGACCCGAACACCGGCGTGGCCGTCTACGACAGCTACAACGCGGGCGGGTGGACGCAGGTGGGAGGTACCAGCGAGTCCGCTCCGATCATCGCCGCCGTATACGCCCAGGCGAACAACATCACCGGCGGTACGTACCCCGCGTCGTATCCGTACGCGCACACCGGCAACCTCAACGACGTCACGAGCGGCAGCAACGGCAGCTGCAGCCCGACCTACCTGTGCACCGCCCGGACGGGTTACGACGGGCCCACGGGCAGCGGCACGCCGCAGGGAACAGCCGGGTTCGTGCCGGACACCGTGTTCTCGAACCCGAACCTGGTGCTCGGCGCCAGAAGCACGGACGGCAACACCTACGCCTCCCAAGGCGCGCTGAGCGGTGCGCCGTGGAACCTTGAGACGTCCGGTGCGGCGCACCAGGCCGTGGCGAGCGATTCCACGAACGGTCCGCTGCTCGTCGCCTCCACCGGCAACGGCGAGGTGTACGCGAAGGAGGGCGGCCTGTCCGCCGGCTGGGTCGACGAAGGCGGCCCGGCGACGCAGGTCGCGGCCGCGAGCGACCCGACGAACGGTCCTCTGGTGGCGTACGTCGCCTTCGGCGGGGAGCTGTACGTGAAGGAGGGCAGCCTGTCCGCCGGCTGGGTGGACGAGGCCGGCGACGTCGCCCAGGTCGCCGTCGCCAGCGACCCGGTCCACGGCCCGCTGCTGGTGATCGTGCAGTCCAACGGCGAGGTCTGGGCCAAGGAGGGCGGCCTGTCGACCGCCTGGGTGGACGAAGCCGGCAGCATGACCCACGTCGCGGCGGCCAGCGACGCCGCGAACGGCCCGCTGATCACGGCCCTGAGTTCGACCGGCGAGGTCTGGTCGAAGGAGGGCGGCCTCTCGACGAACTGGGTGGACGAGGCCGGCGGCATGACCCAGATCGCGGTCGCCAGCGACCCGCTCGACGGCCCGCTGATCACCGCGATCCGCGCCGACGGCGAGGTCCTCGCCAAGGAAGGCGGGCTCTCGACGAACTGGGTCGACGAGCACACCCAGGCCGCTTCGATCGCCGTGGGCAGCGATCCCGGCAACGGTCCGCTCATCTTCACCCTGAACAGCAGCGGTGCGGCTTACGTCAAGGCCGGCGCGCTGTGGACGACCTGGGTGTACGTGGGCAAGAACGTCCTGGACATCGCCGCCACGGGGTGATCCGTGGAAACCGGCGAACGAGCCGTCGGCGGTCGCACGTGGATCCCACGTGCGACCGTCGGCGGCTCTTACCGTCCGACTACAGGTTCCGCACGGGACATATCAGAGGCCTACCAGCGGTGCGAGAATCGTCCCCGGGGTCCACGACAGGGATCCCGGGGAGCGATGGCACAACCATGGTCGGCAAGGCACATACCGTCCGGGACGACGACAGTCCGCTGCGCCGTGCGCGCGAGGCGGCGGGTATCAGCCAGAAGGAGCTCGCCGGACGCGCCGGAATGAGCGTCCGTGCCCTGCGATACCTCGAAGACGGCCAGGTCGCCAAGCCCAGGGCGGTCTCGATCCACCGCCTGGCCCGGGCCCTGGACCTCACCGCCGAGGAACTGGCCGAGCGCCTTGCCCAGCGCCTTGCCGAGCCCGCCCCCGCGCGTCCGCGTCCAGGGCCCGGCGGTGTCGGCGTCCGGCAGCGTCCGGTCCCCGCCCCGGCCGGCCGGATCCGGATCCGGGTCCTCGGCCGGTTCACGATCCTGCGCGGCGACGTGGTCGTCGAGATGAATTCGCCCCTGCAGCAGGCGGTGCTGGGCCTGCTGGCGGTACGGCACGGCCGGGTCGTCACCGTGCAGGATCTCGTGGACGCGTTGTGGTACGAAGATCCTCCCCGCACCTGCCGGGAACTCGTCCACACCTACATCGGCCAGGTGCGCCGGGTCCTGGAGCCCGAATCACAGGCGGGCGAACGCGGCCGGCTGCTGCGCAGCACCGGCGGCGGATACCTGCTCACGGTGGATCCGGAGCAACTCGACCTGGCCGCGTTCGACCGCCTGGCCGAGCAGGGCCGGCGCGCCTGGGAACGGGGCGCGGCGACCTCGGCGTGCCAGTTGTTCGGCGAGTCGTGGGCGTGCTGGCAGGGAACACAGGTGCTGGCGGGCGACACGCGGCTCAGCAGGCATCCGGACGTCGCCGGGGTACAGGCGCGCCGGACCTCGCTGCTGCTCGACTGGTCGGACGCGGCGTTCTCGGTCGGCCGCTACGCGCAGGTCGCCGAGCCGCTGCGGGACGCCCACGGCTCCGAACCGCTGCACGAGGATGTGGCCGCGCGGCTGATGCTGGCCCTGACGGGCACCGGACGGCAGGCCGCGGCCCTGGCGCTGTTCGAGGAAGTCCGTGCCCTGCTGGACGCCGAACTCGGCGTGTCGCCGGGCGCCGGGCTGCGGGCCGCGCAGCTGAGGATCCTGCGCGACCGGCTCCCGGGACCGGTCGAACGGCCGGCCCCGGCGGTACCGACTCCGGCGCAACTGCCCGCCGAGCCGGTCGGGTTCGTCGGCCGCCGGGAGCACCTGGACCGGCTGGACGCGATCATGACCGAACACCGGTCCGGACAAGCGGCGACCGGGCTGATCGTGCTGACCGGGATGGGGGGACTCGGCAAGACGATGCTGGCGCTGCGCTGGGCGCACCGCGTGCTCGACCGGTTCCCCGACGGGCAACTGCACGTCGATCTCCGCGGCCACAGCGGCTCCGAATCAGTCCGGCCGCACGCCGCCCTGAGCGGCTTCCTGACTGCTCTCGGCGTCCCGCCGGCCCAGGTTCCCGAAGGAGTGGAACAGGCCGCCGCCCTGTATCGCAGCCTCCTGGCGGGAAAACGCGTCCTGGTCCTGCTGGACAACGCCGGGCGGGCTGATCAGATCCGCCCGCTGGTGCCCGCGGGCGGATCGCTCGTGCTCGCCACGTCGCGACATCGCATGACAGGACTGGTCGCGCGGGACGGAGCGCGGATGATCTCGCTCGACGCGCTCGCGCCCCGAGAAGCCCTGGCTCTGTTGGAAGGCATGATCGGCACACCGCGTATCGTGCGGGAGCCCCAGGCGGCCGCGGAACTGGTCCAGCTGTGCGCCCGACTGCCGCTGGCCCTGAGCATCGCCGCGGCGAACCTGGCCGCCCGGCCGCATCTGAGCCTGGCCGATTACGCGAGGACTTTGAAGACGGACAACCGGCTCGACGCCCTGGAGACGGCCGACGACCCGGACGCCGCCGTGCGAGCCGCGTTCGCGCTGTCCGTGGATGCCCTGCCGCCCGCGGAGGGCCGCATGTTCCGCCTGCTCGGCGCAGTCCCGGGATTCGACGTGGCGACCGGGACGGCGGCGGCGGTCGCGGGAGTCAGCCGCCGCTCCGCGGCACAGGCGCTGATCGGGCTGGCCGACCGGCACCTGGTGCAGGAACGCGGTGCCGACCGCTTCGCCATGCACGACCTCGTCCGGCTGTTCGCTTCGGAACTGGCCGACGGCGACGCCGAGAGCGCCGAGGCCACCGCGCGGCTGGCGCAGCACCACCTGGCCCGTCTGGAATCGGTCGCGGACGCCCTGTATCCACATCTGCTTCATCTGCCCGACCACGGTGGCTCGAACAGGCGGAAAGGCCTGAGCGGCCTGAACGACCCGACCGGCCCGAGTGCCGACGACGTGCCCGCCTTCCCCGATCCGGCCGCGGCGTTGGCCTGGATCAACGCCGAGCGGGCCAATCTCGTCGCGCTGGTCCCCCACCTGGTCGGCCAAGGCAGCGCCGCATCCGCGTCGGCCATGGCCGACCTGATGACCGGCTACTTCATGATGCGTTCGGGGACGGCCGACTGGGCCGCGGTGGCCCAGGCCGCGCGCGGCGCGGCGCGTCTGGGCGACGACCCCCGGGCCGTGGCCGCGGCGGAGTTGTCCATCGCGATGGTGGATGTGGCCCAGGGACGTCACGCTTCGGCGGCAAGGCGCTTCGGCCGGACGGCGGTGGTGGCCGAACGAGCCGGATGGACGGAGTGCCAGGCGGTCGCGCTGAACAACCTCGGCAGCGCGTTGTGGACAGCCGGACGTGTCGAGGAAGCACTGGCCGCCCTCGAACAAGCTCTGCAGCTGCACCGCGCCTGCGGCCGGGCGGCCGGCGAGGCGGTGAGTCTGGCGAACCTCGGCGCGGCCCACCTGGACCGCGGCGCCCTGCTCGACGCGGCCGAGCCCGATGACGTCCGAGCGGCGCGGCTGGCCACCGCCGAGGCCTTTCTCACCGCGGCTCTGACGATGCACCGGCAGATCGGCGACCACCGCAATGAAGCGGACACGTTGACGAGGCTTGCCCAGGCCAGTCGCGAGCGCGACGACCTCCGCGCGGCACTGGAGCTGGCCCAAGCGGCGATCGACACAGCCCGTTCCGCCGGAGATCTGCGTTTCGAGGCGGCGGCCGAAGGCACCGCGGCCACCGTGTCATCCCGTTTAAGAGACGACCGATCCGCCCTAGAGCACATCGCGCGCGCGAACGCCCTGGTGGACTCCATCGACCACCCCCCGCTGGCGGCGCGCATCTACCTCCTGGGCGCCGACACCTGCCTCTCACTCGGCCGCTGGGAGGACGCCTCGTTGTACGTCGAAGACGCGCAGCGCGTAGCCCGCCTGGTCACCTCGCCCATGCTGGAGCGGCAATGCCTTATATGGACGAACCGCATCCAGCGATACCACGAGACCGCCATGGCCGACATGCGCTGACCGCCGCTGACGCGGCTAAGATGACGAAGCTCAGCGGTATCAGGGTTCTGGAATGAGAAGGGCGGAGCATGGGCGCGTCGTCTACCTGTGCCGCGAACATGTACGTACCCTGTGATTCCCCTACGCGGATTGAGGTCATCAGGATCCTGACGCCATGGCACACGTTGCCCGGGGGCCTCGGCCTACGGGTTCGACGCTATGGTGTCGAGCTGGGCGGATACCGGCGAGCGGGTGCGATCAGAACGTCCGCCGTCAGGCCGAGCACCAGCCACAGCCGCACCTCGCCGAGCAACGCCGCGTTCGAGGTCAGTAGTGGTGCGATGCCCAGTGCCAGGCCGGACAGCAGGGTCCAGACGGGGATCGGCCACCGCGTGCGCAGCAGGTCCCACAGCAATGCGCCGAGCAGCAGGCCGACCGTGTAGTAGTTGTAGACGCCGGGGTCCAGCACCAGGCGTGCTCCGACGCCCAACACGATGACGGCAGGCCAGCGGTGCCGTTTGATCGCGACGGCGCCCAGGAGGCACCCCAGGATGATCTGCGCTGGCCGATCCCAGGCGGGCGTCGTCGGCGAGCTGACGCCCAGGGCGCGCAGCGCCGAGGAGGGCTGGTTGGTGATGGCGTACTGGGCCGCGGTGAGCGTGTGCGGGTCCGCCAGGACGAACGGGAGCCAGGCCAGCAGCACGCCGGTCGCCGTGCAGATCGCGACGTGTTTCCGGGCCGCTCGGGGTGCGGCGAACACCAGCGGCAGGAAGACCAGCGCCCAGGGCTTGGAGTCCACCGACAGCGCCAAGCAGATCCCTGCGACGGCCGGCAGGTCCGAGACCAGGGCCCACGCCGCGAGCGTCACGAACAGCAAGGCCAGTACGTCGTCGAGGTGCCCGTACCCGGCCGCCAGGTTCAGCCAGCCGATGAGGAACACGCCGCCGCCGACCAGCATGGCGAGGCGCAGCCGGGTGTCGTCGGCCAGTTCCGGACGCAAGGTGACGGTGATCCGCCGGATCGCGTACAGAACGAACAACCCCACGGCGGTCATGATCGCCTCGGCAGGGATGACGCCAGCGGGGTCCAGCAGCCGCAGGCCTTGGGCCGCGACGGACGTGACCGGCCCGAATTGCAGCTGGGGATAGTTCGCGTACACATGCAGCCCACCTGCCGGGGCGCCCGCGGCCGCGCCGTCGAACAGCAGCGCGCCGGCCTGGCGGAAGTAGTGCCAGGAGTAGCCGCCGTGGCGGGCGACGACGACGAACCACAACACCGCCCAACAGCCGAGCAGGGCCCACATCCGCGCGTCGTCCAGCACGCGCCGGGGACGGCCTTGGACGAGTGTCCGATCGATTGCACCCCCGACGGTCTCGTCGGATTGCAGCGGCCAAGCCCGTGGGGCAGCGCGCCAATCATCGGGGCCGCCACTGGTGGTCTGCCATTCCGACAGTTCGGGCGACGTGGCCATGGGAACCTCCTGCGAATGGAGGGAACAGCGGGGTTGCCCTCGCTCAGGACAACGTTGCCACCCGCCATTACAGCTCCTGAACCGGCGTGATACACGGCAAACGGAGACATGGTTGAGAGCAAACAGAGAACTTGGCCATCGCCGAAGTGAAGCACCCCGGGTTCCGGGGACAGCGACAGCTTTGACACCAGTTCAGGGTCCGTTGTTCGATCGCCTACTCCGGTCCCGCATGCTCTGGCGTCCGTCTCGCGCAACGCGTCGCAGACCTCTTGCCTTCCGAGCATCGCCTCGGCGCCCGCGCGCCTGCGATCCGGCAGCCTGACCTTCTGGCCCTTAACCCTTGATGCACCCCTGCAACGTTGACGTTCCGCAATTGGGCCACTACTTTCCTCCAAAACGTCAGGGTTCTTAGAACACTCTTAGCAAATCCTGCGCAAAACCTTGACGTCATGCGCTGGGCCATGCCACCAGGCATCGGCGCGCGCTCTCCCCGCACGCCCTTCGCACCACTCCCGCGAGAGGAAGCCCGTGAGATCGCAACACCCCCACACCAAGCGCGGCCGTACGCGACTGCTCGCCGTCGGCCTGGCCGTCGGCACCGCCGTCGCGGCCGGCGTCACCGCGCTGACCGCCGGAGCCGCCACGGCGACCGCCGCCGGACCGGCTGTCACCCCGAACGCGCAGACCCTGGCCGCCCAGAGCGCCGACACGCTCGTCGCCGCCAGGCCCGCGTTCCTGCACGCCGGCACGAACGACCAGTTCGTGCGCCAGCAAGTCATCTCGTCCAACGGCGCGCAGTACGTGCCGTATCTGCGCACGTACTCAGGTCTGCCCGTGGTCGGCGGCGACTTCGTCATCGCCACCAACAGCGCCGGCCAGGTCGTGTTCCAGTCGGTCGCCCAGGACCACGCGATCGGCGCACTGTCCACCACCCCGACGCTCAGCAGCGCTCAGGCCGTCTCGGCGGCCTCCGGGCAGCTGAAGTCGGTCTCGAAGGTCGAGGGCACGCAGCTCGTCGTGTACGCGCTGGGTTCCGGCCCGGCCGCCCTGGCCTGGGAGACCACCCTGGACGGCGTCGGCGGCGACGGCCCCAGCCGGCTGAGCGTGGACGTCGACGCCAGGACCGCCGCGGTCCTGCACACGCAGGAGCACGTCGAGCACGGCAGCGGCACCAGCGCGTGGAACGGCCCCAACCCGGTCCACATCGACACCTCGGGCTCCGGCAGCTCGTTCTCGATGAACACCCCGAACATCACGAACATGCCCTGCCAGGACGCGGCGAGCAACACCACGTTCACCAAGTCCACCGACGTCTGGGGCAGCACCGACAAGACCAGCCGGGAGACCGGCTGCGTGGACGCCCTGTTCGGGGCGCAGACCGAGTTCAAGATGCTCGCCCAGTGGGACGGGCGCAACGGCATGGACGGCAACGGCGGCGCCTGGCCGATCCGCGTCGGCGACCAGGAGGAGAACGCCTACTACGACGGCACCCAGGTCCAGATCGGCTACAACTCCCAGGGCCAGTGGATCGGCGCGATCGACGTCATCGCGCACGAGATGGGCCACGGCATCGACGACCACACCCCCGGCGGCATATCCGGCAACGGCACCCAGGAGTTCGTCGCCGACACCTTCGGCGCGTCCACCGAGTGGTTCGCCAACGAGCCCGCGCCGTACGACGTGCCGGACTTCACCGTCGGCGAGCAGATCAACCTCCAGGGCACCGGGCCGATCCGCAACATGTACAACCCGTCGCTGATCAACAACGACCCGAACTGCTACTCCAGCTCCATCCCCAGTGACGAGGTGCACGCCGCGGCCGGCCCCGGCAACCACTGGTTCTACCTGGTGGCCGAGGGAACCAACCCGACCAACGGCCAGCCGACCAGCCCCACCTGCAACAACTCCACCGTCACCGGCGTGGGCATCCAGAACGCCGAGAAGATCATGTACAACGCGATGCTGCTGAAGAACTCGGGAGCCTCGTACCTGACCTACCGTGTCTGGACCCTGCAGGCGGCCAAGACCCTGGACCCGACCTGCGCGGAGTTCAACACGGTGAAGGCGGCCTGGACCGCGGTCAGCGTCCCGGCCCAGTCCGGCGAGCCGACCTGCACCGCCAGCACCAACGACTTCTCGATGGCGGTCTCCCCCACCTCCGGCTCGGTCAACCCCGGCAGCTCCCTGACGGCGACCGTGTCCACCACCCTGACCAGCGGCTCAGCCCAGTCGGTCGCCCTGACCGCCTCCGGCCTGCCGTCCGGTGCCACCGCCTCGTTCAGCCCGTCGTCGGTCACCACCGGCTCGACCTCGACGCTGACTCTGAGCACGGCGAGCACCACGCCGGCCGGCAGCTACTCGGTGACCATCACGGGTACCGGCGCTTCCGCGACGCACACCGCCACGTTCACGCTGACGGTCAACGGTTCCGGCAGCGAGACGGTCTCGGTCACCAGCCCCGGCAACCAGACCTCGACTCAGGGCACTGCTATCAGCACCCTGCAGATCTCCGGTTCCGACTCCGCCGGCAAGTCGCTGACCTACTCCGCCACCGGCCTCCCGGCCGGCCTGTCGATCAGCAGCTCCGGCGCCATCACCGGCACCCCCACCGGCACCGGCACCTCGTCCGTGACCGTCACAGCCTCCTCGGGCACCGCCTCCGGCTCCACGACCTTCTCCTGGACGGTCAACCCCTCCGGTGGCGGCGGCTGCACCGCGACGCAACTGCTGGGCAACCCCGGCTTCGAGACCGGTAGCGCCACCCCGTGGACCGCGACCTCCGGTGTCATCAACAGCGACACCACCTCCGAGCCGGCCCACTCCGGCAGCTACGACGCCTGGCTCGACGGCTACGGCACCACCCACACCGACACCCTCGCCCAGAGTGTGGCGATCCCCTCCACCTGCAAGACGGCGAACTTCTCGTTCTTCGTCCACATCGACACCGCCGAGACCACGACCAGCACCGCCTACGACAAGCTGTCGGTCCAGGTCCTGAACTCCTCCGGCACCGTCGTGGGCACCCTGGCCACCTACAGCAACCTCAACGCCGCCAGCGGCTACGTGTCCCACTCCTTCAACCTGGCCAGCTACATCGGGCAGACCATCACCCTGAAGTTCACCGGCACCGAGGACGCCTCCCTGCAGACGTCCTTCGTGCTCGACGACACCGCGCTGAACGTCAACTGACACCGCGAGCCGCCGTAGCGCGATGACGCGTTCACGGTGACAGACAGGACCAGCGGCCGCCTGGCGATCCCTCAAGATCGTCAGGCGGCCGCTGCCATGCCGCGGCCTGGGCGGCGTGCAGGCATTGGCACGAGCATCCGGACCCGTCCGCGCCCGAATGCGCCGAGACCGCCGTAGTTGGCATTGCGTCGTCGATTCCTTGACGCCTGGTCTACTGGCCGAACCGCAGCGGCGTGGGATGCCACGCTGATCCCGCACTGAAACGCGGTTCCACTCCGTGCGGCCCGGTCACGGCAGTAGAACCCGACCACGACCAGGCTGGCGTCCCCTGCCGGGGACGCACCGAAAGGGGAAAGACTCTCATGACCACGCGCAAGCGTCTGCGCACGGCCGCCCTGCTGACCGGCCTCGCCCTCACCACCACGCTCGGGATCCCGACCGTCGGCGCGACTACCGGAGCCGGCGGTATCACGATCCTCTACGCCTCGGAGTTTCAGAGGACCCACAACTGCGAGGTCATCGGTAGCGATCAGTACGGCAACCAGGCCGTCGTCTGCGTCGACCTCGTCACGTCCCCCATGTGGGATACCGTTAACGTCTTCTACCCGTACTACGTTTGGGCCGAGGCTGAGGCCTACTGCCAGACCAGCGCCGGGGTTGTGGAGCAGTGCGCGAACATCATTGTGACCGCCGAAGTGGCCCAAGAGCCGTCGGGCGCCGCGGGCAGCTCCGCCCAGGTATGCGGGCACGCCGCCGGCGCCTGCCCGGTCGGACGGCTGACGGCGGGCACAAACCAACTCTCCTACAACAGCTCGGTGGGGTGCTCAGGTGATCCGAACTCGGGCTTCGACGCGTGGGGCATCGCGCTCGGAGGCGCCGCGACGGTGATCGAACTTCCCAAGTCCGGCAAGAACGTCACCTTGAGCAGCAACTACGGCAGCGGCCACTACTACATCTGCATGTAAGCACAAACAGGCCGCCGCGAGCGCTACGCGACACGAACGGCTCGGAACGTGGCCCAGCCCCGATGCGGACAGCGATGGTCGGCCCGCGATGGATCCAACGCGGTGCCGGCCACTACCCTCAGGTGCGAAGCGAAGGACCGCGGCCTGCACGGCCGCAGCCTCGGCGTCGACCACAGCTCGATAGGCCCGCCAGGCAAGGAAGTCGGTGCGGTCAAGGGCAGCGGTACGCGGCATCGGGCTCCTTCCGCAGGCTGCTTCGGAATCCCCGAAGTAGAATCCAGCACGGTGAAGGAGTGACCTCGACATGACCGAGCCCGTCCCCGGGTCGCCGGCGGCCACGTCGGCTGATGTAGAGCGCGCTCAGGCCGAGGTTGGGCGGCACCTTCCGGCTCCGCTGGTCGCGCTGTGGAAGGTGACAGACGGCCTGATCACCGATGCCGGGGTGACCGTGTACTCGGCTGGGTGCATCGGCGAACGCAACACCACCTACGAAGTCGCGCAGTACGCACCAGGTTTCGTTCTCATCGGTGATGACAGTGGTGGCCGCGGGTTTCTCCTGCGTGCCGACGATCCGCACTCTGCCGTGTTCTCGTCAGACCTGGGCGATCTGGGTCCTGAGGACTTCGAGGTCGAGTCCGTGGACTTCGCGTCCTGGATCGAATCGCTCTGACCTGACCCCATCTCCCAGCACGTCCCTTGTGCGCCGTGGATGGCCTCTCGCCATACATTTGATGTTTGGCGAAGGCGTCCGTCGATAAACCAGGATCCTGCCAGCAGGCAGCCACGAATTCTCGCCAAACATCAGGCCTTTCCCTTGACGCCCGGGAGCCCGAGTGGAACGTTCCTCTTCGAGGCTTGAGAACGTTCACATCGCCCTCACCGTTTCGAGTCGAGGAGATCCGATGAACCTCCTGCACCGAACGCCGCGTGGGAAGAGCCCTGGCAGGAGACCTGGCCGCCGGTCACCCGCGCGGCTGCTCGCTCTGATGGGGCTGCTCGCCGCCTCCCTCCTGGGGCCGGCGACGTCGGCCCACGCGTCCGACTACACCTCCTCCAACCTGCCGGACTGGGCCATCGGCCCGTTCACGCGGCAGGCGCAGCCCACCCCGGCGCCGGTCCTGAGCCCCACCGGCACCGGCTGGGAGTCCCAGCACGTGCTCAACCCCGGCGTCGTGTACCGCGGCGGCGCCTACCAGATGCTCTACCGCGCCGACGGCGGCGGCCCGGACCAGATCGGGCACGCCACCAGCACCGACGGACTGCACTTCACCCGGGACGCGGCCAACCCCGTGATCCAGGACAACGTGCTGCCGTACGAAAGCGGCGGGGTCACCGACCCGCGGCTCTACGAGCTCAACGGCACCTACTACAGCTTCGTGGCCGCTTACGACTGGTCCAACAGCCCGCCGCAGACGATCATGGAGACCACCTCGACGGACCTGGTGCACTGGACTACAGCGGTGCCGATCGTGCACACCAACTACGACCCCGCCGTGGTCACCGACGGCAATGACACGCCGGTGCTGATGAACACCCAATACGGGCCCCGGTACGTCATGTACTACGGCGACGCCGACCCGGCCAAGGGCAGGTTCATCGCCTACTCCACCGATATGAAGACGTGGACCAACAACACACCCTTCGACATGCACTTCCCGGCGAACTACACGCCGTGGGAAATCTGCGTGACGGTGACCGACTACCAGGCCGTCGCCGGCGGCCCGGTGAACCACAACATCGTGATGTTCGTGGCCGGGACACTGATGGCGCACGGCCGCTGGTACTACGGCGTCAGCGAGGTCGAGTTCTCCGGCACCGACCTGACACAGCAGGTCGGGCAGCTCACCGAGCCGGTGCTCAGCCCCGCGACACCGTACGAGATCAACGGCCGCACCCAGAACACGATCTTCATGAACTCGATCCTGTTCCACAACGGCCAGTGGTCCATGTACTACGGCGCCGCGGACACCGTCATCGGCCTGGCGACCGCGCCACTGCGCCCGAGCGCGCAGGCCCCGTTCAGCAGCACCGGCTTCGAAAACGGCGACCGCTACCCGGACTGGGCCGACCAGGCCGACACCGGCGGCGGCCAAAGCGGCGGAATCAGCAACGTCGTCGGCTACCCCGGCTTCGGACTGGCCGGACCGGAGGCCGGCATGCGCCAGGAGACCACACACAGCGGCTCCACGGCGCTGATGTACTCGGGGGCGGCCAGCGGCGCCGCGACGAACTACGCGTACATGCAACTGTTCGACACCTCGGCACATCCACCGACCGTGGACGCCAACACGACGCTGTCGTACTGGATCTACCCACAGAACTCTGCGAACAGCGAGTGTGTGGCGCTGGACATTGTGTTCAGCGACGGCTCGGCGCTGCGCAACCTCGGAGCCACCGACCAGAACGGCAACAGACTGCATCCAGCCGGCCAGTGCGGCCACTTGACGCTGAACCAGTGGAACCTGGTGACGGCCAAAATCGGCGCGGCCGCCGCGGGACGAACACCCGTCCGCATCGACCTGGGCTATGACCAACCCGGCGGCAACGGCGGCTATCGAGGCTACGTCGACGACATCAGCCTGACCGGCTGAACGGCACAGCCAAGGCTGCGCCTGACACCGTGAAAACGTCGTCAGGCACAGCCACGCCTTCGATTCGGTGGCCGTCAGTCGATGATCGAGATCCCGCCGTGCGGCTTCCTCACGTTCGCGAAGTCATGCTGTCGGTCCAGTCTCGCGCTTCGCGTGTGTAGTGGCGGCATTGACCATCGCGGCGACGGCCGTCACCACGGATTGGCGATAGGCGGCGCGGCGCCGGCCGTCGCCGTCATCGCCGTCGTCGTCACTGAGCGGGTTGCGGATACTCGGCGAGGTCGTATTCCAGGCCTGCGCGGCGCCGAGGGCGATCATCATGAGGTCGGTGGCGACGGTGAGGTCCACGTCGTGGTGCCGGGCGATCCGGGTGGCCTTGTCGACATGGGATTCGACCTCGGCGTCGGAGGCGTCGGGAATCTCGAGCGTGCGCCACTGGCTGAGCCGTTGCAGACCCTGGTCGGCGACCAGCGCGTCGAACAGGGCCTCTTTCGAGCCGACGTTTTCCACCCGGTCCCGCGGTTCGAGGACATCGGCGGTGTAGGACGGGTCGAACGCGTCGAGCTGCCCGCGACCGAACTGGCCGTCGTCGAGCACGTCCGGGCCCACGACGACATCGACGTGACCTACGGCCGGAGGTGCCCCGGCACCAGCGGCGATGAGGCAGCCCACATGCGCTTTTGAGTGCTTCGGCCACCAGGTACCCGAGCTTTCTGTTTTCTGGACGCGGGACGAGCCGTCTCCTGGTTGATCGCGAGAATCGCCGGTGGAGGTAGGGAGCACGCATGCAGAGCGGAAGACGGGACGCGCTGGCCGATGAGGCCCTGGTCGTGGCGGCGCAGGGCGGTGACCGGCGGGCCTTGGACGATCTGGTCGCCGCCTACCTGCCGCTGGTCTACAACATCGTCGGCCGCGCGCTCGACGGCCACACCGATGTCGACGACGTCGTACAGGAGACGCTGGTCCGTGCCGTCGAGCGGTTGGCGGACCTGCGCGACCCGGTCGCGTTCCGGTCCTGGCTCGCGGCCATCGCGATCCGGTGCGTCCGCGACCGGTGGCGGGTGGCGCAGGTACGGCCGGTCGCCGGAGCCGATGACGGTTGGGGCGTCCCGCCGGACACCGCCGATCCGGGGGCGGACTTCGTCGATCTGACGATCCTCCGGCTGGAGCTGTCCGGCCAGCGGCGGGAGACCGCGCTGGCGACCCGGTGGCTCGACCCGGACGATCGGGAGCTATTGGCGTTGTGGTGGTTGGAGGCCGCCGGCGAGATGAGCCGGGCCGAGCTCGTCGAGGCACTGGGGCTGACCGCCGGGCACACTTCGGTGCGGGTGCAGCGGATGAAGCAGCAGCTTGAGACGGCGCGGACCGTGGTGCGCGCGCTCGCGGCGGTGCCCCGGTGTGGGGAGTTGTCCGAGCTGGCTCGTCGATGGGACGGGCGCCCTTCTTCGGCGTGGCGTAAGCAGTTCGCCCGGCACACGCGGGAATGCGTGCAGTGCAGTGTCCATGCACAGGGCCTGGTTCCCACCGAGCGCCTGCTGGCCGGGCTCGCGCTGGTGCCGGTACCGGTGCTGATCGCCGCCAGGTGGGCGGCGCTGACGGCGGCACACTCGTCGGCGGGAACGGCGCTGGGAGGCGCGCGGCATGCGGGAGGCCACGCCAACCGGTCGGGGTGGCTGGCGACTCACGGCTCGGCGAAGCTCGTCGCCGTCGTCGCGGGGGTGGTCGCTGTCGCCGGTGCGGGGATCGTCTACGCGTCGGCTGGCACGTCGACCGGCACATCGGCTCGGCGGCAGGTCGTCGCCGCACCGGCAGTCGCCCCGAGCACGCATCCGCCCGCGAGCACCACGTCGCCGATGCCGACTCCCCCACCTACCTTGCGATCAACGTCTGCGACCACCCCCTCAGCGCCGCATCCCACAAGCACGTCGTCCCCCTCTCCCGGGCTGACGACCTCCAAGCTCGGCCTGCCTTCGCCGTTGTCCTACCTGTCCTCCGGCTACAACGAGATGCCGGAGTGGACACGCATCGACACCGAGACCGCTCCTGACGGATCCGTACAGGTGGCCTGGCCCGCCGCCGACGGGGTCCACGTCACACCGCTGACGGCCGCCTTGCAGCGCCGCGGCCCGGATGTCGTAGTCACCGGAGCACGCGAAGTCGGCGGTCTGGTGGCCCAGAACGACGGCTTCGCCCTGCTGACCAGGGTCCCGGACAGCAACAAGTGGGGCGACACCGCCGCCACGCTCGTCCGGTACCGCAACGGCGCGCAGGTGTTCATCAGAAGGCTGACCGGCACCGCGAGCAACGACACCGCGCCCGTCCTGGACGGCGCGCTGAAATGGAACGGGACCGAATACGGCGCGTACTTCGTCGTCCACGGCGCGGGCGGCTTCGCCGACGGCCACTACGGCGACAAGCTCGTCTATGTGAACGGTAACGGCGCCGTGGTGTCAGGGGGCTGGGACTGGGGATGCAGCCACAACGAAGGCATCGCGCTGTATCCCGAGGCCTCGGGGCCGTTCACCTCGCTGTGCTTCGACGACTGGCGATCAGGGCTCTTCGTCAGCACCGGCATCGGCGCCCCCGACGAGGCCCCGGTCGTGCAGCGCGAGCAGTGCTGGGCCGGCTACTGCGGCGGCGACTTCCCCGGGAACGCCGGCGCCATCGTGAAGTCGCCCTCGGGACGCTACGCCACAGCCTTCGCCTCCCGCGGCAGCGCCTCCGCCGCCAAGAACCCCGCCGACACCAGCGGCCGCGGCTGGACGGTGACCCCGCGCACAGACACCCACCAGGTGGCGGTGGCGTTCCTGAAGGACGGCTCGACTCCGGCCGGAAGCCCGGTGCCGCTCACCGACGAACCGGGCACCGACCACGTGAACGTACACATCGCACCGCTCCCGAACGGCCGGCTGCTCGTCTCGTGGGAAGACGTCCTCAGCGCCTCCTGCAACGCCGGGACCTGCACCGGCAAGTTCAGCGGCACGCACCTGCGCATCATCGACTGGTCCGGCAAGGCACAGGGCACGGACCAGGTGGTCGACTCGCGGATCGCCGGAGACATCGCGATCCTGCCGGATGGGAGCCTGGTCTGGGCATACGTCCAGGCCACCCCCGACTACAGCGGCCCCTTGTCTTCGTCTCCCGCATCGAGCACTCTGACGATCGCGAGGCTGGCCGAATGATATGGGCACGACGACTCCCCGACGGCCGGGGCCGCAATGCCGGCAGCCGCGCTCCGTGATGCGCTGCACGATCGGCCCGGGTCGGCGGTTCAATCGTCGCCGGACACCGGCGTGACGTACGCCCCGGAGATCCCTCCGTCCACCAGGAACGTCGACGCGGTGATGAACGAGGAGTCGTCGCTGGCGAGGAAGGCCACCGCGGCGGCGATCTCCTCGGGCTGCGCGAAGCGGCCCATCGGGATGTGCACGAGGCGGCGCTGGGCGCGCGCCGGGTCCTTGGCGAACAGGTCGCGCAACAGCGGGGTGTCGACGGGGCCGGGACACAGGGCGTTGACGCGGATGCCACGCGCAGCGAGTCGCCGTGCCCGACGACGCGCAGCGCGCAGGTCCGGTCCTCGCCCCAGGCGATCGCGGTCAGGGCGAAGCTGCCGGGGACGAAACGCTTGTAGGAGTTGATGTTCGGGGCGAAGAAGCAGGTCAGCTCCTCCTGGCAGGCGAGCAGTACGGCGATGAAGTGCTCCATCGTCGGAGAGAAGCCGTGCGCCCCGGTGCCGGCCAGCACCGGCTCGCCGTCGCGACTCCGGAGGCTGATGTGGATGTGGCAGGAGTTGCCTTCGCGTTCGTCGTACTTGGCCAGGAACGTCAGGCTCATGCCGAGCTGGTCGGCGATCTCCTTGGCGCCGGTCTTGTAGACGCTGTGGTTGTCGCAGGTGGCCAGCGCCTCGGCGTAGCGGAAGGCGGTCTCGTGCTGGCCGAGATTGCACTCGCCCTTGGCCGACTCCAGCTCCGTGCCGACGTAGGGCACCAGGTCGTGCGCGGCCAGCCGGTCGATCTGGCGTTGCAGGATCTGCCGCGGCGAGGCGGTCACCGGACGGCCGTCGGCCGGCCCTGCATGTCGGTGATCGCGACCAGCACCGTGTCCACCCGGCCGTCGGCGACGAGCGCGCGCAGCTCGTCCAGGGACAGCGGGCCTTCGGCGCGGGCGCTCACGCGCCGATCCGATCGAAGCTGAACGGCGCCAGGGCTTCGGGCCGGGAGCCGCCGAGTACATAATCCGTCAGGTACCGCCCGGTCGCCGGGCCCAGCGTGACGCCGAGCATGCCGTGGCCGGTGGCGAGGTAGACGTTCTCGCGGCCCGGAACGCGGTCGATCACCGGGAGTCCGTCGGGCAGGAACGGCCGCCCGCCGACCCACGGGTCGCGGATGGCCGACATCAAATCGTCCGGTTCGGAGAACCACGGCCCCAGATACCGGCGGCTGGCGCGGGCCACGGCCGTGAGCCGCCGCCAATCCAGCCGGTTGTTGTTGCCGGACAGCTCCATGGTCCCGGCGATCCGCGTCGTCGACCCGATCGGCGAGGCCACCACCCGGCGCTCGCCGAAGTACAGCGCGTGCTTCGGCGGCGTGGGCAGATCCACCCCGAAGCTGTAGCCCTTGCCCGCCTGCATCGGCAGCCGCAGACCCAACGCGGCGAGCAGCTGCGCCGAGCGGACTCCGGAGGCGACGACGACGCCGGAGCACGGGATCTCGCCGGCGTTGGTCAGTACCTTGTCGATCCGGCCGGAGGGACCTGCGAACCCTGAGACGTCGATGTTCTCGTGCACCTTCGCTCCCAGCTGTCCGAGCCGATCGCGCAGCGCCCGCACGAACGCCGCCGAGTCCACCACGCCCTCGCCCTCCACCAGATAGGCCGCCGTGACATCGGCCGACAGCGCCGGGTCGAGGGCGCGCGCCGTCGGCCCGACGACCGGTTCCTCGGGCATCACGTACCGGCCGGCGGACATCTGACGCTGCACCGCCAAGTGGTGCCGCGCCTCGTCGGCGCTCAGGAACGCGTGCACCATGCCCGGCCGGTGCAGCGTGGTCTCCACGCCGTCGGCGGCCAGCCCGTCGTAGAGCTCGAAGGTGCGCCGGTTCAGGTCGGCGACGGCCTGGTAGCCGGTGCGGAACCGGGACGCGCTGCTGCTGCGCCAGAACCGCACCAGCCAGGCCAGGAACCGGGGGTCCAGGCGGGGCCGCAGATACAGCGGCGAGTCCGGGCGGCCCAGCGAGCGCGCGGCGTAGCCGATGACGCCGGGCGAAGGCACCGGCGCCGAATGGCTCATGCACACCCATCCGGCGTTGCCCCACGAGGCCCCGGAGCCGATGCCCTGGCGTTCCACCACCTCGACGGGGACACCCGCACCGGCCAGGTAGTACGCCGTGCACATCCCGATGACGCCGCCGCCGACCACCACGATCGGCGCGCTGTCTGTGTCTTTCACAGTGTTCTTCCCCTAGTCGAGGGTGTCGAGGGAGGTCAGGAACCGCCGGGTCCGCTCGTGCGCGGGCCGGTCCAGCACCTCGCTCGGCGGGCCCTGCTCGACGACGACGCCGTCGTCGACGTAGACCGTCCAGTCGGCGACCTCGCGGGCGAAGGAGATCTCGTGCGTGACCAGGACCATGGTCATGCCCTCGGCGGCCAGCTCCCGCATCACCCGCAGCACCTCGCGGGTGGCCTCGGGGTCGAGCGAGGACGTCGGCTCGTCGAACAGCAGCACCTCGGGGCGCAGGGCCAGGGCCCGGGCGATCGCCACCCGCTGCTGCTCGCCGCCGGACATCTGGTCGGGGTAGGCCAGCCCGCGGTGCGCCAGACCGACCCGCTTGAGCAGGGCCGCGGCCCGCTCCAGCGCCTCGCGCTCGGCGACCTTGGCGCAGCGCTGGCCGATGACCACGTTCTCGATCGCGGTCAGGTGCGGGAACAGGTTGAACCGCTGGAACACCATGCCGACGCGCTGCCGCAGCCGCGCCAGGTCGCCATGGACCTGCCGGCCGTCGGCGAACACCGGCTCGCCGGAGATCGAGATCGTCCCGCCGTCCGGCCGCTCCAGCAGGTTCATACAGCGCAGCAGCGTGGTCTTGCCGCCGCCGCTGCGCCCGATCACCGAGACGATCGAGCCGCGGTCGACGCGCAGGTCGATACCACGCAGGACCGGCCGGCCCTCGAAGGACTTGGTCAGGTTCCCGACGCGGATGACGGCCGGGTCGTCCTGGTCGGCGCTCACGGTGATCCCGTCCTGGGGTTTGGTCGCGGTCATGAGGCCGGCTCCAATGCGGCGTCGGTTTCGGAATCGGAATCGGAATCGGCGAGCAGGGCGCGGGCCTGCGCGAGGCGGCGCCGGCGGGCCGGAGTCAGCGGCCTGCCGGCGCGGATCCGCCGCTCCAGCCACAGCAGCAGTTGGGACAGGGGATAGCAGAGCGCGAAGTACACCACCGAGATCACCAGGTAGACCTCCAGCGCGCGGAACGTCTCGGAGGTGATCAGCCGGGCCTCGGACATCAGCTCGGCGGCGGAGATCGTCACCAGGAGCGAGGTGGACTTCAGCAGGTCGACCAGCATGGTGTTGGTGCCGGGCAAGGCCAGACGTAGCGCCTGGGGCAGCACCACCCGGACGTACACCGTCGCGCGGCCCATGCCTAGCGCCGCGCCGGCCTCGCGTTGGCCGTCGTGCACACCGGCGATTGCTGCCCGGAAGATCTCCGAGAGGTACGCGGCGTAGAACACGATCAGGCTCAGACAGCCGGCCTGAAAGACGCTCAGCGTGACGCCGGCCGACGCCAGGCCGAAGTAGGTCAGGAAGATGATGGCCAGCAGCGGGACGTTCTTGAAGATCTCGGTGTAGATCGCCGCCGGGAACCGCGCGAGCCGCGACGAGCTCAGCCGCAGCACGGCGATCCCCAGTCCGGCCGCAGCGGCACCGACGAAGCTGATGGCGGTGTACTCCAGGGTGTTGCCGAGGGCGCTTTCCAGGGCCGGCATGTAGTCCGACCACGGGACCTGGATGAGGCTCATGACCTTCTCTCCTCTCGTCGTGTCTCGCCGTGTCTTGCCGTGTCTCGTAGTGGTCAGCGTTCAGACGGACGGCGGGGTCCAGTCCGCCGGGCGGTCCAGGCCCCGGCGGTCGGTCGCGAAGTCCGGGGCCGGCTTGAGGAACTGCTGCGGGTCGCCGCCGTACTTCGTGATCAGCGCGGTCAGCTCGCCGTCGGCGTACATGGCGCGGATCTGCGCGTCCAGCGCGGCTTCGAGCTTCGGTTCCTGCTTGGGGAGGTAGAAGCCGGTCATGTACGGCGCGAAGTACGAGTAGTCCGGGTGCGCCTTGATCTGGTCGGCCGTCGGCGGGGTCAGGTACTGGGTCTGGATCTTCTGGCCGTGCTTCTGCGCGTCGATGATGATCAGCGGGTCCAGGAACGCTGCGCTGATCCGGCCGGCGGACAGGTCGCTGAAGACGCTGGTGGCGTCGGGGTAGGCGTGGAGTGTGGCACCGGGGACCGCCTTGATGGACTTGATCCAGACGTAGCCCTCGACCGTGCCCAGCTGCTGGTTCTGCAGGTCGTCCACGGTGTGGAAGGTCTTGCCCGAGGCCACCGCCATCGCCGGCGGCGAGTAGTACGGCGGGTCGGTAAACAGCCCCTGCTTCTGCCGCTCGGCGGTCCACGCCACGCCGCCGATCGTGATGTCCACCCGGCGGGCCTGCACCGAGGCCAGCATCCCGGCGAAGTCCGTCACCACCGGCTCGACGGTCAGGCCCAGTTTGGCCGCGGCCGCGTTGAGGATGTCGGCGTCCAGGCCGGTGATCTGTGTTTGCTGTGAAATGCCCCCGTTGTTCTCCGAGGTGTAGGGCGCGTAGGCCTCTACGGCCACCTTGATGGCGCCCGGCTTGATGGTGTCCAGGGCGGCCGCGGCGACCGAGACCGTCTTCGGACTGCCGCCGCCGGAGGAGCAGGCGGCCAGGGCCAGCGCCCCGGCGGCCAGGACACACGCGACGAGGTTGTTCCGTCGGGCGACAGTGCGGCCGGTGGTGGAGCGAGTGGTCGAGCGAGTGGTGGAGCGGGTGCGGAACATGGGGCCAGTCCTTCCTGCAGGGATCAGGATGTTGATGGCGCTTCACGCGAGGTGCGAGATCAAGGGGACGGCCCGCGATCAAGATAGACGACCCGTGATCAGGGGGACGGCCCGTGCCACCGCGGTGTGGCTCCCGCACGGCTTCGCGATCTTGGCCCCGCCCGTGGAGTTCATCGTAGGTGCGCCCCCGGGCCCGGTCATTGGGCAAAGTGCAACAACCTGTGGCCGGATCAGCAGATCAGCTTGTACAGTGTGCCCAACCGAGAGGGGCCGAACCCGTGCTGTCGCCATCGCTCGCCCAGGAGATCGCCGCCGACACCACCGCGGTCATCGGCCACAACGTCCTGATCACCGACCGGGACGGCATCGTCATCGGCAGCGGCGACCCGGCGCGGGTCGGCAGCTTCCACGAGGCCTCGGTCGCGGTGATCCGGGACCTGGAACCGGCGGCGCACGACGCCGGGCAGGCGAGCTTGCTGCGCGGGGTGCGTCCGGGCATCACGCTGCCGCTGGTGCTGGAGGGCGCCGGCGTCGGCACCGTCGGCATCACCGGCTCCCCCGGCCAGGTGAGCCGGTTCGGCCTGGTGGTGAAGCGGCAGATCGAGATCCTGCTGCGGGAGGCGGTGACCACCCGCTCGCGGGCGCTGCGCGAGCGCGCACTGGAGGACCTGCTCGCCGACCTGGCCTCATACGACCCGAACCTGGTCGAGCCCGGCCTGATCCTGTTCCGCGGCGCCGAACTCGGCTGCAACCTGGCGCTGCGCCGCGTCGTCGTGGTTCTGGAACTCGGTACGCTGCCGGCTTCCGAGGCTGGCCACCGCGACCGCCACGGCCCGGCGCAGCACGGTCCGGCGCACCGCATCCCGGTGCTGCGCCCGGAGATCCTGCGCACCCTCCGCGAGGTGTTCAGCGACCCGCAGGACCTGGTCACCAGCCTGGTCGCGTCCGGCCGTTTCGCCGTGCTGCACCGGATCAAGCCGGACGCCGCCCGGCACGACGCCGAAGCCGCCACCATCGCCCTGTGCAACCGGCTGGCCGACCTGCTGCGCTCGCAGCTGGGCCTGGCCGCACAGGTCGCGCTGGCCGGCCCCGCCGCGTCGGTCGCCGACCTGCACGACGCGTATCAGGACGCGTGCGACGTGCTCCGCCTCGGTCCCCGGGTCTCGCCGGACAAGCGCGTGCACACCGTCAGCGACCTGCGCGCGCACCAGCTCCTGGCCACCGTCAGCCACCGCACCCGCGCGCACCTGATCGACACCGTCACCGGCGAACTGCGCGACCACAACGACTGGCCCACCCTGCGCACCACGATCATCGCCTGGTGCGACAACGGCTTCAACCAGGTGCGCACCGCCGAAGCCCTGCACATCCACCGCAACACCCTGGTCTACCGCCTGAACCGCATCGAACAGCTCAGCGGCCGACCACTGCGCTCACCCCGCGCCGGCGTGACGCTGTACCTGGCCGCACTGGCCGATCAGCTGGAGGCGCTGCGCTGAGGGGAACCGCAACACACCGAAGGCGTTGGTCGCGGCGAGATGGGGCAGACGCAGCAGCACAACCGGCCATCATGCCCGAGACGTTGCCGAGACCACAGCACGAGATTCGATGCCGGGTCGACAGCCTCCATACCAAGCCTGCATATGCGGTTGACCTGCACGGACGAGGTATTCGGCAGGCGCCGGGCCAGCGACCAGCTCGTCAAGGCGCCGGCGGCAGCAGCACCCCGGTCGGCGGCGTAGCGCTCCCGAAGTCGAGCTCGCTGACGATCTTGGCCTTGGAGAAGTCCATTACCGTGCCCTTGAACTGCGCCCCCTGGAACCAGAACCGCTCCGGCTCCACCACCGCGTCATCGAAGCGCACCACGCCCTTGGTCAGCTTGGCCTCCCGCAAGTCGATGCTCCCGCGCAGGACGGCCTCCGAGAGTTCGACCTCGGTGCCGCTGAAGCTCGCGCGGCACAGATAGAACCAGCCTTCGATGATGGTCGAGCTGATGTCCACGCGGCCGTCCTCGAAGAGGGTGTCGCTGCAGTTCACCGTCGCCTTCGGCCCGACCACGACCTTGCTCAGGTCGAGCCCGCCGGATTCGAACCGCGCGCCGCGCACGTCCAGCAGGCTTTTGCCGAGGAACTTGCTGCCGCGCAGCACCAGCGGTGCGTCGGCGACGAACCTGGCGCCGGCGAAGACCAGCTGGCCGTCGGTCAGCTCGATGCCGTCGAGGTCGCCGCCGTCGACCAGCGCCCCGGTGAAGTCGAAGTTGCCCCCTTGCCACGACACGACGGGGCGGTACGGCACGTGGTCATCGGCCTGCCCAGCCCCTTCGGGGCGCAGATGGGCCGCGACGACGCGCATGATGGCGTGCCGGAACTGGCGGTCGTCGTCCCACGCCAGCCGGTCCTCGATCGGCGCGTCCGGCGGCGGTTCCAGGACGTGGCCGCGCCGGGCGAGCGCGCACAGGACGTCGATACACCTCTGGCGGCCGGCGGGCCAGTCGTCGGCCAGGCCCTCCATCGAGTAGATGCCGGCTTGGCGGACCCCGGCGCGGTCCGAGCCGAGCTGCTCGGCGGCCGCGCTGAAGCGTTCGTTGAACAGGCGGGTGCGGTCGCGGTCGTCGGTGGACTCGGCCACCAACTGCCGCCGGTAGGCGATGACCAGGCCCATCAGCGCGCCTACGCCGGCGACCGCGCCCAGGACGACTTTGACGACGTTCAGGGCCGTCCCGGACGAGGACCGGAACGCCGACCGCGACAGCAGCCCCAGCCAGCCCAGCACCGCCACGAGCGCACCCGCCGCCAGGGCCAGCGCCGCCAAGAAGGCGCACAGCGCCACCACCCAGAGCGGCCACCGGGCCAGCACGGAGGCAGACCGGCGGCGAGAGGTGCCAGCGGTATCAGAGTTCTGCGACAAACGCGCCACAGTCGCATGATAGGAAGCACAAACCGCCCTCGGCCAGTGGCCGGGACAGTCGGGACCGCCGCACCGGGCCCATACTGCATGATCGGTGGAGTCTGAATCAACACCGGCACCAGTCGGCGACACCGTGCCAGTGCACTGACAGACCGAAACGGGTACTCCGTCGGTATGGCCGATGCGAACGGGCACTTCGAATCCGGAGCGTCGTGGCAGATCGACGACGTGCCACCGCAACAGGACCGGATACCACCGCAGTTCGACCACGTGCCCCAGCAAGCGCAGCCGCCACCCGAACCGCGTCTGCGGCACGGGCGCACGCTGCCGCGCCGCACGCGCCGCACCCGCCGCGCCGCCAGGTTCGGAGCCGCCGCCGCGCTCCTCGTCACCACCGCCACCCTCGGTCTCGTGGAGCCGCTGCGCCTGTGGAACCACGGCTGGAGCACCGCCCAACACCTGCGGGGCGCCGGCGCCGGCCGGGGCGTGTTCACCGTCGCCTCCTGCGGAGCATCCCACCAGGACGAGAACCAGATCACCTACTGGGACTGCACCGGCACCTTCGCCCAGCCCGGCTTCGATCCGGTGCAGGCCGATGTGTACGACAAACAACACGACCACGCCGGCGTCACCAGGAAGGCGTACAGCGAGGGCGACGGCTCGATCGGTCTGGCCAACTACGCCGGCGCCGGCGGACTGCTCGGTTGGTGGGCCGCCCTGGCGCTGGGCGTCTTCTTCACCGAGGCCGTCGTGTGTTTCTGCCTGACGGGATGGATCCTCGGCCACTACGACCTCAGTAGAGCGGCATCGCTCGCCACCAGAATCGTGGCGTTCGGCACGATGGGCTTGACGGTGGTCAGCTACATCCTGATTGTCACGCTGGCCATCGTGTTCGACGTCCGGCAGGGCTGAGCCGGGACGAGATCAGCCAGCGATCGCAGCTTGGACCGCGACTCGTGATGTCCACACCGCGGGACGCCGCGAAAGCACCACCGACACCGCCTCGTCTAGTTCGGTTGCCGTCCACACAGCTGCCATGGCGCCTCCACCTGGGGAACACCTGCCTGCCGCAACCTGATTGCGCAGGGCCGATATTGATCGCCGGTCGGTGGAACGCCGCGAAGCGACCCTTCCTGCCATCAGAAGAAACGGAAGAACGCCGTGGAGTTTCCGGCAGGCGTGCGTCACTACACTTCGGCCGACGAGCCCGAGGTCGCGAGAATCTTCCGCGAAACGCTCTGCCTGGGCCGGCCCCTCGACTTCCCCCTGCTCGGCATGGACCGCTACCAGCGGCTCTGCCTGAACTGGTTCCTCCGGCACGGCAGCGACGACGTCGGCGTCTACGAAGAGGACAGCCGCGTGCACGGCTACGTACTCGTCTGCACTGACCTCGCCTCGTATCACCGATGGGCCGCGCGCACGGCGCTCGCCTGGACGACACAGGTGGTCTTCGGCCTCGCGTTCGGGCGACTCCGCGACCAGGACGCGCGCTTCCACCGCTTGCGCCTCCGCGACGGCTGGACCACGGCCCGGCACGCGCCCTCCGCCCCGATGCCCGCCCTGGTCCACGTCAACCTCGACCGCTCCGCCCGCAACACCGGCGCCGCCCAAGCACTCCTGCGCTTCGCGGACCAACGCTGCGCGGCAGCCGGCCGCGAGGGCTGGTTCGCGGAGATCAACACCCGCAACCACCGAGCCTCGGCGCTTGCCGCCATCGGCCTGCACTCGATTCACAGCCAGCCCAGCCACACCCTGAGTTGGTTGCTGAACGAACAAGTGAACCGCCTCACCGTCGTCCACACCGTCGGCGAGCCCATCGGCCGTGCCACATCGGCCCCAGCCGTGCCCGAGGCCGTGGCTGTGCCGGAAGCCGTGGCTGTGCCGGAAGCCGTGTCCGAAACTGAGGCGGGCAGTCCGAGCAGCACGGCGACGGAGGCCAGCCAGACTCGAGAGCTCCTGGCGCATCAGGGCACCGACACCATCACCACGAGCTGACCGGCGATTCCCTCGCGATGCGGGACACCGGGACCACGGACGTTCGACAAGGGCGCTCATTCCAGCCCCGAGTGGCGCCGCGCGATCGGTACTACCATGGTCGTCGGTGTCAACGGACGCATCACAACGCCGTAGCCGTCGCCGTCGTAGCGGTAGCCGGACGGTTTCGCCCGAGACAGGGACAAGCGGAAGTGAAACGGCCCCCGTGACGAACCGACAGCTCGCGCCGGCCGCACCCAGCCACGGTCGGCGGGTGATCGGGGTGCTTTCCCAGCGAGCGGGTCGCGGGTGGCTGCTCGCCGCGATCGCGATGGCGTTGTGCTCATACGGCGGGCTGATCGCCCTGCCCAGCCTCCTGGGACCGCACCCCGGCCTGCTGCTCGCCCTCCGGCCGACGCCAGAGGTGCTGCTACTCGTCGGACACCGTGTCAATCCTCTGATGAGCTTCGCCATAGCGCTGCCGGTACGCCTGCTGGTCCACATCATCTACTTCCGCCTGGGCCGGTTCTACGGCGAACCGATCCTGCAGCTGCTCCGGCCGGGCCGTGCCGGACTCAGGCTCCTGAGACACGCTTGGTCCAAGGCGATCCTCCTGGCATCGGTCCTGCTGTACCAGACGACCCCTGCCGACGTATCGCTGGGCATCCTCAGGACCCGCCCGCGGATATTCCTCCCCGTGCTGATCCTGGGAGCGGCAGCCTCCACGGCAGTGCTGATCGCCGCCGGCCGAGGGCTGACCGACCTCGCCGCCCCGGCCACCCGCTGGGTGACCGGCCACGGTCCGGCGGTCACCGTGACCCTCGCCGTTCTGGTGGCGGTCCAGGCACCGCTGATCGGGCGGTCGTGGTATCGGAGGTCACGAGACCTCGCCGCGCCGCCTCCGGACCGGGATTGACCGGGATCGACCGGGATCGACCGGGATCGACGAGGAGCATGCGAGGCGGCGCCGTGCCACCTGCGCCGCCCTACACGATCACCGCCGGCTACCCCGCCAAACCCGACTCTATGACCAGGCCAATCTCAGCCAGAGACTCCTAATCCGCGGGTTCGGGGTTCAAGTCCCTGGCGGCGCACCCGTAGTGAGACCGTGCGCCGAGGGCGCCGTCCTTAGCATTGCGTCGCCGATTCCTTGACGCTTGGTCTACTGGCCGAACCGGAGCGGCGTGGGATGCCACGCTGATCCCGCACTGAAATGCGGTTCCACTCCGGGCGCACAGCGGGACCCCTATTTCGATCCCATCCCGTCGCGTGCCGCCGCCAACGGCAAAGGCCGACGTGCGGCCCGGCCACGGCAGTAGAACCCGACCACGACCACCGCTGGCGTCCCCTGCCGGGGATGCGCCGAAAGGGGAAAGACTCCATGACCACGCGCCCGCGTCTGCGCACGGCCGCCCTGCTGACCGGCCTCGCCCTCACCGCCACGCTCGGGATCCCGACCGCCGGCGCGGCTAGCGGAACCGGCGGAATCCCGGCCCACTACGCCGTCGGCTCAGCCCACGGGCTGCCGCCTGCCAACGCCGGCGGCGGCAACGGGGCCAGTAGCCTTCCGATCCTGTATGCCATCGCCCCGAGCGAGAACCAGGCGCACTCGTGCAAGGTCATCGGCAAAGACCAGTACGGCAACCAAGCTGTGGTGTGCGTGAACCTCACCGTAATCATCGTCGGTGGCCCCGGCGCCGCTCTGCCCTACGGCGTGAACGCGCAGGCTGTTCTCCTCTGCGAGAACAGCTCGAATGTCAAAGTGCAGTGTGCGAACATCTCCGAGAGAGTGGAAATGGCCGATGCGGTGAATGGTGTCGACGTAACTCAAAACAACATCTGCGGTCACCAGTACGGCGCCTGTCCGGTAGCCGGGCTGAGCGCCCAGACCGGAACGATGGACTACACCTCCATCAATTCCCAGTGCGCATCGAACCCCAGCTCCGTCTACGACGTCTGGGCCTTCGCCGTGGGCGGAGTCACCGTCATCGAGCTGCCCGGCTCGGGCCAGAATGTGACGCTGGACAGCAGCAACGCCAACGACGGCAGCAACTACTCAACCGGGCACTATTACGCCTGCTACGAGTGAAGCCCCGGGTCCGGCGCCACGACGACAGCAAAGGTGTTCTCGCCCATAGCGAGCACAGCCTGGAAGACCAACCACTGAAAGCCGCCTGATCTCGCCCGGACGAACAAGCCGCACCAACGCACAAGGCGAGCGGCGACCCACAAGTCTCAACGAACACGACACCGAATCCCAGATAGGCAGGGGGCACAGATCACCCAGGTCCGAACGCCGTCTCATGGGCAGTGGCTCACAAATCCGCTGCCCAGAGGTTCCATCCACCCTGGACCACCCCGGACCACCCCGATCCGCTATCAACAGACTGCCGGTGCCCCTACCAGCGGACTTCGAAAGTTCTCCTCTTAATCCGCGGGTTCGGGCTCCAAATCCCCGGCGGCACACCCGCAGCGAAACCCTAGCTCACCTATCGTGAGCTAGGGTTTCACGCTTTTGCACTTGAAGCGTCGGAACCTTTCGCCGACTCGTCAGCACGACCCCGACCCAGCGGACTTCGATCCGCTGACCCCCGTTCTCGCCGTTCCGCTGCCCGTTCCTGCGGATTGCGATCCGCTGGTCGATCGACTCCAGCTGAACGCGCCGTTGTGTATTACGGCAGGAGCGGCGCCGTCCGGTTGATGAAGTAGCTCCGGTGCCCGGGCACCGAGACCAGGTCGCTCACCGCGAACGCTGCTGCGTCCGGGACCACGTCGGTCCCGCCGAACACCAGGACCTCGTCCACCGCCGGCGCGGTCGGCGCCGTGTAGTCGCCCTCGACGCCGGGCAGGCTCGGGCCGGCGGCCAGCAGGAGCGGTCCGGTGTGCGCACCGAGCAGGGCGCCGCCGGCCAGGGCGTCCGGCCAGTTGCCGCCGACCGCCAGGCCGATGGTGTGCGGTGTGGTCGGGCCGGTGAAGAAGGTGCGGGCGACGGCCGCGGCCGTGGCGTAGCGGTCCGGGCCGGCGACCGCGCCGACGCGGCTGGCTGAGAAGGCCGTGCGCAGCGCGGCCACCCCCTGGTCGCCGATGCCGTAGAGCTCGGTGTTGCTCGTGACGTGCGCGGCCAGGTAGGCCGCGGTCGCCGGGGGCAGCACGCGGTCGTTCGACAGGAGGACGACGGTGCTCTTGCCGGCGATCGCGCTGGTGCCGGTCGCGGCGCCGGCCGCGAGGGCGTCGGGGAAGTTGTTGCCGGTGGCGACCAGGATCCGGGTAGGACTCTGGGTGATGGCGTCGGCGATGGCGGTCGCGGTGGCGTAGCGGTCCGGGCCGGCCAGCCGCCGTGTGCTGAATCCGAGGGCTCGGACTTGGTTCGCAGTGTTCGCCGACAGTACGTCTTCACCGCCCAGCAGGGTCACCTGGCTGCCCGGCGTCAGGACCCGCTTCAGCTCGGCGGCGACCCGCGGGTCGAGCGCGCCGGTGCCGGTGAGCAGCAGCGGCGAGTGTGTCTTGGCGGCCAGCGCGCTGCCGGCCAGGGCATCGGCGAAGCTGTCGCTGCGGGTCAGGACCGCGCCGCCGGCCTGGCGTCCGCCGGAGCCGGCGGCGTCGTAGCCGAGGCGGGAGGTCGCGACCGCGGTGTCGATCCGGTCGTTGCCGCCGACCCGGTCGACGGTGGCGTTGCGCATCGGCTGCCAGGACGGGGCGGACTCGGACTGGCCGACCGGCACGCCGGTTTTCACGCCTGTGACCGTGTCGCTGTTGACGTCCACGGTCTGCAGGTGGATCCCGGCGTTCGCGGGCGAGACCTGGTAGGCGATCTTGAAGCCGTCCGGGGACCAGGACGGGTGCGAGCCGAACCCGGTGCCGTTGAGGAAGGTCTCCGAGCCGCCGTTGGTGGGCTTGTAGTAGATGCCGACGCCCGCGAAGACCACCGGCGCGTCGTAGGCGAGCAGCGTGCCCGACGGGCTGTAGGAGGGATGGTTGCCGTTGGCCGCGAACAGATTCGTCGTGCCGTTCGCCGAGCGCACGTACACCCCCGGGCTCGGGCCGTCCGAGCGGGCGAAGGCGACGTCGCCGTTGGCGGCGGCGTCCGGGGCGCTGTCGAGGAATCCCGTCGGGGCACCGGACAGCGACGCGGTGCCGCCGCTGCCGTCGGCGTAGGCGGAGAAGATCTGCGACGACGCCGGTGCGCTCGCGACGCGGGTGAAGTAGACCTTGGTGCCGTCCGGTGACCAGGCCGGCTGGCTGTCGGAGCCCGACGGCGGCGGCGCGGTGATCCGGACCACGTGTGTGCCGTCGGCGTGCGCGGTCCACACGGCGTTCGAGCCGCCGCTCTCGGCGAAGGCGATCCGGCTGCCGTCCGGTGACATGGCCGGCTGGACCAGGATCGGCGGCAGCGCCATGCCCGGCCCGTTCACGTTCAGGACGTGGTAGCCGCTGCCGTCGGCGTGGGCCAGCGCGATGTGGAAGTGGTTGTCGACCGGAGTCTGGAAGACGATGAACCCGTTGTCGCCCTGGGCTGTCGCGTGAGCGGGTGCGACGAACACACCGGTCGCCACGACAGCGGTGACGGCGCCGAGGAAAGCTGCGCCAGCTGTGCGGAACATGGAACCCCCTGATGATTGGTCGTGCGCTTGGTTCGTGCCGTGTGCTGTGTGCTGTGGTTCATGCGGTTGTTCATAGCGGTCGTTCATGGCAGTGGTTCACGGCAGCCGGAGCCCCTCGTCTGCCAGGTCCAGGAGCACACGCGTCATCCGCAGCCGTTCGGTCCAGAACGCGACCAGTTCGTCGGTGGGCGGACCAGCCAGTGTTTCCAGCGGGATCGCGCTGAAGGCCGAGCGCAGGACGAGCCCGGAGAGGTAGCCGCCGCGAATCTGGTCTCTCGTCGCGTCGTGGCCCTCCGCGGCCAGTCCGTCGGCGTGGGCGGCGAGGATGATCGAGGAGATCACCGGCAGCCGGTCGGCGGCCAGGATCCCGGCATGGCAGAGCCCTACCAGCAACTGGCCCAGGTCGTGGCCGACCGGCAGCGGACAGTCCAGGCCGAAGTCGATGGCGACGAATCCGTCGGGGTCGTCGGCGGAGACCAGCAGGTTCTGGGGACTGGCGTCGCCGTGCGCGTAGGTCATGGGCAGGGTGTCCGAGTACGCCAGCAGCCGGTCCAGCCGAGTCGTCCATTCGCGCAGGTCGGCGATGAGCCCGGGATCCCGGACGGCGGCCAGCGCGGCGGCGGTGACCGGGTGGGCCCACAGGTCGTCCCCGACGATCGCCGGGATGAACATGTTCCTGATCCGTCCGGCCACCAGGTAGCGCAACGTGGAATCCGGTTCGGCGAAACGCGCGGCCGCCGCGAGGATCGGGGCGACTTCGCCATGACGCCGGCGCGCGGACATCCGGCCGAGCAGGTACGCGGCGCGGGCGAATCGGGCGGTGTCCCACTCCAGGACCTCAGGCTGGTCCACGTCCTCCAGCCACATCGCCGCCCGGCCCGGGCCGAGTTCGTCCACGGCGTACAGCTCCGGCAGGCGCATTCCAGTCGGCATCTGCTCGCGGAGCGGGCCGGTGTAGGCGGCGATCTCCAGCCGCCACGGGAAGCCGTCGACGAAGTCGGCGCGCAGCTCCGGGGGAACGACGCCGAGCATCGGCCAGTTCTCGGCGGATCGCAGCTCCTTGACGAACAGCCGGGCCTCCACTCGGGCCCCGTCCGGGGCGGCCAGCTCCAGGCGGGCCCGGGTGAGGGCTTCGGTGGCGATGGTGTGCGTGGGGTAGTCCACCGCCGTGTACGTCACGGACCGCAGCACCAGATCGTCGCGGCCGGCGACCGCACGGCCGATGGCGGCCAGCCGCTCGGCGACCGGCGCGGCCCGCCCGATGTGAGTGGCGCCAGTCACGGTGATCACCGGCACGGTTCCCATAGCCTCACTCCCTTCATCATAGTGCTACTATGATTCATAGAGTGATACCGTGACGACGTGGTTGTCAACAGAGAAGGCCCGACTCACCGCCAACGCCAGGCCCTCGCCACCAAGCAGCAGATCGCCGAGGCCGCCCGGGCCCTGTTCGCCGAACGCGGATACGTCGCGACCACGATCACCGCGATCGCCGAAACCGCGGACATCCCCGTGCCGACCATCTACTCGGCGTTCGGGAACAAAGCAGCGATCCTGAAGGACATCCTCAAGCGGGTCGTCGCGACCCTGAACGTCAGCCGCCAACACGAACAGGCCCGCGACGACCCGGACCCGGCTCGGGGGCTGCGCCGACTGGCGGGATTGCAGCGAGAGCAGTTCGAGGCCATGTACGACGTCATGACCGTCACGACGGAAGCCGTCCGTGTCGACCCCGAGATCGCCGAAGAACTGCGCCGCATCATGGCCAGCCGCGAACGGGGGTTCCGCCGCCACATCGAAGCCATCGCCCCGCACCTGGCACCCGGCACGACCGTCGACGACGCCCTCGACGTCTACATCACCCTGGTGCTGCCCGAGATCTACCACAGCCTCGTCCTGGAACGCGGCTGGAGCCCCGACCGCTACGAAGCCTGGCTGGCCGACAACTTCGTCCACCAGCTCCTCGGGTAGGATCCCAACCGCAGGTGGAAGCCCCATCTCCGTATTTTGATTCCAATGCTCACGCGTCCGCGGCCGCGGCATGATCTACTCGCCTGGAAGATCCCGGCGTTGCGGACTCCAGACGGGCTACCCGCGCGTCAGTCGGAGTCCGACTTCAGATCTGCCCCCACCGCCGGGTTCCAGCCACGCCGCGCCGCGGCGCAGGTCGTGGAGCCGCACCGGCGGCAGCCCAGTGGCCTCGGCCGCGTCGGTGAACACGTAGCCGGAGCACGGGTGAACTTCACGATCGCCGCCGGGGTGACCGGCGCGAAGCTCCCGCGCGCGTCGGTCAGCCGCGCGGCCGCTCGTGCAGGCGAAGCGCCGCCCGGCAATCGAACCAGCCTTGGCGCTGTGGTCTCCATATTGGTCGGAGACGAGGCGCCGACGACGGCGGTCCTTCTCGCCGGCGCGCGACGATAGTCGCGCACCGGACAGGCAGGACTCACGTCGTCGTCGATGGGCGGCCCCCGAGTTCGTCGCGCACCGCGTGCTCGACCAGCAACGGCACGTAGGTGCGAACCCGGCTGCTGTCGAAGTTGTGGTAGGCACGCCGGACCGAGGTCTCCAGACCGTCCCGGGGGACGTCGCCGAAGACTGCGGCGAGGCGCGCCGTCACCGAGTCGACCGCGTCCTTCTCTAATTTATCGTCCAACGCCGACATGACGCCTCCACTCCCTCTGCGCTCACACCGGCGTGGATCGCCGCGTTGGTACCCATGCTGCTCCTGTGACTCTGCTTGTGCCACGGCGGAGCTCAACCGGTTTTACGGGAAAGCAGCATCCGCCGCGTGTCGCGGCGGCGTCCCTGTGCCGCTACGACGGATCGGGTCGCCCCTTCCCGGCCTGGGAGGAGTCCACATGTCGCAGCGGCCCGGCCTCGACCAGCACCCGGCCCGAGGCGGCGTGGGCAGCTCCACGCCGGCGAGGTAGAGCACTACCACGCCTCGCTCATCGCGTGCCAGCGTGCCCCCGGACCACATCCGAGGGCACGTTTCACATTCCACCTGCTTGGCCGCGGCGTGATCTATGCCGCCTGGTCGACGCCCATCTGGCGCAGGACACCGCGGTTGTCGACGCGGACCCACTCTTCGACGATGCGTCCTTGGTCATCGAACCGGAAGATGTTGATGAGGTCGAACACGACGCGTCCACCGTTGGGCGGCAGCGGGCCGACCGGTGAATGGGTGAACTCGCGGACGAACGTGCCCTCGATCCACGTCTGGCAGGCCAGGTAGCCGTCTTCGGCCACCACGATCCCCCGCCGGATCGACCGGTCGTCGAAGGCGGCACACACCGCATCGAAGTAGTCGGTGAGACCGGCGAAGTCGGAGTCGAAGCCGTCCGGCCCGTGGAAGCGGAACCGCTCCGGGTCGAAGTAGGTCGCGGTCTCGGCCGGGTCCTCGCCGGACACCTCCAGCTCACCGGCCCTGACCAGACGCGCTATGAGTTCTTCACGAGTGAATTGCTGGGTCATGCCATCCAGCCTGCCCGCCGCCATGCATGCGGTCAAACGATGGTTTCGCACCAGATGCATGATGAAAACGCATGCTACGGTCGACCCGTGGCCGAATTCACGCTGACCGGCCTGCGCATCGTGCAGCAGGTCGCCGAAACGGGATCGTTTACCAGAGCAGCCGAAACAATGGGCTACACGCAGTCCGCCGTGTCCCGCCAGATCGCCGCGATGGAAGCGGCAGCCGGGGCCGTGATCTTCGAGCGCAGCCGCCGGGGCGTGGCGCTGACCCCGGCAGGCCAGGTGGTCCTACGGCGTGCGACGGAGATCCTGGCCGACCTGGCCGCCACCGAGGTGGAGCTGGCGGGCCTGCGTGACCGGCTCGCCGGCCGGCTCACGATCGGCGCCTACCCCACCGCCGCCATGGCGCTGGTCCCACGAGCGATGGCGCAGATCACCTCGGGCCATCCGGGCCTGGCCGTCGTCCTGGAGGAGGCCTCGACGCCCGCCCTGCTCCGGCGCCTGCGTGCGGGCCGGCTGGATGTGGCCGTCATCGGCGTCGGACACGGCCTGCCGGACTACGACCTCAGCCGACTCCGGCAGACCACACTGCGGCACAGCGGCCTGATGGTGGCCGTCAAGGACACCCACCGCCTCGCCGACCGCGCCGACGTCACCGCGGCGGATCTGGCCCAGGAGCACTGGATCGCCGGAGCGGGCACGCCGGGCGAACCGCAGTTCGGCGCGTGGCCGACCCTGCCGGAACCGCTCATCGCCCACACCTCGCGCAGCTGGTCGACCCGCCTCGGCCTGGTCGCAGCCGGCCTGGGCATCACCGTCATCCCCGGCGTGGCCC
>NZ_JAACYW010000005.1 GCF_015356825.1 Catenulispora rubra | reverse complement strand
GCCGGTGAGTCTGGGCACGACCGCGCGGCGGTTCGAGTGAGCGCGGGTCTCATGGTGGCGGGCGGCGGTGTGCGTGTTCACGGGCGAAGGTCAAAGGCGAAAGGCGCCTCCGGCGGCGACTCGAACCGCCGCGCGGCGTGCACACGAGAACCGGCTAGCCGCCAGCGCAACCTGCGGGACACAACCGAACTGCGTCCCCCCGCGAGGTCATCAAACCATTCGCGAAGCCGTAAAAAGCCCTTAAAACCACAGCGCGACCGCACCCGGGCAGCGTGCCGACCACCTCACCCCGACCGCCGCAGGATCAGGTTGATCACCAGCGCCGTCCAGCCCGTCTGGTGCGACGCCCCCAGGCCGGCGCCGGTGTCGCCGTGGAAGTACTCGTGGAAGGGGATGAGGTCGTGCCAGTCGGGGTTCTTCTGGAACAGTTCGTTCTCGCCGAAGACGGGGCGGCGGCCGTCGGCGTCGTTGAGGAACAGGGATACCAGGCGGCGGGAGAGGTCGTCGGCGATTTCGCCGAGGGTTGCCTCGTGGGGTGGGGTGCCGGGTGCTGCGGTCGGCGGCGTCGGGTAGGGCATGCGCAGCTGGTCGCCGAAGAAGTGGTGGTGGCGGTCGAGGGCGTCGATGAGCATGTAGTTCACCGGGAACCAGATGGGGCCGCGCCAGTTGGAGTTGCCGCCGAACAGGGTCGAGCGCGACTCGGCCGGCTCGTAGCCGACGCTGTAGTCGGCCTCGCCGAGGCGCACCGTGAAGGGCTCCGCGAGGTGGGCGTGGGACAGCGCTCGTAGGCCGTGGGGGGACAGGAACTCGTTCTCGTCGAGCATGCGCTGGAGCAGCCGGGGGAACTGGTCGTGCCGGACCATCGTGAGCAGCCGGAGGTCGCTGGCCGGCATCATGCGGCCCGCCAGGACGTCGGCGTAGTGCGGCTTGTTCGTCCGGTACCAGGCCACGCGCTGCTCCAGCTCCGGGACGGCGGCCAGCGCGGCCGAGGACACCGTGGCGGTGGCGCTCAGCGGCAGCAGTCCGACCACCGAGCGGACGCGCAGTGGCACGCCCTCCTGCCCCGGCACGCGGACCACGTCGTAGTAGAACCCGTCCTCCTCGTTCCACAGGCCCTGGGTGTTGGCCGCCTCGACGATCAGGGCGAAGTGCTCGAAGAACTTGGTGACCAACTCGCCGTAGGCCTTGTCCTGCGTCGCCAGGATCAGCGCCATGTCCATCATCGTGAGCGTGAACAGCGCCATCCACGCCGTCCCGTCGCTCTGCTCCAGCGCGCCGCCGGCCGGGACGCCGGCGCTGCGGTCGAAGGGCCCTATGTTGTCCAGGCCGAGGAAGCCGCCCTCGAAGACGTTCTTGCCCTCGGCGTCCAGGCGGTTGATCCACCACGTGAAGTTCAGCAGCAGCCGGTGGAAGACGCGCTTGAGGAAGCCGAAGTCGCGGCTGCCGTCGGCGGCGAACACCTGGAGCACGGCCCAGGCATGGACCGGCGGGTTCACGTCGCCGAAGTTCCACTCGTACGCCGGCATCTGGCCGCTGGGGTGCAGGTACCAGTCCCGCAGGAGGAGTTGCAGCTGCTGCTTGGCGAAGCCGGGGTCGACGCGGGCCAGGGCCACGGCGTGGAAGGCCAGGTCCCAGGCCGCGAACCAGGGGTACTCCCACGTGTCGGGCATGGCGATGACGTCGCGCGCCGACATGTGCCACCAGTGCGCGTTGCGCCGCGCGCCGCCGCCGATCGGCGCGGAGTGGCCCGGGTCATGGTCCAGCCAGCGCGGCACGTTGTAGTGATAGAACTGCTTCGACCACATCAGGCCGCCGACGGCCTGCCGCAGCACCATGGCCTCGTCGTCGGAGCAGGAGCCCGGGGTCAGCGCGTCGAAGAACTCGTCGGCCTCCTGCTCGCGCGCCTCCATCACCTTCTCGAAGCCGCTGCCCAGAAGGATCGCGCGGGTCTGCTGGGGGACGTCGGGGCCGGACATCCGCAGCCGCAGCCGGATCTCCGCCGACTTCCACGCCGGGACGGTCAGCACGTAGCGCAGCGCGGCCTTGGTGCCGACGCGTTCGGGATTGACGGTCTGCGCGCCGTTGACGACGTAGTCGTTGATCCCGTCCTTGGGGAACTCGCTGTAGCCGCCGTACCCCCACAACCGCTCGCTGTTGGTCTCGTTGTCACACAGCAGCACCTCGGGGCTGCCCTCGCCGATCAGCGACAGGGGCCGCAGGTGCTCGTGCTCGCCGACCAGCCGCGCGCCGCTGGCCGTGATCCGCGGCATGGCGTCGCGCCCCGGCATGCCCCAGGACCAGGTGTTGCGGAACCACAGGGTCGGCAGCACGTGCAGGGTGGCCGGCTCCAGGCTCATGTTCTCCACGCGCACCCGGATGCACAGGTCGTGCGGCCCGGCCTTCGCGTAGTCGGCGGTGATCGCCCAGTACCGGTCCTCGTCGAAGATCCCGGTGTCCGCGAGTTCGTACTCGGGATCCGCGCCACCCCGGCTCCGCGTGGTGTCCAGCAGGTCGTGGTACGGGAACTCCTGCTGCGGGTAGTGGTACCGCCAGCGCATCCACGAGTGCGTGGGGGTGGAGTCCAGGAACCACCAGTATTCCTTGACGTCCTCGCCGTGGTTGCCCTCGTGGCCGCCGACGCCGAACAACCGCTCCTTCAGGATCGGGTCCGCGCCGTTCCAGAAGGCGAGCGCGAAACAGAACCGCTGCTGGTCGTCGCAGATCCCGCCGAGCCCGTCCTCGTTCCAGCGGTACGCGCGAGATCTCGCGTGGTCGTGCGGGAAGTAGTCCCAGGCCGTGCCGCCCTCGGAATAGTCCTCGCGGACCGTGCCCCACGCGCGCTCGGCTAGGTAGGGGCCCCATTTGCGCCAGGGCACGTGCGCGTCCCCCTCGGCGTCGGCGGCGTTCAGGCGGATCCGCTCGGCGTCTTCCATGGGGCCAGTGTGGACCCTGATGGTTTCGGTCTGTTTCCGGAAATCCCATGGGCGCCGAACGCGAACACGATGGCCTCACGGCCGCAACGTGCGCGCAATGTCCTGCGGCGATGCTTGTCGCACCGCCGAAACACGCCTTGAGCGGACGGCATCCGTGATCCCTGACGAGGAGGCGACGATGACCGCTACGACCGCGTTCCGCAAAAGGAAGCTCCTCATGCTTTCCTGGGAGTACCCGCCGGTCATGGTCGGCGGCCTCGGACGGCATGTGCACGCCCTGGCCACCACCCTGGCCCGGGCCGGGCACGACGTGACCGTCGCCACCCGCCACGCCCCCGGCGCACCGCTGGACGAGATCGTGGACGGGGTCCGCGTGGTGCGGGCCCCGCAGGACCCGCCGGTCATACCCCTGGACACCGATCACCTGCTGGCCTGGGCCGTCGCCTTCAACCACACCTTGACCCGCACCGCCCTGCACGCCGCCCGCGGCCAGGACTACGAACTCGTCCACGCCCACGACTGGCTCGTCACCCATGCCGCCGTCACGGTCAAGGACCACCTGGGCATCCCGCTGGTCGCCACCATCCACGCCACCGAGGCCGGGCGGCACCAGGGCTGGCTGCCCGGCGATCTGAACCGCGGCATCCACTCCATCGAGTGCTGGCTGGCCCAGGAGGCCTCCCGGGTGCTGGTCTGCTCCCAGTACATGCGGCGGGAGGTCTCGGTGCTGTTGGACGTGCCGGCCGCCAAGATCGACGCCATCCCCAACGGCGTGGACATGCCCCGCTGGCGGGCCGAGCCCAAGCAGGTCGGCCTGGCCCGCGCGAAGTACGCCGGCAGCGGGCCGCTGGTCGGCTTCGCCGGGCGCCTGGTCCACGAGAAGGGCGTCCAGCACCTGCTGCACGCGCTGCCCGAACTGCGCCGCGCGCACCCCGGGCTGCGCGCCGTCATCTGCGGCGACGGCCCGAACCGTGGCGAGTTGGAGGACCTGACGCACCGCCTCGGGCTCCAGCACGCGGTCAGCTTCGGCGGCTTCGTCGGCTCGCACCTGTCGGCGACGATGGCGGCCACCGATGCGATGGTCGTGCCGAGCCTGTACGAGCCGTTCGGCATGGTGGCCCTGGAAGCCGCCGCAGCCGGTGCCCCGCTGGCGGTGTCGGCGACCGGCGGACTGGCCGAGATCGTCGAGCCCGGGGTCACCGGCGTGACGTTCCCGGCGCGCGACGAGGACGCGCTGGCGCGCTCGGTGTCCACGCTGCTGGAGGACCGGCCCGGCGCGCGGCGGATGGTGGCCACGGCCAAGGCGATGGTGCGTCAGCGCTACGGCTGGCCGACGGTCGGCGAGCAGACCGCGGCGGCGTACTCGCGGGCCGTTGACGCGGCGCCGTCGGTTCCGGCCGAGCCGGAGGAGCTGTGGCGCTCGCGGGAGCGGCAGATTGTGATACCGGACGGAAACCTGCTGGCGTCGGCGGGGTTGGCGGCTTGAGCGGGGAGCCTCGGTACTGGGACACATTCGGCGCCCACCCGGAGTCGGGTGGGACCCGCTTCGCGGTGTGGGCGCCGAACGCGCGGCGGGTGCAGGTGGCAGGGGACTTCAACGACTGGGACCCGAACCGTGCGGCGGAGCTGAACCGCGACGACTGGACCGGCTGCTGGTACGGCTTCGCCGAGGGCGCCGGGCAGTGGGACCGGTACAAGTACCGGGTGCTGGGCGCCGACGGTGTGTGGCGGCTGAAGGCTGATCCGGTGGCCTTTCATAGCGAGACGGCGCCGGCGAGTGCTTCGCGGATCTTCGCGTCGTCATATGAGTGGCAGGACGCTGATTGGCTGAAAGTACGGCGTGAGGCTTCCGGTGGGCCCGCGTCGCAGCCGATGTCGGTCTACGAGGTGCACCTGCCGTCGTGGCGGCGTGGACGGACCTACTGGGACCTGGCGTCGGAACTGGTGGACCACGTGCAGCGGCACGGGTTCACGCACGTGGAGTTCCTGCCGGTGATGGAGCACCCCTACGGCGGGTCCTGGGGCTACCAGACGACCGGCTTCTTCGCCGCGACCTCGCGGCTGGGGCATCCCGACGACCTGCGGTACCTGGTGGACCGGCTGCACCAGGCGGGGATCGGGGTGCTGTTCGACTGGGTCCCGGCGCACTTCGCCCGGGACGAGTGGGCCCTGGCACGCTTCGACGGCACCGCGATGTATGAGCACCCTGATCCCCGGCGCGGCGAGCATCCCGACTGGGGCAGCCTGGTCTTCGACTTCGCGCGGTGGGAGGTGCGTGACTTCCTCATCGCCTCTGCGCTGTACTGGATCGAGGAGTTCCACGCCGACGGGCTCCGCGTGGACGCGGTCTCCTCGATGCTGCACCTGGACTACTCGCGGGGTCCGGGGCAGTGGGAGCCGAACATGTTCGGCGGCACGGAGAACCTGGACGCCACCTCGTTGCTGCGGAGCCTCAACGAGGCGATCCACAGCCGGCACCCCGGCGTGGTGACGATCGCCGAGGAGTCGGCGGCGTGGCCGGGGGTGACGCGGCCGACGAGCGAGGGCGGGCTCGGGTTCGACCTGAAGTGGAACATGGGGTGGATGAACGACACGCTGCGCTATGTGGTGCGTGACCCTGTGCACCGCAGTCATCATCACAGTGACCTGACACAGCCTTCGACGTACGCGTTCAGCGAGAACTACTTGTTGCCGCTGTCGCACGACGAGGTGGTGCACGGCAAGCAGTCGCTGGCGAGCAAGCAGCCCGGCACGCGCGAGGACCAGGTCGGCGGCCTGCGCGGGCTGCTGGCGTACCAGTGGGCGTTCCCCGGCAAGAAGCTGCTGTTCATGGGCGGCGAGTTCGGGCAGCGAGCCGAGTGGAGCGAGGAGCGCGGGTTGGACTGGCCGGCCGACGATTCGGAGGACGGCGGTCTCACCCGGCTGCTGGCCGACGTCAACGCCCGCTACCGCGAAACCCCGGCCCTGTGGACCCGCGACGCCGACCCGCACGCAACGTACTGGCTGACATCGGACGCCGGCGCGAACCTCCTGGCCTTCGCCAGGTTCGGGAACTACGACGACGGCTCCGCGCTGGTGTGCGTCGCCAACTTCTCCGGAGGCCAGCTCCGCGACCACCGGATCGCTATGCCCTGGCCTGGGACCTGGCGCGAGGTCCTCAACACCGACGCGACCATCTACGGCGGCTCAGGCTCGGGCAACCTCGGCGCGGTCGTGGCGGCCGCCGACCCGTCGTCGGGCGAGGGGGTGTCGGCGCGGGTGACGGTCGGGGCCCGGTCCGTGGTGTGGCTGGCGGGGCGGCATCTCGGGGTTGGCGGGGATGCCAGCGACGGATCGGGCTGATGTAGTCGGTCAGTCAGTCAGTCGGTCAGTCGGCGGCGGTGGCGGCGACGCCCTCGATCGGACTCCGCTGAGCCGGCACCGCCGCGAGGGGCCAAGTCGTCGGGGTGCCGGGCGTTGGCGTTGCGCCAGCGCAGATGGGCCTGCATCTTGCGGGCCGGCACGGTGATTCCGATGCCGCGGCCCGCGCTGCGTCGTGGCGATGCCGATACTCGGCTCTGGCGCGTCGCCGCCGGCACAGCCCTGGCCGGCATCGGACACGTGAACAACCGGCCGACGGTCAGATGGATCAGCCTCAACCCCCGCGAGTCGGCATCCTCCCAGGTTGCAGAGGTTGTCGGCGCACTCGGCCGACGCGGCGGCGCGCGTGGGGCGTAAAGGGTGAGCAAAGTATCAGAGCTCTGACTTGTGTCCGAGTGGTCGCTCGCTGTTAGCCTGCTGACAAGTCGGCGAATGGGGTTTGCCGCCGCTTTGTGGACACGGGGGGTGTCTTATGGTGACACGTCGTTCTTCTTCGATCTCATCTTCCAGGCGCGGCGGCCGTCGGCCGTTGACTGCTTGGGTCCTGGTCGCCGCGGTGGCGGTGACGACAGTGGCGGGGACGCTGCCCGGCACGGGTGCGGCTGCCTCGACCGGGAAGTGGCGTCCGCACAAGCCGGTGGCGGAGCCGTCGGTGCCGGGGCACAAGACGGTCGGTAAACCGGCGGCACGCCCTGCTGCCGCGCCGGTGACTCCTGTGTCGGCTCCGGTGTGGCCGTCGTCGGCGGTGGCTGATGTGACGTTGACGGTGCCCGGTGGCGCGGCGGTGCATGCGACCGGGACGCCGGTGTCGTTGTCGCTTCCGACCGCCGGCGCGGTGCGATCGACGAACAGCCCCGCATCCTCGCCGGTCGCCGTGCGTGTCGGCGTTGCGGATCATGCGGCGGCGCAGCGTGCGGGGGTGGCGGGTACGATCGTTTCCGCGTCGCGTACAGATGCCGGCGGTGCTGCCGCGTCGGTGGCGTTGAGCCTGGATTACAGCGGTTTCCGCAGCGCCTTCGGCGGTTCCTTCGCCGATCGGCTCCGTCTGGTCGCGCTTCCGGCGTGTGCCTTGACCACACCGGAGCGGGCCGGCTGTCGGATCCAGACGCCGGTCGGTTTCGTGAACAACCGTGGCGGCCGAACCCTGGACGCGACGGTGTCCCTGCCCGCCGCGGCTTCGACCACCGCACCGGTGGTCCTGGCCGTGGGTTCGGCGCCCGCCGGTGGAAACGGTGACTACCGCGCGACTCCATTGAAGGCCTCTGATACCTGGACGGTGTCGAACTCCGGGTCGTTCTCCTACTCCTATCCGATGACCGCACCGCCCTCGCTCGGCGGGTCGGCGCCGCCGTTGGGGCTCAGTTACTCGTCGTCGACTCTGGACGGCCAGACCGCGAACGCGAACTCGCAGGGTTCGCAGATCGGCGACGGCTGGGACGCCGGGGCCGGGTACATCGAGCGGTCGTTCACGCCGTGTGCGAAGGTGCCGGGTGCTCCGTCGTCGTGGAAGACGGTCGGCGACGTGTGCTTGGGTATCCCGAACGCGACGGTCTCGCTGGCCGGGCATTCCGGGGAGTTGGTGCGGGACGACGCGACCGGCATGTGGCGGATATCGGGGGACGACGGGTCCCGGGTGGAGGAGCTCACCGGTGCCGGCAACGGCGATCCCGCGGACGACAACGCCTATTGGCGGCTGACCACCACCGACGGCACGCAGTATTACTTCGGTTCCAACCGGCTGCCTGCCGCGCTGGGCGGCAACGGCAGCGATTCGCCGACGTATTCGGCGTGGGGTGAGCCGGTGTTCGGCACCGGTGCCGGAACGGCCTGCAACGATCCGACGTCGACTGTCGATCCGAACACCTGTCGGGCCGGGTGGCGGTGGAATCTGGACTTCGTCGTCGATCCGCACGGGAATGTGGTCCGATACAACTACCTGCGCGAGTTCAATTTCTATACGCATGCCGCGACCGGTGCTCTGGTGCAGTACACCTCGGCCGGGTACTTGTCCGGGATCGACTACGGGTTCCGGGCCCCGGATGTGGTGGCGGGCTTGCGGCCGGCGGCGCAGGTCGTGTTCGGGTTGGTGCCGCGGTGTATCCATGACGGTGGCCCGATCGCCTGTCCGACCACGCTGACCTCGCCTGGTCCCGGTCTGGTGTCGGCCGGGATCACTGATGCGAACGATGCGGCGTTCCAGGATGTGCCGGCCGATCAGATCTGCTCGTCGTCCGGCCCGTGCGGCAACGTCGCGCCGACGTTCTTCCAGACCGCGCGGCTGGCCACGGTGACCACGCAGGTGCGGGTCGACAGCGCGTTCACGCCGGTGGACTCCTGGGAGTTGGAGCAGCACTGGGTCACTCCGGCCACCGGGGCCGGCGGGACGGCGTTGGAGACCGACGCCGTTACCCACACCGGCCTGTCGGGGGGTCAGCACACGCAGATGCCCGATGTGACATTCGGCTACCAGCAGTTCGACAACCGCGCCGGGATCTCTCCTGCCTACCCGTCTCAAGGCCCTGAGTCGACGCCGCGTCTGGTGCGCGTGGACGACGAGCTCGGCGGCGACATCCGCGCCACCTACGACACCTCCGCGTACCCGTGCAGCAGCGGTGCCCCGACGGTGGACGCGAACCACACCTTGTGCTTTCCGGAGTACTGGACCAAACCCGGTGACACCGCCCCGTCGTTGGACTGGTTCAACAAGTGGGTGGTCACCAAGGTCCAGACCGACGACAACACCAAGCTTTCCACCTCGGCAGGCCAAGGCTCTGGCTCCTCGGTGGTCACCACCTACGCCTATCCTTCATCGCCGGCCTGGCACTCCAACGACTCGGAACAGACGCCGAAAGAGAACCGCACCTTCGACCAGTTCCGCGGCTTCGGCACCATGGTGGCGGTCACCGGTGACCAGATCGACCCGAACGCTCCGGCGAAGGGGATCTACAACACCCTCAACACCAAGACCGTCACCACCTACCTGCGCGGGATGGATCAGGACCCGAACCTGGCCGGAGTCTCGGCGCCGGTCACCATCACCGATTCCCGCGGTGAGTTCCCGAACACGGTGGACGACAACGCCCTGGCCGGCCGCGTCTTCGAAACGCAGACCTTCGAATCCGCCGACGCCTCGGCACCGGTGCAATCCGACGCCATCGACCATCCGGTGCTCTCGGCCCCGACCGCGGTCCACAACCGGACGGACACCCTGCCGAAGCAGCGGGCCAGGTTCCAGCACACCGGCACCACCGTCACCTACACACAGATCACCACCGGGATGCGGCGCACCCGGACCGACTACACCTACGACGACTCTCTGCCGGTGTTCACCGGCGCCATCGCCTCTGGCGGCAACGGCCGCCAAACCTCCGGGTTCGATCAGGGCGACGGGAAGGTGCCGCAGTTGTGCACCCGCACCTGGTACGCCAACACCGGCGCGGCCGCGACCACCGACATCGCGCAGCGCTCCGGACTGGCTGATTTGGTCACCACCACTGTCATCCCGAACGGCGGCTCCTGCACCTGGACCCCGACCCCGCCTGCTGTCGGCTCCGCCGAGGCGGAGATTTCCGGGACCCGCACCTTCTTCGACGACAAGCCGCTCGGTGACGCGTCAGGACCGGGAAACGTCACCCGCACCGAGGTCGAATCGGCCAACGACGGCACCAACAACGCCACCTGGATCACCAAATCCTCCACCCCCGCCTCGGCGTTCGATGCCTACGGCCGACTGTTGCAGGCCATTGACGCCGACGGCAACATCGCCGCCACCGCCTACACCCCGGCCGACCACGCCCTGCCCACCTCGGTGGCGGTCACAGCCCCGGATCCGGCCACCGGCGCTGTCGGATCCTGGGCTCCGGCGGTGACCACGTTGGATCCGGGGCGTGCGCAGCCGGTGACCGTCACCGACACCAACGGGCACACCACGACCATCAGTCACGACGGTTTGGGCCGCACCACCGGGGTGTGGCAGCCGAATCGAGCGAGATCGGCCAGCCCGAACGTCTCCTACTCCTACTTCCTGGCCGGACCCGGCGGTACCGAGCCGTCGTTCGTCGACACCGACACGCTCACCGACGCCGCCGGAGACACCACCACGGCGTACACGATCGTCGACGGGTTGGGCCGCACCCAGCAGACCCAGGCCACTCCCGCCGACGGCAGCGCCGGTCAGGTGGTGACTCAGACCTCGTACGACGCTTTGGGCCGGCCACACCGTGCCAGTGCGGCGTTCTACGACGGGACCAACGCGCCATCGGGTGCGTTCGTCCAGTACAGCGATCCGGCGCAGATCCCGTCGGTCACCAGTACCGAATACAACCTGCCTGCCCACACCGTGACCTCCACGGTGCTGGGCCACAACCAGCCGCTGTGGTCCACGCTCACCCACACCTGGGGTGCCGACCGCACCGACACCATCCCGCCGTCCGGCGGCGTCGCCAGCTCCACGATCACCGATGCCCGGGGCCGCACCACCGGTTTGTGGCAGTACCACGCCAACCCGCCGGCCGTGACCGGCACCGACGCCGACAAGTCACTCGCCGAGGTCACCGGCTACGCGTTCGCCTTCAACGCCGACGACACGGCCACCGTCACGGTCACCGACCCGGCCAAGAACACGTGGAGCACCACCACCGATCTGTTGGGTCGCACCGTCCGCACCGACGATCCCGATTCCGGTGTCACCACCGCCACCTTCGACAACGCCGGGCTTCAGTTGTCCTCCACCGACGGCCGCGGCATCTCGCTCTACAACTCCTGGGACCACCTGGGCCGCAAGACCGGCGAATACTCCGCGCCGGTCACCGGGGTGGCGGCCACCGACCAGCCCGATCAGCTCGTCGGCTGGACCTATGACACGGTGTCGAAAGGCCTGCCTTCTTCCTCCACCCGCTACGTCGGCGGCTCCACCGCCTCAGGGCTCGCCTACACCAGTTCGACCACCAGCTATGACGTGATGAACCGGCCGACGGCCAACCAGGTGTCGATCCCCACCACCGGGCCTGATGCCGCGTTGGGCGGGGTGTATCAGAGTACGACCGCGTACACCGTCACCGGCCAGGTCGACCACTACACCATGCCCGCCGTGCCCGCCGCCGGGCTGGCGGCGAACACAGTCACCAACAAGTACAGCCGCACCGGCGCTCTCACCTCCGCCCGCGGCAGCACCGGCAACTACCAGGACCTGCTGGACGATTCCGAAGTCTCCCCGTTCGGCGAAACCACCTCCCGCACCGTCGGTGCGGCGCCGTACCAGGTGATCACGCAGAACGTGTACGACCAGGCGGCGCGGCGCGTCGTGCAGTCCTTCACCGACGCCTCGGTCGGCACCGACACCTCGGGCGCGACCGTCGGCTACGGCGTCGCCCATGAGACCTACACCTACAACGCCGCCGGCCAACTCACCTCGACCAACGACGACCAAAGCCCCGGCACCAGCAGCCCCGGCACCGTCGACTTGCAGTGCTACGGCTACGACCCGCTCGGCCGCCTCCTGCACGCCTGGACCGACAACGCCGGCACCACCCCCGCTCCCAGCGCCACCCTCGGCACCGGACCCGCCGCCGGCGGTATCGGCGGCTGCACCACGACGGCGCCCACGTCCTCTTCCACCGCCGGCTCCGGGCCCGCGCCCTACTGGCAGGACTTCACCGGAACCACCCCGGGAATGGCCACCGACGCGATGGGCAACCGGGTCACCGTAACCGACCATGCCACCACGGGCGGTACCGGTGCCGACACGACCCACACCTACAGCGGCTACGCCGCCCCCGGCACCCGCAACACCTTGCCGTCAGGGAGCAGCAGCACCCCCGGCACCGGGCCCGGCCCGCACCTGCTCGGCACCGTCACCAACGCCACCGGCGGCACCACCAGCGCCGCCACCTTCGCCTCCGACGGCGCCGGCAACACCACCAGCCGGAAGTTCCCCGCCGGTCCCGGCACCACCGCCGCCGACCAGACCCTCACCTGGGATCCCGAAGGCCACCTCGCCACCGTCACCGACCCCGCAGCCGGCCACACCGCGTCCTACCTCTACGACGCCGGCGGCACCCAACTCATCCGCCGCGACACCAGTACCGGCACCGGCCAGACCACCACCACCCTGTTCCTGGGCGCCACCGAAATCCACCTCACCGCCGGAGCCGTGGCCGCCCAGCGCTACTACTCCTTCTCCGGCGCCGCCACCACGATCATCAACTCCGACAGCACCGTCTCGATCGAAACCGGCGACGCCCACGGCAGCGCCGACACCACTATCGACAACAGCCCCAGCCACGAAAACCAAGGCCACGTCACCGCCCGCCGCTACACCAAACCCTTCGGCGAAACCCGCGGCACCACACCCGCCACCTTCGGCACCTTCCCCGACGACCACACCTTCCTGGGCAAGACCACCGACACCAGCACCGGTTTGGTCGACGTCGGAGCCCGTAAGTACGACCCGAGCACCGGACGCTTCATATCGGCCGATCCCGTCCTGCAGCCGAGCAATCCGCAGACGATCGGCGGATACGCCTATGCCGGAAACGACCCGGTCAACTCCTCGGACCCGACCGGCCTGACAAAGTGCGACGCCGATCCCGGCATCTGCAGCCACGACACCCAGGTCTCCCTCGGCGCGGCCAACCCCTGCGACAACCAGACGGGATACGCCAAGCGCCTGTGCGACCAGGAACAGGTCGACGAAAGGCCGGCCGCGACCTTCACCTGCGACGCGCGATGTCAGATCGGGCTGATGGCGGAGGCCCAGTACACCGGCCAGGACCCGGCGTCCCGGAACATGATGCTTCTGACCGGCGGCGATCCCACACTCTCGAAGACGCAGAACGCGGTCAACGCCTACGAAGCCGGCCTCGGCGGCGGCTCGGACAGCAATCTGGACGACTTCCTCACCGTCCTGAACATCGCCACCGACTACCGCCGTATCGAAGACTGCCCGCAGAGCGTGGACGCCGGATGCGTCATGGCGGTGGTGGGCGATCTACCGATGGGCAAACTCACCAAGCTCGCCAAGATCGGCAAGCTTCTGCGAGCCTCCGACGAGGCCGACGCCATCGCCAGCCGAGCCGGCAACTTGGTCGGCGACCTCTGCGACACCCCCGGAGCTCACAGTTTCAAGGGCGACACCCCGGTCCTCATGGCCGACGGATCGACCCGACCCATCCAAGACGTCAAGGTCGGCGACGTCGTCGAAAACGCCCCACCGAACGGGCAGGTCGAGAAACACCGCGTCGACCGGATACACGTCACGCGCACCGACAAAGACTTCACCGATCTGACGGTCGCCACATCGGCCGGCCGCAAAACCATCACCGGTACGCAGAACCACCCGTACTTCGACCTGACGGCCGGCGCGTTCGTCGACGCCTCGGACCTCAAACCCGGCGACCGCCTGCAGACCACGGGCGCGAACGGTGCCGTCACCGTGGCCGACGTCCGCAACTACGCGTCGTCGATGACCACCTACGACCTCACCATCGACGGCTTGCACACCTATTTCGTCGTCGCCGGCGACGCGGCCGTCCTGGTCCACAACGTGTGCGATCCGGGTTCGCCGGTCGGGTTCTATTCCACCGACCTCGCGAAGCACACCGCATGGCAGCGGCTCATCGACGACAACCGGGGCAACCTCTACGGCGCGGCTCGTGCCGGAGGCAGGATATTCGTCGCACATTCTGACTCCACGGGTCATGCGGAGGAGGCGCTGGTCAACCAGGTTGTCGCCGCGGGGCTTGACCCCTCTGACATCACCGAAATCTATACGGAATATGGTATGTGTCCGCGATGTCAGGGACCCAATGGTAAGAGTGCGGTACTTCCGCTTCTGACGAACCCGAACCTTCAGATCACCTACTCCTTGCCGTGGTCGGACCCGGCCGTGCGGGATTCATCGAGGGATTCTCTGGCGACCTATATCGGTCAATTGTTCAATTGACTGTGGTAGGCTCCCGCCATGGCTGACAGGCGCCTTTATATTCCTCCCGCGGATGGCATGGATGCTTCGGCAGTGGCGACGCTCCAAGGTCGAGGGCTGCCCGAGCATGTTCTCACGATCTTCCGGGCTGTCGATCAACTCCGCGGACCGTCGACCGCCGATCTTGATTACGACGTGGACGGATGGGTGATCGGATATTCGCGGGAAGATGACGAGTTGTGCCTGGACCGCGCGTCTCACCGGGTCTTGTTGCTGGCTACCTGGAGGCCCGATGCCGCTATCGCGGTGAATGACAGTCTGACTTCCTTCGTGGATTGTCTCGACGCGGTGCTGGGGATGGCGCCATTCTATCCGCAAGGCGTTGACATGCGCGTGTCCATTGATGTGGCCAGAAGTGTTCGAGATGTCATCGACGGAATCGATCGTGTTGCCACGCTCGACCCGGATGGTTTTTGGGGCGCGTTCCTCGATGACTTGGCGAACGGTGACTATCCGGGGTAGTTCCGCGTCGACTCAGGCGGGCCGGGTCCGGAGATCTCTTTGGCGGAGGTGCCGCGGAGCCGGCACCCGGGTCTACTGTCGGGTCCTTCCCGCACCGCGCGGTTGTCAGGGCTGCTCGCGCTGGCCGAGTCGATCGCGTGAGCCGCGAACTCGCGATCACGACCGGTTTCACCCAGTCGGTGGTGATCCTGCTGCGGCCCGAGGATGCGTGACGCCCTGGACGTGGTCGGCGGCGTCGGAGAGGAGCTCTCCGTCTGCGGGATGCCGAGGAGCCGGCACCGCCGCGAGGTCCCAGTCGTAAGCGCACGTCACCGGAGCGTGGTCCGACCAGCGTTCCCCATAACTCGCGGCGCGCTCCGTCACCGCGGAGGATGCGAGCGCCGCGAGGTTGGCCGACGCCATCTGGTAGTCGATGCGCCACCGCATCTACGCGGAATTACAACTGGCGGAATCGCAGCTGACCAGGGAGTATGGCTTGATGATCAGAGCAGTCGTGGGCGCGCGAGTCTCAGTTGTGAAGGGGAACGAGAAGACCTCTCACTTGACCCAGCGTGAGGCCGGCGTTCGTCACGCCGAGCAGCGGGACATGGAGGTCGTCGGGTTCTTCGAGGATCTTGACGTATCGGCAACTGTAGCTCCGTTCGACCGACCTGACCTAGGGCCGTGGCTTGACGACTCGGCTGACGGTATGGCCGACGCCTGGGACGCGATGATCTTTGCCAAGGTGGATCGGGCGTTCAGGTCGATCTTTGACTGCGTCGACGTGGCGCGCTGGGCCGAGGCGCACAAAAAGATCTTGATCTTCACAGACGACAACATAACCCTCGACTTTCGCAGCGAGGCAGACTCGATGGCCACGATGATGGCCAAGATCTTCTTGATGCTCGCGGCGTTGTTTGCGGAGATGGAGCTCAAGCGGATCAAGAATCGCGCAAAGGATGCCCATGCGTATCTGCGGCGGACTCCGCGCTGGCCGGGAGGGCAGCCACCTTTCGGCTATATGATCGTCGATGCTCCTGATGGCCAGGGCAAAAGCCTCGCACCAGATCCGGTCACGTCAAAGATAGTGCGCCGAATGGGAGCTTTGGCAACTGCTGGCAAGAGTCAGTTAGAGATAGCAAAGATTCTTACAGCGGAAAAAGCTGTGACTCCCGCACGCTACTATGCGCCGCAGAACCCAGCCAAACCAAGGAGAAGGGCGATTTCAGATGTGTGGAACCCCTCTTCGGTGGGAAAGATTCTCAACTCTGACGCGTGTATGGGCATCAAGCTAACCGGTCCGAGTGTCAGGGAACGTAAGCCGCTGCGGGATCGAGCTGGGCTCCCCATCGTCGTCGCAGAACCACTGTTTACGGCAGAAGAGTGGGCTGCGCTAAAGCTCTCACTGGCCAAGCGGGCAAAAACAATGGAACGCAGTGCAGAAGGGACCGCTCCTCTGCTCGGAATTGTTCACTGCGGTCAGTGTCAGAGCAGGCTTTACCGAGTGGTCAATAAGTCGGCAAAGAAGGTGTACGAATATTACCGATGCACGCCCAAAAAACGGCTTGATGAGAATGGTGTCGAAATCCGGGTCGAGGCTTGCTCTGATGCGACCTTTCGTGGAGCTGACCTCTCTGCGTATGTGGAACAGATGGCGACTCACTACCTGGGAAAGGTTTCGGTAGTACGCAAGGTTTACGTGCCAGGCGAGGATCATTCCATGGAGTTAGAGCAAGTCGTCCGGGCGATGGCTGGCGTGCGTGAAGAGTACGACGAAGGCCTTTACGACTATCCGGACGGTGAAGAGGAATATAGGGAGCGGATCGGAAATCTTGCCTCGACCCGTAAGCGCCTGATGGAACTGCCGCAGCGCAAGGCGGAGTGGGTTACGGAGGAGACAGGCGAAACCTATGCTGATGCATGGACGAATGCACCCGATTCCGAGGTTCGACGGCAGCTACTTCTTGATTCTGGCATAAGAGTAAATGCGTGGCAGGGTAGGATCGAGGCTTTTATTCCTGAAGACCTGAGAAGTCGACTAGCGCAAATGCCGTAGACGGTATTTCGATGGTGTTCGATCGATGGACAGTGTCGTGAGACTCTAGGTAGTCGAACAGGTTCCTAGTTGTAGGTCACGCCGGCAACGGTAAAAGATCCGTCACGGTGTATCGGAACGACCGTCGGCTTGGTCTCCAGCGGTGTTGACTCAAGTATGAGGAAACCTTGCCTTGCCTTCTCGGCGAGTTCGATTCCCCACAGCGTCTTGCCATCGCTATGGGTTTTTCCTACCGTTTCCTCAATGATTCCCATGCGATCTGCTCCCGCACATAGGACGGAAGCGCGTAACGCTCGGGCGAGAAGGATTGCAATGGCGCCCGCGTAAGTCGACATAGGGGGTTCGCTCGAACACACGCTATACCAGCCCGGGGCTGGCGCGTAGATGCCTGCATGGGGTGTCATGTTGAGTGCGGCAAACGTTTCCAGGCATTGATTCTTCCATTGGGGTACGCCAGGCACCGTAAGAGCGTTTGTTTGGATGACGACTGGAAGCTGGTAGACGCGGCGGATCTCTTTCAACAGCTCGATGAGGTCCTGGCGGCAACCCCACGCCAGCCCCGGGGCCGTCAGCAAAAGTCTGTCCGGCTGCCATTCGGCGATAAATCGCACGATGTTTCCGATATTTGAAATGTCCGGCTGGGATGCGGGCGGGACCGTGATAGCCACCATTCCGCGCGTGAGCGGTATGGCAGGCTCGACGGGAAGGCTGGCTCCGGTGGTTTCGGGCAAGTGTTCAAGGCCTGACATAACGCCGCCTTCGAGGGAAGCCATCACTACTCCGTCGACCATGATGAGGCGGTTGGCAACTCTATGTCAATACGGCTCACTATGATGTCGTATCGACATCGACCAGGGAGGCGGCGCGAGCTTCAAGCTGAGCGCTAGCTGTGCGCAAGAGCCCTAGAACGTCCTCCACTGTGGCACCCTTCGCGAGGGCTGCCCCAACGTTGGCAATCACCTTCTCAACTTCAGTGTTCGCGTCCGCGGCGATGCTGGCTGCGGTCGCATTGAACTGCGCAGTGAGCTCTCTTGCGCGGTCCTGAAGGACTGCTCGGCGAAGCTGGTCGATGACCTGTGCTGAATCGACCGCCGGCAACTGTTCAAGAGCTGCGGTGAGGTACAGCCGCGCATCCGCACCGGGCAGTGGCTGGTCGCCGCGGATCCACATCAACAGCTCGTCCCGATTGGTTACGACGGTCGACTCCGTGATCCTCACGCCGTGACTGCCGTCGGGTAGGCCCATGAGGTAGACGGGGGCGACGTCCAGGACCGCAGCGAATGCCAAGAGCTCGTCCACGGTGACATCACGGCGGCGGGTCCCATCGGGGTTCGGCCTACCGCTCTCGATGTTCGCGAGAACGGCCTTGGTAATGGGAAAACCTGCCTGGCTGCACTGGTCTGCAAGCTCGCTTGCTGACCAGCCGCGACGCCTACGGGCCTCTCGGATGCGTTCCGCCACTGCGGAGCTGGGGGTGGTTTCGAGCCGGCTCGCGCCTGGGATGCCTTCGCCAACGGGTGATGTCATATCGACAACTTTAGCATCCATGTTGACATCCATCTACTGCGGTTGAGACAGTTGACCAACGAGGTCGTAACGACCTCACTCGATGTCGAATCGACACTGGAGTGTCTGTGTTCAACCTCCCTCAGCTGTGGATTCACTCCACGCTGCTCCCCATGCGAGAAGCGTCGTCATCAAGGTCGCATCGCACGACCCAGCACGTGGCGATAGCGATCTGGCATACGCCGAGTGGCTGCCAGCGGCGCCTTACGCAGGAAGGCCTTTGGTCGGCACCCGGGCTCGACCGTCAGCCCGAGCCCAGGTGCCGTAGCCCAATGGCGCCGATAGAGGCCTAGAGGCCGGCTCGACCACCGCTAGCCGAATTGAGGATCGGTGTATCACGGGAAGGCAGTTACCATCTCTGGAATTGAGGCGAGGCGTGAAGACGACGAAGTTTATCGGGGACTATCTGAGTCATGCCGAGCTGGCTGCGGCTCTGAAGATTGAGCCTAAGACTCTCTATCAAATGAACTGGGCTGGTACCGGTCCTCCTCGCTACAAGGTCGGCAGAAGCTGTCGGTACGACGTGGAGGATGTTCGCGAATGGCTACAAGGACGAAAGCGATGATGGGTCATCGCATACGGGATAAGGCGCAGGTCTCCGGGGCGGGCTGGTAACCTCCGCGCAGCGCCTTGTCTGCGCACCGTTTCGGGGCCGTTGCCGACCCCATCTACACCTGGCCGCCCCTGGTCGGCGTTCGCCCTTCAGTGGTCGCGCATGGGCGGTCCGCAAACGTTCATCGGTTCGTCGACTTTCGGCGGGCCGCTGAGTATCCGCGTTCGGCTGCGCCGAGCAACGAAACAATAAGCTCTGATGGAGGCACTATGCCCATCTTCCCGCTGGGCTCGGGGGATGACGTCCGAAATAAGATCGATTGGGAGGGGGGCGTTTGGGGCGCTCTCTGCTGGGGTCTCACCGCCGAGGATCTTCCTGAGCAGTACCGCGAGGACTGGCAGTCGATGGCCGAGCTGTACCAGGAGCTCGATGAACGAGCTGACGCATTTTATGCGGGGCTTCCGCCGGGCGACGAAGGCGAAGAAAGTGCGCTGTCTGCAGAAGCTTTCCGACCCGCAGCGCCCTAGCGGCATTTTGCTCGTACGTAAATCCGATTCACTCGCTCGAAATGGAGGCGTCGTTATGCAGAACATCAATATCTATGATCGCTACAGTTCGTCTTTCGATGAGGCCTGGATCGGTCGCCGGTGGCAATCGACCCGAAAGGCGAAGTGTGGGTGTTACCTCACGGGACTTATCACGGACGTTCGGCCTGGTGCCGTCAGAGTAAAATGGTCGCACTGTTGCGCGCCGCCCGACAGTTGGGAGGCGCTGGAGCGGGGATCCTTGATGAAGTTATGTGAATGACGAATGTAGGCGCGACCCGTCATGGGTCGCGCCCATATTGCGTTCTACCCAACGGCCGGCAACGACTCTGTATGGAGGTATAGGGAACGCGGTGGAAACGAGATAGGGTTGCCGATCTAGGTCTCTGACCAGAGTAGAGTGATTCAGGAGGTAGTCATGGGGGTTGTGTTGCGGCCGGGGGAGTTGCAGTTATCTTGCCCTGGTTGTGGACAGGTCGAGCGCGTTCAGCATGTGCCGGCCGTCTATCGAGATGGGATCGCGTCCTACGGCGGTAGCGCAAGGTCGGTAGGCGTGGTCGGAGGCTACGCTGCTTACGGATACAGCGCACACAGCGGCATGTCTGTCTCGTCGGTCGCCGGCGCGCTGGCCCCGTCGCCGCTTGAGCGGCGAACCGGGGGACTGGTGGCTGCGGGGGTCTTCTTTGCTGCGCTTGTGGGCGTTGGCATCCTGATCGTGAGAGTTGCGACGCGCGCCGGGTCACCCGGTGGCTCGCAGTTGCCGAACGTCGGTGCCGGGGCGTGGATGATCCCCGTGCTTGCGGGACTTCCCTTGCTCCTCATCGCGGCGTTGCTTCTTGAGCGCGTTCGGGCCAACAGCCGCATACGGGGTGGTCGGCCAGCGGCCTCATTAGTGTGGCGTCACGGGTGGTACTGCCACCGGTGTGGTGGTGTCTTCTTCCCGGGCGGTACTCCGCTGGAGGTCCCCAAAGACGAGTTGTTGCCGCTGCCTGTTTTCCAGAGGATCGTCTGGACCGCGGGGCGCTTCTGATCTCCCGGTGATCACGCCAGCGTCGGAGCTGACCACCTCGGACTGCGGCGGCACCCGGGGAGAGGGAAGTCGGGGTCGAGGTTGCCAGGCGTGCTGTGCCCGATCGGCTCGTGGGCGTGGGCGGTGTTCTTCAGTTCGAACAGGGCGCCAGATCGCGTTCGATGATCTGCGGGTTGGACTTGTCGGTGCGCTCGCAGTCTCCGTAGCACCCGCGCAGTCGCGCGGCGCACCGGCCCCGAAGGCGAAGATCATCGCTGGATAGAGTTCGCCCCATGCTCATCAGATCATCTCCGTTCGTGCCTTGGGCGGCCGGGACGACCGGAACCTTGCCGTGGTGACCGCCGCGCCGCGCACTGGCAAGTTGTCCCCGTTGGAAGCCGAAGCCATCGCCGCGATCTATGCCCACCGCGTCGTCTCTACCGCGCACCTGCACGCCTGGCTCACACCGACGGCCACCAGCAGTAGTTATCTGCGTCGCGCCCTCAGTTTTCTGCGTGACCAGGGGCTGATAGGTAACCTCGGTCGCCGGGGCAAGCGGGAGCTGCTCTGGTACGTCACCACCGCCGGCGCGGCGGTCGCAGAGGACTCCCGACGGGTCGTGCCGCGCATCTGGCGCCTAGACCCGGCCAGGATTACGACCCTTGATCCCTCGCATACCCTGGCCGTCAATGACCTCGGCACCGCCATCCTGACATCCGCCCGGCGGGCTGGGCACGAGATGACCTATCTGGACTGGACCCAGGAGATCGTCCATCCGACCGGTCCCGGCGGCTACGCCGCATTCGGCAGCCCACACTTGGTGACCGACGCCGTCTTCCGCATAACCACAGTCGACGCCGGGGGGGCAGCGGAGCGACCGGGTCATCCTGGCGGAGATGGACCGTGCCACGATGACGGTTGCACGTGTGGCCGAGAAGCTGGCCGCCTACGCCCGCTATCAGCGGATCAACCGAGCGCACTGACGATCGGCCTACGGCCTCCGCTTTCCTGAGGTGCTGATAGTGCTCGACAACGCGTCGCTGCAGGCCCTGTACCGGCGTGCTGAGGACGTGCGCTGGATGGCCAACAACAATCCTGAGCTCCAGAAGGCTTACGGCGAGTTCATCACCGGCCACATCGCCACGCTCGGCCTGCTCCAGGACTACGGCCTCGGACAGGAGTCCTGTATCCCGCTGATCCCGTCAGCGATCGACGACCCTCCGCCCGCTCCCCGGCTGGGCCGTCCGCCGTCCGCTCACGTCGCCTTCGCCCAGCCAGCCCTGCCCGGACTGGTAGTCGAGGGTTCCCAGGGGTAACCGGCCACCGACAGATCACGCACGCCGCGGACATGTTGATCAGTGGCTTGTCGGCGTTGCCGTTCAATCTACGACTCATATGTAGGCTGGCCTTCCGGGGAGGGTCAGCCTACATTGATCTCAGTCTTTAAAGATCTCGACCAGTAGCTTCAGGAGCACGCTTGTTAAGGAGAACCATTGGTCCAACGATAGGCGGTTATTGCTCCTCCTGTGCTTCCTCGGCTTCATCTGCATTTTGACCCTTCGGTCCATGCGCCTGGAAGGACGGCCCCGCGCCGCCACGACGTATGTTGCGCGGCCTGCCACACGCTATGGGCAGTTTTGCTTAGACACTCGCTTGCTCTTTGCGCAGTGTTGGAAGATCGGCTGGCGCGGCTACTGCTGTGATTCGCGGCCAGGGCCCGAATCAGCCAATCTGCGGAGCAGTTGTTCAGCATCGCTGATGGCGATGGCGTCGCGCGCGGTGCTGGCGGCCAGGTCCACCACCGAGTCGCGGCTGGCTTCCAGCGCTCTATCCTGGCGTTCGTCTGTCTTGGATCGCCCTTGCTCCGCGCGCAGACGTTTGTCTGCCTCGCCCATGGCCTTGGCGACTTCTTGGAGCGTCGCCACGTGGCTACGGGTCGAAGCGAACTTCTCGTCGAGCAGAGTGCGTAGCGCGGCTGCCTCACCAGCCTGAGCCTTGCTACCGCGCGCTGTCGTCCGGCGCAGCCTGCTGTACTCGGACAGATCTAGAACGACCTGCCAAGCCTGGTCGGCGAGGTCATCGAGGGCCACGGCACCGTCGAGTAGTTCGGCGGCAGATTCGCAGGCCGAGATCTGCGAGACTGTGGTTTGTAGGCTCTTAAAGAGAGCAACAGCTTCGGGGGTGAGGGTGTCGGTGCTCACGAAGTGGTTGCGCCACTTGTGCGCAGCGGCTTGGGCGCGGCTGATGGATGGTCCGTTGTCCTTCCCGAAGACCTGCCACCCAAGGCCCGCCATCACTGCGGCGAAACCCAGGGCTGCTGCAAGATATGGGGCGCCGCCGATGAGCCAGATCAACAGGAAGACACCGGTCGTGACAGCCGCGGCGACAGCCGTGGCCCCCCACCCCTGTCCCGGGTAGGCGTCGAACTCCTCAGAGGTGGCCTCGGTCAAATCCGCCCGGCTCAGCAAGTTGATTAGAGCTCTGTCTGCTTCAGGAACCTCAGGGGCGAACGACAGCGGTATGGGCTCTTGGGACACACTGACCTCTTGATCGGATTGGCGCTATTGGAGACAGTACCTGGTGTTTACGCCTGTGGCGCTGGTCCGTGGCCTTCGCCTCAGTGTCTCGGCGAACACGACCGGGTAGGGCGCGGACTCGGTGCTACTGCACGTAGCGACGGATGGACGCGAGGTTCTGCATCCAGTAGCCGGCAATCGGGCCGACTAGCACGTCAAGCCCTGTGTGGGGGGCTTCCACAATTAAGCCATTGCCAATTGCCATACCCACGTGTCCCGGAGCCTGGGGGGTGCCGTCCGTGCCGGCGATGAACAGCAGGTCTCCGGGTTGGATGTCCTTGGGATTGTAGATCGGTGTGCCGACTAGGGCTTGCTCGGAGCTGGTGCGCGGGATGCTTACGCCGGCTTTCTGGTAGGCCATCATGACCAGGCCTGAGCAGTCCCAGCCGCTGGGGCCCACTCCGCCCCAGACGTAGGGCTTGCCCAGCTGTGCCAAGGCGAAGGCGACCGCGATTTGGACCTTCACCGGAGTTCCCGGCGGCAATGTGAAACCGGCAGGAAGCGTTGTACTCGTGCCGCCCCCGGAGGTCTCTCCGGCGCCGCCGTTGTCGCTCGCGCAGGCGGTAGCGGCCCCGCTGAAGGTGGCAACTAGTCCGGAAGCCAGAGTCTCCCACTGTGCATAGGCGTCAGGAAAGCCGCTGATCTGTACGGCTTGTGCAGCCTGCGTCAGGGGGAGCGTCTGCCAGTTGGGGACCAGGACGAGGTGATCGTAGAAGGCCTTAGATGCGTATACCGGATCAGTGACCTGCGCGGGTGTGCCCCAGCCAGCCGACGGCCGCTGTTGGAAGAGACCGAGGCTGTCGTGGTCTACCGCCACGGTCAAGTTCTCCAGCCGTGACTCCTGCATCGCGGTGGCGATGGCGATCGTCGCAGCTCGGCTTGGCAGCGCCATCGCCACCGAGACGTTGTAGATGATCTGGGCGTTGCCGACTTGGCTAGTGGACAAGTTTGTACCGTCCCCGGCCGCCGAGCCCGTGGTCACCGGGGCCTGGCACGCGACGGCTGTGGCAGCGGCTGTACTGGCGTCGATGACACCTGATCCTCCGACGCTCATTGCGATGGCGAGTACGAGCGCGAACGGGCTTGCAGCGGTGGCCCCCGCTATCGGAATGGCCTTCTTCATCGCGTCGCCGGCATGGACTGCGGATGCGGCATGGCGCCCCCTCGATGGCAGGACGCGGCGCCGGATGCGCCGGAACCTTGAAGAGGGCTGGACCAACGACGACGCGCCATTGAACATTCGCTACAGCGAATGAGTGGTTGGCACAGCGTACGCTGTAGCTAATGGCCTCTGTCAACTGTAGCTAATGGCGTGACAGGTTCGAGCCGTACGCTGTGGCTGATGTCGCACGAGGGATGTCCGCGACGATCTCCACTGCATGGACTGGGGTGCTACTTGATCGCCAGGAAGGTTGCGGCGGCTACGGCAGCACCTAGCGCGGCGCCGGCAAAGACCTGGCCGCGAGTGTGGTCCTTCAGCTCGACCCGCGACCAACCGACGAGGCCGACTAGCGCATACCCCACGAGCATGACCGGTCCGGACGCGATGGCAAGCATCGCGACAGCGCCGGAGGACACCGCGGCGTGAACGCTGACCTTCCAGACGGTGGTGATCGACATGAGAACTGCCAGCGTCACGAGCATCGCCGCGATCAAGGCGATCATGATGCGCGGCGCGCCAAGCGACGCCATGAGAGCAATGCCTACTGTCACCGAGGCGATGATGAAACTCATCACGATCAGTCGGTGAGCCTTGACGCCCACGTGCCGGTCAGCCCATTTACCTCGCTTCATGCCGACCTTGATGAACAGCACGGGAAGGACGGCTGCGAAGGTCGCGCCGAGCAGGCCCCAGCCGATTCCGGCAAGGCGGTCGGCGTGCCAGCCGATCAGTACGGTGACCAGGAGTATCCAGTTCTTGGGCTCTAGGCCGTCAGTGACCCGCCGAGCGAAGGTCCGGTCCAGGCCGGTAGTGGTAGTGGGCGTGGTCATTTGGGCTCCAGTACGAGACGGGTGGCCGTGGTGCGCACGGCGGGGTCACGGTAGGCGTTGGCGACCTTGCACAGCCATCGGACTTCTTCGGCCAGATCAAGACTCGGATGGGGTGCCGGATTGCGTGCCGATCCAACGGGCTTGCGTGAGGCGCTTTTCGCGTCGAGGGACGCGCGCAGCCACATGGCCTCACACGCTGCTTCCAACTGCTCGCCGGACAGCCCACTGTCGGCAAGCCGGCCTCGGGCGCTTGCGTAGTGGCCTTCGTCGACCAGTCCCCGTAGCAGAAGAGCGCTGTCGCGGATCTCGACGGTCCGACGGATCAGCCGGCTACGACGGTCCCGCACCGTGAGCAGATCCTGTGTGCGAGACCGGCGTGAACCCAACACGATCTTTGGCGTGGCTGCGGTGAGATCCCACCACAGCGGATGCAGTCGGTATAGCGCTCGGTAGTCCGCGAGAGCTGCCTTCGCTCTGGCGACCGGCGGGACAAATGTGCCGACGATTATCAGCAGGATTGCTGCGGCCTGGATGGCGTCCGTCGCGGACATCGCAGTCCGATCGCCGCCTGGACCGTGGCCTCCAACCAGCTGGTCAGTCAGCACCTCGCTACGTAGGGCTGCGTACACCACGCCCAGGCTGGTGCCCGCAGCCAAGGTCCAGACCCCGGTGGCCAGGAGGCCGCGCGGCGTTTTCGGATCTCTTAGGACGGTTAGGAACATCCAGGTCGCGATGCCCATGGCCACGCCGAGGTAGACCTCGAAGGTGAGCAGGTAGGCGGTGGCGATTCCACTGCCTGCCTGCGTCTCGGCGAAGTTCGTGGTTTCGCGACGATCGATCTGGAAGAACAAGACGGTCATAGCGGCCATCGCCGCGAGAGCGATCGCGTGGCGTACCGCCACGCGACGAGCGGGAACCGGCGGTGTCGTGGGCGAGTTCAGGGCGATGACCCAGTCCAGAAGTGCAGCGCACGCCACGATTCCGGCCAGGTGCTTGATCAGCGTGCCCAGGTCTGTGACTCCGCCAGTCTGGTCCAGGAAGCGAGAGACGGGCGCAAGCTCGGCGGTGAGCGCGACGGCAAGGGCGGCGAACGCCACCCAGAGTGCCCTCTTCCACCGCTCCTGTCGGATCGGCGTGGCACGCCAGATCACCGCGACCCACAGGATCGTCACCAGGGCGGTCATCGGAGGCTGCGCTTTCTGCGGGGGTTGCCCAGCACGTCAGAGAGACGTGCCGCCAGACCGTCTTCGGCAGCTGGGGCAGGCGCCATGCCCGTCTCTTCCAGGATGAGAGAGGCGAGCAACTCGGCTCGGCGTTCCTCAGGCGTGCTGTAGTTGTGACGCGTCATCATGGTGCGGATGGCCGCCGGCTCGATATCGGGCAGGCCAGTGTTGGCGGCCGGAGAGTCCGCTACGCCGGCAGCCTCGTCACCCCACAGCATGTGGGCCAGTTCATGCAGGACGATCTGTGTGCGGTGAAGCTCCGTGGTGTGCGGCTCGTAGAAGATGAAGTCTCCGTGATCTGTGGCCCACCACGAGCCGTAGGGCATGTCGTCGCTGGTCGGATCCGGTGCAGGCAGAATAAGCAGCGGCCGATTACGGTGGGCCTGCACGTTCCTGGCGAACTCGTCCAGGTCGAAGGGCCTGGGTATCTCGATGTCACGCAGCCGTGCTTTGCAGGCGGCGCGAAGCCGCTTCAGGTCGTTCACTGGTGATCCTCCCGTTGAACGGGAGGAACGATCACGTCAGATGGACCCGTGCCGCAGGAAACGGACATCCTGCTCACTCCCGGCTTTAGGGAGGTTAGCTGACCTTCTCGGAGATCACGAAATGGTCGTGATCGGGATCACAGGCCAGCAGATCGCTCTGTGCTCAGCGGTCGGGATCATCCTCGATCTGCGGGAGCCCTTCGGCCTGACGGTAGGTGTCCATCACGGCGAGGATCGAGGCGATGGCCTGGGGGGACATCCCCTCTGCGCGCAGAGCCACGTGCTTTACGCCCTGGTCACGCATGGCCTGGAGGATCTTGAACTGCTCATCAGTGCGCGTCGCCACCTCGTCGCTGGTGAAGTAGTCGACTCTGACCCCGAAGAACTTGGCCAGTGCTGCCAGGTGGACCGCCGAGGGGTTGGTGCGCTCGCCCTTGCGCAGCTGCCAGATGTAGGCGGAGGAGATCACCTTCTCGCCCGCAGCTTCGTTGATCGCGACCTCGACCTCCTTGTAGGAGAACGGGCCACGGTCCTTGGGGTGGACCGTGTTGAACAGGTGGTCCAGCCGCTCTGCCAGCGTGCTGGGTGCTTTGTTCTCGCCGGCCTGCGGTGTCATCTCGATATCAACTCCTTCCGCGTCATTACTCGCGCCTACTTTCCGTTACTGCTGAGCATGCCTCATCAGCTGTGGTTGACGCAAAGTAATCAAGGTGACCTAGATCACGTTAGCTGTAGTTGACGTCATGCATTTGCTGTCGCTTACGATGATGCTCCTTCGCCGTTAGCTGTGGCTAACGCCCTGAGTCATCTCGGACCCCCCAGACCTCATCCGGTCGTCGACCGGCCCGTCCGGCGTGGTCTCCGCCAGCAAGGAGCTACCCCAATGTCGTACGTGCATGTGATGGCGGCCTTTCACCAGGCCACCACGATCTTGGCCGATCCGATCAGCAACCCCGCGCCCGCCGACCCCACCGGCGGCGCGAAAGGGGTCAATCTGCTGCTCAGCTATGCCAAGTGGGGTGCTTTGATCGCCTGCGCGATCAGCGCCGTGGTCTCCGGCGGAATCATGGGCGTCGGTTCGCTGTCCAACAGGCCGGACTCGGTGGACAAGGGCAAGCGTGCCCTGATCTGGAGCCTGGGCGGCGTCCTGACCTGCGCGATAGCCATCCCGCTGGTTAACCAGGTGTTCGGCGCAGCGGCGTAGCGGCCGGTACGAGAGCCGATCTTCATGAACAACCAGTTCCTCGATCAACCTCGCCGTGCGCGCTACTACCTGATCGCCGCAGCGCTTGGTCTGCTCGCCTTCGCCACGGTCGGGCTGTGCGTGCAAGCTGCGTCAGCGCATAAGAAGCCAGCGAACTCCCACCCGCTGGCGGCGGTCGCCGCGCCCGGCGCTGTCACAACCCCAAGCCCTCCAGCCATCAGCACGTCAGCCCCCGGTCTGAAAGGGCCAGTGGCGCTGGTGCGTGGCGCGAACCTGGTCAACGGCATGTACGTCGGCTATCCGCACACCGCGGTCGGTGCGGTGTCCGCGGCGGTGGAGTTCTGGACCCAAATCGGCTCCACCCTGGACCCCGACCGCGCTGCTGCTGTCGGCCGCCTGACCGCGGATCCCGCTTGGACTACCGCCCCGGCGGACCTGGCGAAAGGGCCGATCGCCACCCGCAAGGCGCTCGGTCTGCCGGCCAGCGGCCAGGTCCCGTCCGGTTCCTCGGTCGTGCTGAGTCCAGTCCAGTACCAGGTCCGGAGCCAGGGCACCGACGAGGACAGCGTCCTGCTGCTGTGCGACTACACCACCTCCACTCCTGACGCCGGCACTCAGACCCGGATCGGCGTCTTCCCGATCACCCTGCACTGGGCGGCCGCGGACTGGAAGGTCACCGACACCACCGCTGACACCACTGACTACTCCTCGCTGTCGGCAACACCCGGCTCGGCCCAGGCCACCGCCAATGGCTGGCAGGACTTCACCCGATGAACGACGCGAAGACACATACACACCAAGGAGGCGGCCGTCATGGCGTGCTCTCTGCTTGACCCGGCAGCCTGCGTCGGAGATGCGATCGGCAGCGTGGTCGGGGGCGCGGCCTCCAGTGCCTGGGACGCGATCTGCAAGGACTTTGCCAAGTCCGCAGCACAGCTACTCGGGGCGTTCGCCAAGGCGTTCGTCGCGATCCCGAACGTCGACCTCGCCAGCGGCGGCGTCAAGAGCGTCTATGGCATCTCCATGGGTCTGGCCGCGGTCATCGCTGCCCTGCTGCTCTTCGTCCAGATCATCCGTACCGCTGTCACGCACGACGGCAATGCGCTGGCTCAAGGCATCGTCGGTGTCGGCAAGGCAGCGATGGCGTTCCTACTCACGCTCACCATCGCCGGGACCGCCCTGACCGCCGCCGATGAGCTCTCCGCGTTCATCGTCAAACAGTCTTTCGGCTCCACCCAGGCCCTCAGCGACAAGATCTCGCACCTGGTGACCTGGAACGACGGCATGTCGGCATCCCTCCTGCTGATCTTCGCGATCCTCGGGATCCTGCTGGTCGTCGTGCTGTGGTTCGAGCTGCTGCTACGCAACGCCGCGTTCGCTGTGCTGGTTGCCAGCTCCCCAATCGCCGCCTCCGGACAGGTCTCTGAGGCCACCAGGGCCTGGTGGTCGAAGATGGTCGCAGCCGCCATCCAGTTGCTCGTCCTCAAGCCGATCATCGCGCTGGTCTTCGCCCTCGGGCTCTCGATGACGGGTGACTCCAAGGACATCGAAACGATGCTTGTCGGCATGCTGGTGCTGCTGATGGCGGCAGTCGCGTGGCCGGCGGTCGCCCGATTCTTCTCCTTCGCCAGCGTGCAAGTCGGCGGGGGAGCAGGTTTGGGTGCGCTACTCGGCTTCGCCGCTGGCCAGATGGCTTCAGGAACGGTCGGGGCTCCCACCGGCAGCTCGCCGGACCGGTTCGGTCAGGAGGCGGAAGCTCGCACCAGCGCCGCGATGGCCCGCAGGCAGGAAGGCGCAGCTACCTACGCCGCCACCGGAAGTGCGGGATCGGCCGCAGCCGGCTCCTCCGGAGCGGCTAAGGGCGTAGCGGCAGCCACGGGCGCAGGTGGCATTGCGCTGGCCGCTATGAGCATGGCGCAAAAGGGCGTCAACTCCCTCACGGGCCGGATGGAGCAGATGGCCGGGCATGCCGGCATTGCCGGAGCAAACCCGTACGCCCAACCCGCCGGCCGTGCCGGGCACCACGGCGCGCTGTGGAAGGCCCAGCCTTCGAACGCTCGCGTCTCTTCAAGTTCGACTGACGCCGATTCGGCTGCTGCGGGTAGCGGGGCCCCGGCCATGCCGACAGGTGAGCGCTCGCAAATCCATGATTTCGGGTCCGGTGATTTGCCGTCCGAGGTGGACCGCGGCGCACCGCCGCCGACCATGCCCGAACCCGAACTCAGGCAGGATGCGCCTGTACCGCCACTGGCCTCGCCCAGCTCCATGCCAGCGCAGGAGGAAGCAGTCCCGCCGGCCGCCGCGTCCCGCAGCGACCCGCCCACCGTCGAGATGCCCGCGGTGGTGCAGCAGCCGATCAACAAACGGCGGCCTGACGAACCGACCAAGGACGACTTCACGGAGGCCACCTGATGACCACGACTGATTCCGCAGCGCCCGGTAGCCGGACGTACTACGGATGGCAGCCTGAGCGCGTGTCGTTCATGTTCGGCATGTCCGGGCAGCGTGCGACGATGCTCGCCGCCGGTGTGCTAGCTGCGATCATGCCGCTGGCCGTTTCACACATGGCTGATGCTGTGGTCACCTGGCCGATCGCTGTGCTCCTGACGGCCATGGCGTTCGCGCGGATCGCCGGCCGGACCGTGGATGAGTGGCTGGTGGCCTTCGTGTCGTTCTCAATTCTGCGCGTGCGCGGCCAGCACAAGTTCATCAGCGGGGCGTTCGCTCCGCGGGCCAAGACCGACCCCGCTGGCCCCGTGCCGATGGACCTGCCCGGTGTTCTGGCACCGCTGAAGGTTCTCGAGGCGGACAGCGGAACCGGTAACGGCAGCTCCATGGCGGTGATCCATCACCGACACGACCGCAGCTACACCGCGGTCGCGCGCATCCGCTACCCCGGGATCGGGCTGGTCGACTCCAGCCGCCGGGATCAGCGCGTCGCCGGCTGGGGTCAGTTGCTGTCCGGGTTGTGCAGCGAGGGCAACCCCATCATCCGCGTGCAGGCGCTTCAGAGGATCGTCCCGGAGTCCGGCGCTGCACTGCGCCGCTGGCACACAGACCACCTGTCTCCGGACGCCCCGGATGCTGCGAAGGAGATCGCTTCGACGTTGCTGGACAGCGCCACCTTGGCCACCTCCCAGCGGGAAAGCTTCTTGGCCTTCACCCTGGACGAGCGCAAGGCCGGATCTGCGATTAGGGGCGCCGGTGGTGGCACCGCGGGCGCTGCGGCCGTGCTGGTTCGGCATCTGCGGGCCCTGACCTCCTCGATCAGCGCGGCAGACCTGACCGTCGACCGCTGGCTGGATGGCCGGGAGCTGGCTGAGGTGATTCGCACTGCGTTTGATCCTCACTCCTCCCGACACCTGGCCGACCGGCGTGCCGCAACGAACATGATCAGCAACCTCACGCCCGCACTGCCGGGCGTCGACCCGGCACTGGCAGGACCCGCCGCCGCCCAGACCGCGGCGGGATCTTACGCCCACGATGGCGCGCTGTCGGTGACGTACTGGGTCCACTCCTGGCCGCGAAACCAGGTCTACAGCACGTGCCTTGGGCCCCTGCTCGGCGAGGGAACACACAGGCGTGCCTTCAGCCTGCACATGGAGCCGCTCGGTCCCCGCGTGGCTGAGCGTGAGGTCATGAGAGAACGCACAGCCCGACATGTCGCGATCAGTATGCGTCGCCGAACCGGACAGATCGTCCCTGAAGCTGAGAAGGAGGCGCTGCGCCGAGCTGAAGCTCAGGACGCCGAGCGTGCCGCCGGCCATGGACTAGGGCGGTTCTCCGCCTACGTCACGGTTACCGTGACCGACCCCGCGGAGCTGGAGGATGCCTGCGCCGGCCTAGAAGCAGACGCGGCTGCCGCGCGCATCGAAGTCCGCCGCATGTGGTTGGCACAAGACGTTGGTTTTGCCCTGTCCGCCCTGCCGGTTGGTATGGGCCTGCCTCGGAAGCGCTGGTAGAACCATGGCACTCTTGCGCAAGAACACCGCCTCGCTCCCGGAGTTCGATCTCGCCTCTGTACTCGGGCACTCCGCCAGTCCCACGTCGACGACGCCTCCGCAGACCAAGGTGGCTCGTAGCCGACGCGAACCAGTCGAACCGGTCCCACCGCGCCGTGGCTACGCCCGCCCGTTCGCCGGCAGGGCGCCAAAAGCTCCGTCGGTCCCGGTGCACCGCGGCTCCACCGGCCAACTACAAGGCCTGTACCCGTGGCTGTATGGTGCCTCGATGCCGCCGGTCGGTATCTACATGGGCTACGACTGCCTCACAGGCGGCGCCTTCAGCTGTCACCCGATCGAGTGGCTACACCGGCAGCACGTCACCAACCCGAACTTCCTGGTCACTGGAGTCCCAGGCACCGGCAAGTCCGCGACGATCAAAGCCATGGCCATGCGGCTGATGGCGTGCGGCATCCGCAGCTTCGTGCTCGGCGACATCAAAAACGAATATGCCCCACTTGCCAGGGCGTTAGGTGTCGAGCCGTTGGAGCTCGGGCCGGGACTTGGCCATCGTCTCAACCCGTTGGACTCCGGCCCGCTTGGCAGAAACCTGCCAACGGACCCCGAACAACTGCGTGAGCGCCTGGACGACGTCCACCGCCGCCGTATCTCCCTGCTGTCCTCGTTGCTGACCATGCGCCTGGGCCGTGACCTGACACCGACCGAGGAGGCAGCGGTCTCCTTGGCGATCAAGGCGGCATCCGGTGAGGCGACCGGTAACCGGCTCGTGGACCCGACCATCCCGCAGGTGTGGGCGATCCTGCGGGATCCCACTCCGGAAATGGTCGACGAGCTGCGAGTGCGAGACGGCGATATCCGCGAACTGCGCGAGATGATTCGCCCGGCTGTCGACGCCTTGGGAAACATGGTCCAGGGATCATTGAGCGGGTTGTTCGACGGCCCGACCACCGTCGGCTTGGACTTCGACGCACCGATCCAGACTGTCGACCTCAGCCGTATCGATGGTCGCGGCGACGAGACGGTGGCCATGACCTTGGCCTGTGTCAGCACCTGGGGCGAGGCCGCCATCTCAACTCCAGGTGGGCCGGTGCGCCTGGTCATCCAGGACGAGCTGTGGCGGGCCATGCGAATCCCCAGCATGATCCGCAAGCTGGACAGCGACCTACGGCTCTCGCGTAGCCAGGGAACCATCAAGCTGCTGTCCACGCACCGACTCGCCGACTTCGAGGCGGTCGGCGCAGCCGGCTCTGAGGAAGTCACGATCGCGAAGAACCTGATATCCAGCTGCGACGTGCGGATCTGCCTCCGCCAGGACACCGCGCCGCTGGCGATGACCAGGGACGTCATCGGGTTGACGGATGTGGAGTGTGCACACATTGCCTCGTGGTCCGGCGAGCAGATCGGCCGCGCCATCTGGAAAATCGGCCGTACCAGCAGCCACGTGGTTCAGACCGTCCTGACTCCGTTGGAGACGAGGCTGTACTACACGAACGAGCGTATGGCGGTCTAACATGGCCACCGATTCCACGATCGCCCGGCGCGGCATGCTGGACAGCCCCAGCGACTACGCAGTCGTTGGAGTGCTGGCCGCTGCTGCGGTGGCGGTGTTAGGGGTGTGGGCTACCGGACAGCTGGCCGGGCTGTTGACCCACGCCGCCTGGCCCCACGCCAGTTTGGGTCAGGGAGCTGCTGTTCTCCCCAAACTCCCGCACCACCTCGCCGATCCTAAGGAGGCATGGCCTCAGACCGCGCGCAGAGATCTTCCCGGACCGGCCGGCTTCGCTGTCGCCGCCACCCTGGTCCTGGCCGCGATGTCGACCGGCATCGTCATCGGCGTGCGCAGCGTCGGCAGAGGCCGGTCCCGCCGCGGCTTCGCCTCACACAAGCAGCTCTCCGCAGCGCTGAGTGAGAAGGCCGTCGTCCAACGCGGACCGATCGTTCGTCCTTCGCTGAAAGGTGTAAAGATCGCAGCCGTCGATGTCGGTGTCAGCCTCGGCGTCACACCCACCTCGTTCCACTTGTGGTGCTCGATCGAGAACAGCGTGTTTGTCTTGGCTGCGCCCCGGCAGGGCAAGAGCTCCCAGATCATCATCCCCTGGCTGCACAGCTGGCCCGGCCCAGCCCTGGTCACCAGCGTGCGTGCAGACGTCCTGGAGAACACCGCGTTCCTGCGCAAGGAGCTCGGTCCGGTCGCCGTCATGGCCCCTACAGGCATGATCGACTGGCCGGATAGAGTCCAGTGGTCCCCGACCCGCGGCTGCCGTGATTTCGGCAAGGCCTACCAGCGTGCCGACGTCATGGTGCAGGTCGGCAAATCGAGTGCGACCTCTGACTCAACCGGTGCCGGGTTCTTCGGCACGACCGCCACCACCATGCTCGCCGCCTGGCTGCACGCCGCCGCCGTGAGCGGCAAGAGCATGGACGACGTTCTGCGCTGGGCACTGGACCCGCGCATTGCCGAACCCATCACCATCCTGGCCGAGCACCCCGGCGCAGACCCGAGGATCGCCTCCGTCCTGGACGGGATCTACAGATCGCCGGCCGAGACCAGATCCAACATGTTCACCACCGCGATGACCGCGATCACCCCGCTGCTGTCGCGCACCGCACGCGATACTTTCTGCCCCGCAGACGGAGAGGGTATCGACATCGAGACCTTCCTACGCAAGCGCGGCACCATATACCTGATGGTCTCCGAGAAGGAGGCCACTGCTCTAGCACCGCTGATCTCCGCCTTCGTCGACGACTACACCGACACCGTCAAGGCCATCGGGGACCGCTCGCCGCGCGGCCGGCACGACCCGACCGTAGGTCTGTTCCTGGACGAAGTACCCAACGTCAGCCCCCTCCCGCACCTTCCAGCGCTGATGAGTTATGGCGGAGGTTCCGGCATCTTCATCGTCGCCGTTGCCCAGAACATGGCCCAGATCCGGGCGCGCTGGGGTACCGACGGCGCCGAAATGATGTGGGGCTCGGCCACGGTCAAGATCGCACTCGGTGGTCTTTCCGGGAAAGACATCGAGGACTTCTCTGAACTGGCCAGCAGCTACCGGGAAACCTTGACCACCTACCAGCGCGGCAGCCACGGCACCACCATGCAGACCACCCTCCAGGATCGCCAGACGATCACTCCGGGAGAGGTCCGGACCCTGTCGGAGGCCCGGCGAGAGGCCCTTGTTGTTCACGCCACCACCCCGGCGATCAAGGTCCATATGCAGCGTCACTACGAGAGCGCATATGCCAAGGACTTCGAGGCTGCTGCTGCCTGGGCCGACCGATATTCGCGCTGCGGAGCTGGCCCCAAGGAAGAGCTATGAGCAGGAGCACCAACCAATTGCAGGCTGATTCTTGGACTCAAAGTACGGTGCCGACACAAGCACGCTGACAGGGGAGCCGGACGGTACGTCCGTATTTGATCGCGCCTACGACATGCGGCTCCAGCCGCGCCCCATGTACCACGCCTTCGACGTGAACCCGCCCCTGTTATCGCCGCGACCGCACCAGACTGCCAGCAGATCTCGGCTTCACCGCAGACAACCGACGACGCGATCCGGCAGGCGATGCAGGCGCCGTTCTAGCCAACGTCCATCCGACCTGCCCGAGCCCGCACACTCACCGGAACGCCAGGAATCGCAATGAGAGAACTCACGAACCTCGAGCAGGGTGGTATTTCTCCCGACACTCTCAGGGCCAACGAAGCTGACGTGGTATGGCTTACCCGCTACGAACAGCGTGTCCGCAACGAGGACATCCATGCATGGCGGGACGCATGGTCCTTCGACGGACTTGTGGTACCCAGCACTCCGGTCTACGGCATTGACGGCGGCTTATATACCGCCTACATCCTTGACAACCCGTCTGACAACATTTACCGCGTGATCGTCGACTACCCCGGGTGGGTCGACCGCCTTACCTTCAACCGGGCGGAGGTACCGGAATCCAGCCGAGGCGACGGCGCAATCCGAAGGTGGCTCGACGACCGCGCTGATCTGACACCGCGACCGATCCTTCCGGCCGCCTCGCTCACGCTATCGCGGCTGCACCAGGAAGAGACGGTGCTAGCTCACCTGCTGGCAAACCCCAGCGACCTCGACATCGTTCGCTGGCTGCCCGACGACGCGTTCTCTGCCGACCTCCGCCACGTCTACATCACTACGATGCGCCATCTGTACGAGAGCGGTCAAGGCGTCTCCGTCGCCGCGGTGGCAGCTGGTGTGGACCGCCAAATCTCAGCGCTGTCGGACTGGCACCGCCAGACCATCGAGTCGCGAAGCGCACCGCACGCGTATTTGGAACGGATCGCCCACACCAAGATAAATCCGAATGATGTACTGACGGCCGCTCAATATCTAGTTGACGCCGACATTCGAGTTTCGCTGGCAAGTAAATCAGCAACATACCTGGCCAAAAACGACTATGCGCGGCTCCAGCCACGGCCGATCCAAGTCGCCACACCAGTTAGCCCCGTGGACTTCGTCAAGGTGCTGCCAGGCCGACAACAGCTATGGCCCCCGCCTCAACCAGCCGATACGTCGCAGCTGACCATCGAGCCTCCTTTCTAGTCCAACCACGTGTATTCCGTTGCCCTTCACTCTGAAGCGCCCAGTTCTGCACTACGTACCCCACCGCTTCGCTAGGACCACCATGACCGACCCCGCACCGGACTCGTCACAGACGTCGATCCGCTACCGCCCGATCAAGGGCCGGCCCGCCACCTTCCGCAGCCGCGCCGTGCGCATCCCAAGACCGTCCGCTGACAATCCCGGTGCCGACCAGCCAGCAAGCGCACCGCAACCCGCCGCACCGACGGCCCCGCCACAGAAGGCGGTACTGGTCGAGTGGCACGCCATGTCGGCCGAAGAACGCGTCCGAGCCTGGTCCACTTTGCGCGATTGGGTCACATGGCTACACGACCGCTATGAACTGTCCACTGAGAGTCGCCTGCCGCACTGCTGGGTGGAGCATCCTGGGCTCATCGAAGAGCTCTGGGCCCTGATGGCCTGGCGCGAGGAGATCTACACCAACGGGCAGCCCGGCGCGCAAGGCCAAGCCGCCAGGTACTGGCACACTGAGATGCGCAACCTGGTCGCCGCCGCAGCTAGCTTCTACGCCGCCGGATGCCGAGCCGGTCACCGCACCGCGGAGCCCCTGACCACGAACGCAACGTCGCTTCAGGAAAGCTGGGCGCGGGCCGACGCCATGGCAGGGATTCCTCAGGGCCTGCTGAGCGATGAAGCGGCCGACACCTCACTGCGTATCAGCGCAAAGACAATGGCCACTGCTATCAGCCGGGGCAACGCGAAGCTGCTGAGCCCGAGCATCCCCGAGTACGCCCACCATGACGGCACCTGGTGGCTCGTCGACGGGACCGGTAGCTGGATTCGAGTCACCCACGACGACTTCGCCGCCAGCCTCGACGAATCCGCCGCCAGGATGGCGCAAGCCGCCGAAGCCGCCCGGCGCCTGGAACAGGCCCGCGCCGACCAGTCCGACAGAAATACTCCGGCCGGCAAGCAAGGATCAAGGGACTGACCACGATGACTGACCCCCAGCTCGCCCTTCGCGCCGAACAGGCCCTGATCGGCGCTCTGCTGACCGATCCCGGTCGTATCCGGGATCCACTGAACGGCACCGACTTCCTGAAGCACCCCACTCACCAGGCCGTTGCCCTGGAGATCAAAGCCGCATCGATCTACCCAGGAGCTCTGGACGACCCAGCCCGCCTCATCGATCGGATCGCCACACGCCTGGACCTGCCGGGAGTGGATGCCGACTACCTTCACGGCCTGGCACGTGCGTGCCCGGAGCCAGGGGGTATCGCGATCTACGCCCGTATGGTCGCCGAAGCTCAGGTCCGCAGAACCCTGGCTGCTCACGCCGACCGTATCGACGTCCCGGAAACCGGGCCCGGCCAGGATTCCGGACCTGACCACCTGCATCGGCTTGCTCAGGCCCTGCGCCGCCAAGCCGAGCTAGAACCCGACATCTCAGAAAGAAGCAACCCGGCACCCGAGCCGTACGCCAACACAGCCATCGCTGCACCGATCGCAGAGCCGCAGACTCTGACTCGCGCTCAACAGGAAGAACTCATTCTGGCTGACGTGCTCCAGCACCGCGGACGGGTCGCCGAGATTGAGTGGCTGTCCCCTGAGGTGTTTGCCCCGGGGCCGCGCCGCGAGATCTACGAGACGATCATTACCGTTGACTCCTACGGCGAGCCCATCAGCGAACTCACCGTCGAATGGGAACTGGACCGCCGACGCAACGAAGCCAGACAACAAGACCAGCCTGAACCTGACCGGAACGACCCGGCGACGAGCGCGACTTACGTCGCGAGTCTCGCTGTTACCGCCGTTGCTGTCGGCGCCGCCGTCGAGCTCGGTAGCCGCCTGTTTGAAGACAGCCTGCGCATCAGCCTCGCCGCCGAGGCGGCCAAGATGCTTGCCAGTGGTGCTGAACCTGCGCCAGCAACCGAGGCGACCGCGACGGTCAAGCTGCAAGCAATGCCGGCAACCCAACCCGGGCCTATAGCGCAGAGTTCGGCGCCGCTATTGGCGCCCCCACCAACGCCGGCCGTCACCGACAACCAGCCCGACATCCGGCCGTAGGGAGGGACGAACATGCACCGACCCGCCCCCACCGGAAAGCATTCTGGGCCGCTGACCGCGAGTTCCCCGCGCACGTCCGCGATCTCGGAAGCCGGCCGGATCACGCACACCGAGATGATCGCCGCGATCGCCGCAGGCACGGCACAAACACTGAGCCGAACCATCACTGACATCGCTCGCCACCAAGAGCACTGGTGGCTGTACGACCGTGACGAATGGCTCCAAGTCGACGACGCAGGGCTCACCGCTGACCTTGACGCCGCCGCCGCACTCATGGCGAACGCCGACCAACAAGTCCGTCGACTCCGACAGATGCCGTGACCTCCCCGCGGGGCGACCGGTGCGGAACCGGGCAAGCTCAGTTCCGCACCGGATGCGCGTCAGCTCGGCTGCTCGACGCTGAGTACTTCCGGTAGCCATCGCCGCATTACAGCGGGGACGGCGACGCCTCCGTCGGCCCGCTGGTGCTGCTCCAGGATCGCTGGCAGTAGGCGGCTGGTAGCCAAGCCTGAGGCGTTGAGTGTGTGGACGAACCCGGCTTTGACACCGGCGTTCTGGAACCGAATATCCCCTCGCCGTGCCTGATAGTCGCGAGCGTTGGACACCGAACTGACCTCGACATAGTCACCCAGGCTCGGAAGCCAGACTTCCACGTCGTAAGTGACCGCCATAGCGGCGCTGGTATCGCCGGCGGCCAGTCGCGACACCCGATAGTGCAGGCCGAGCCCCGCCACCAGTTCCTCGGCCTTCGCGAGCAGCTCGGCGTGGACGTCGTCCGAGTCGTCGGGCGCGGTGAGCGCGAACAGCTCCACCTTGTGGAACTGATGACCGCGCAACGTGCCGCGCTCGGTGGTGCGGTACCCGCCGATCTCCCGGCGGTAGCACGGCGAGAACGCGAAATAGCGCAACGGCAGGCCGGCCGCTTGGAGCACTTCGCCGCGATGCATCCCGGCCAGCGCGGTCTCCGCGGTCGGCAACAGGAACTGGCCCTGCTCTTCACCGGGGATGGTGAAGACGTCATCGACAAACTTCGGGAACTGCCCGGCGGCGTATCCGACGTCGTAGGTGAGCAGGTGCGGCGGCAGAATGAACTCGTAACCGTCTCGCCGGTGTGTCTCGACAAAATAGTTCAGCAGCGCCCACTCCGCGAGCGCCCCGTCGCCTCGGTACGCCCAGAAGCCCGTGCCACCCAGCTTCGCCCCGAGGCGGTAGTCGATCAGCTTCAGCCGTTCGGCGAGCTCGACGTGGTCCAGCGCGGGGAAGTCGAAGATCGGTGGCTCGCCGACGGTCCGCACTACCTCGTTGTTTTCCTTGCCTCCTGCGGCGACACCGTCGTCAGGAAGGTTCGGCAGTCCGTCGAGGAAATCCTGGCGTTGTTGCCGCAGTCTCTCCAGCTGCTTCTCGGCAGCGGCTACTTGATCGCTGACTTCGGCGGCCTGCTGGCGGAGTGCTTCGGCGTCGCCGTCGCGGCTGGCCAAGGCGGTGCCTACGTTCGTCGACAGGCGTCGGCGGCGGGCGCGAAGCAACTCGGTGTTCGTCAGCGCCGTGCGGTAGGCGTCGTCCAGCTCCAGGAACGCGCGCAGGTCTACTGTCAGGCCGCGTTTGGCCAGCCCTTCCTGGACTCGGTCGGGCTCTTCACGGATGGTTTTGATGTCCAGCATGCCGCTGGGCTCCTTGTCGATCAGCCGGGGTCCGGCATGATCCCTTGGGGGCGTGGGCGAGAAGGGTGCTCGCGGTACCACCACGCCTTCGCCGCAACCCGCAGGCGGCGGCCTCAACAGGCCAGGTGACGGTGGCCAGTCGGCGGGGCATCGGGCCCGCGATGCGGGCCGTTCCTCCCCGCGCTCGGGAGTGGATTCACGGCGAGAGCGAGTCTGCCTTCACAGCCACCGGCAGCTCTCTGAACTCGCGGATCAGGCCGCTACTTGTCTCCGTCAACGCGTTGCCGACAAGGATACGGACTCCCACCAACGAAACCACCGTATTTCGGCCCAGCCAACGGAGCCGATCCTGGGCGGTGACGACGCACGCACGCTCTCTGCGTCGGATTTCGATACTGTCCTAGGCGGGTTCTTCCGCGAAGCGGACCGGCGGGGAGGCACTGGTCGGCTGGTGCCCGGGAACCCGGGCTTCTGGTCGGTGTAGCGGCGTAGCTCTCCTACCCTGTCACCCAATTGAGGGTAGGCACCTTGACGGCTGGGTCGTGGTCCTGATTCCCTTCCTTCTGGCCTCGGGGCGGGGCCGGGCTGGGCATGTTACCGACCAACGTGCCGGTCAGCCGAAGATCGACGAAGTTGTCTCAGCCCGCTGTGCCACACCATCGCAGCATCCACCAGCAGTTCCTCTACGGACGTGAGGTCGGCACCACCCTGGAGGAAAGACCCATGACCGCCCGAAAAGGCCACAAGGCTCCCGCACTTCTGCGTTCGTCGTACACCGGTGAGTGCTATCAGCAGTCGATCGCACGCGGCGGCACGGTGCTCATCCCTGCGGCTGTCGGCGACCAGTGTGCTCTGGAGGAGCTGGCGTTCTATGAACTGATCCGGCGGGGAGACTACTACGGCTACCCGGGCATGTTGGGGGCAGTGCGCCCGCTTGGCGGAGCGTTGGAGCTGGTCGTCGGCTATCCGGGACTGGCCGGAGCGCTCCTCTATAACCTGCTGCCGGCGTGTCGGCCCGGAGAGCATGTCGAGTGGGGCATCCCCGGACTGCGGATCGCCGGGATCGGCCGGAATCGTCTGCACCTGCGTTGGCTCGCGGGGCAAGCCGGGCTGACCATTACCGGGGCGACCACTTCGGTGTGGCGCCGTTACGTCAAACATATCGATCAATACGTACGGTCAGAGGAGATGCTTCCACTGTGGAACACGGCGAGCCTGCACGCAGACGAGCGGAAGTACCTTGACGCGCTCTACGGCAGGCGTGCCTACCCAGCGGACGGAGCTTGGCCGGCCAGCGGGATGCTGCGCCGGATCGGATTGTTGAACAAACTCGCCTTCTACGCAGGCAACGGCTGGTGCCGCCGCGACCTCGGTCACCGTGCCAGTGACTGGTCCCTTGACATGTACTTCGCCCCAGGTGTGGAACGTCGCGACGAGGAGTTCATTCAGGCACTGTGCGACGCGCGCACAGGACTAGGACTAGGACTGGACCACTCGATGACCAACGATCGCGGCTACCGCCAGGTGGTATTGCGATCCGCCGGTCGGGAACCCGCGAGGGTAGACCTGCGGTTCACCACTGATGACGCGGCACACGCCGGCCAAGCCAAAATCCTGATGGTCGAAACAGGCGTGCCAGCCGCAAGATTAGATCTGATCATCCCGCAGTCCGCGGCCGCAGCCGTCTCTCATGAAGAGCACGACCTTCTAATGCGAAAGATCCACCATGCGGGCATCCCGCAGCTTCCGCCGAACCCGGACCGCCGCGCGCATCGTTCCGCGGTCGGCGTGGGCTGATGGTGGCACGATGCGCCCGCACCGACCTCAACCGGGGCGCTTGCAGCGGTGCCCAGAGCGACTCTGCCAACTACCTCATTCCTGCGACGACGCCCATCGTGGCCGGCCGAGAAAGCGTTGCAGCAGCACCTGTTTGCATAGCTCCTCCCGTCGGCGGGAACGAACTGCAGCCACGCGGAGTGCTCACGCCAGGAGAATGGTCAGCCACCGGGCCTGTCCTCGGCTGCGTTCGGCGGTGGCCCGCGCGAATGTCAGCACTCTTGGTTACTGAGTTCGGGCTCCGCTTGTAGAATCTATGCCTTGTGTGGGGGCGGGGGAGACGTCGAGCAGTGGCACAAGGCTTCTTCGCCGCTCAACAAGCGTTCAGTAAAGCGACGAGTTCGGGTACTGACCCCGCTTACAAGCTTCCTCACACGCTTATGGGCCGAGAGAGCACGGGGGGCTTTGCTGATGGCACGTCCGACTGGCTGGGACATTCTGGGTTTGGATGGCGATCCAACACCGGGTGTGGTGGAGTCGGTGCAGGCTTTGGCGAAGGAGTTCGGGGACTTCGCGCACGATGTGGAGTCGGCGTATCGAAGCTTGAACTCCTTCGGCTCCGATGCTGCGGCGCTGCAGTGGGTGGGTCAGACTGCTGATGCTTTCAAGTCGAACTACGGCCCGTTGCCGGGTCGGTTGCAGAAGTTGTACACGTCCTACAGCGAAGCCTCCGACGCGCTGTCCGCCTACGCCCCCAAACTCCAGGCGGCGCAGGCCAAGGCTGATGCGGCGCTGCGGCAGGCCCAGGATGCGAACGCCGACCTACAACGTGCCACCACCAACGCCAACACCGCCGCCGCAGATCTCAAGACGGCGCAGCAGAACCACGCCGTCAACCCCAACCCGCAGGCTGTCACCGACGCCCAGACGACGCACGACACCGCACAGACCAACCTGACCAACGCCAAAGACCGCATGGCCACGTTGACCGCGCAGGCCCACCAGGCCCATGACGACCGAATCGCTGCGGCTAAGGAGTGCGCCAAGGCGATAGGCCATGCGCAATCCGACGGGATCCACAACAAGTCCTGGTGGGACCACGTCGGTGAGGACCTGTCCAAGTGGGGTGGGGAGATCGCGCAGTACGCCGGTGAGGTGGCGGTGGTCCTCGATGTGGTCGCGTTCGCGACATCGTGGGTCCCCGGCCTGGACGTCATCACCGCCGGCCTGGCGATCGGGGCCAACGTGCTGGCCGGTGTCGCCACCGCCGGAGCGGTGATCCAGGTCGGCGGCGACGTGATGCAGGGCCACTGGGGCGACGCACTGCTGGACGGCGGCCTACTGGTCGGCACCATGGTCGGCGGGAAGCTGCTGCAGAAGTTCGGCGGCAAACTGATGGATCGCATCGCGGCCCGCGGCGATGGTGCCGCCACCAAGGCCGGCGACCCGGTAGACGTGGTGTGCGGGCAGATGATCGCCGACGCGGTCGACGTGAGCCTTCCGGGGGTGCTCCCGCTGGTCCTGGAGCGTGCCTACGCCTCCAGCTACGCGACCGGCCGGCTGTTCGGGCCCGGCTGGTCGTCGAGCCTGGACCAGCGGGTCGCCGTCACCGAGACCGGAATCCACTTCGCCGGCGATGACGCCAGGACACTGCGCTATCCGCTGCCCACCGGTACCGACGAAGTCCTGCCCGAGGACGGCGTGCGATGGCCGCTGGTCTGGGACCGCGCCACCGACGAGATCCGGATCACCGATCCCGAGACCGGCCACGTGCGGCACTTCCCGATCGTGCACCACACCGACGACCGCGGCCAGATCAGGGACCTGACGTCGCTCTCCGACCGCAACGGCAACCGGATCGTTTTCCATCGCGATACCGAGGGCACACCGACCGCGATCACCACGGACGGCTATCGGATAGCCGTCGACACCGCGGTCTCGACGGCCGGCACCAGGGTGGTCGCGCTGCGTCTGCTCGGCGACGACGGATCCGACGCCGGGATCTCGATCAAGACGTTCAGATACGACGAACTCGGTCGGCTGAAGGAGATCATCGACTCCAGCGGCGTCCCGTACCGCTACGAGTACGACACGCTGCACCAGATCACCGCTTGGACCGACCGGGTCGGATTCCGCTACGAGTACGAGTACGACGAGTGGTGCCGGGTGCTGTACAGCGTCGGGGTCGGGGGAGTTCTGTCCGCCCGGTTCGCCTATGACGAGGCCGGCCACGCCACCACCGTCACCGACTCGCTCGGCAACGCGACGATCTACGAGTACGACGAGGACGCCCACATCACCCGGATTAGCGACCCGCTCGGCCACGCCGAGATCTTCGCCTACGACCGGTACGGCCGGCTTCTGCACGAGGCCGACCAGCTTGGGAACGCCTACCGCTACGACCTTGATGAGCGCGGCGACCTGGTTCGCATAGCGCGGCCGGACGGCGGCACGGTCATGTTCGAATACAACGAGCACCATCTGCCGACTCGCGCCGTCCTCCCTGATGGTGCGGTGTGGCAGCGACGATACGACGACCATGGGAACGTCGTCGCAGTCGTCGATCCGCTGGGAGCCCAGACCCGCTACGAATACGACGAGCGGGGCCGATTGGCCGCCGTGGTAGACGAGCTCGGCGCCGCCACCCGATACGAGACCGACGCGGCCGGTCTGCCTATTGCCGTGACCGACCCGCTGGGAGCCGTCACCCAAGTACGCCGCGACGTGTTCGGCCGCGTCGTCGAGTCTCTAGACCCGCTCGGCAACCGGACCCGTACCAGCTGGTCCACCGAGGGCGCACTGCTGTGGCGGGAGCTGCCGGACGGCACCCGTGAGGAGCGCGCGTACGACGCCGCCGGCAACCTGGTCCGCGAGATCGACGCAGCCGGCGGCGTGGTCAGTACCGAGTACGGGCCCTTCGCCAAGCCGGTGGCCCGTACCGGGCAGGACGGCGTGCGCTACGCCTTCGCGTTCGACACCGAGCTGCGGCTCACCGCTGTCACCGGACTGGGGCGCGCCGGCGCGGCCGACGGCCGGCGCTGGAGCTATGTGTACGACGCGGCCGGTCGGCTGGTCGGCGAGACCGACTTCGACGGCAGGACTCTGGCCTACACCCCGGACCCGACCCGACGCCTGATCAGCCGGGTCAACGGCGCCGGTCAGGAACTCCGGTACAGGCGCGACGCCGCGGGGCGGATCGTCCAGACCAGCGCCGACGGGGAGGTGCTCGCCGACTACGCCTTCGACCTGGCCGGGAGACTGACCCGGGCCACCAGCCCTGGCGCCGACGTAGCGATCGTCCGCGACGCGTGCGGCCGGATCGTCGCCGAGGCCGTGAACGGCCGCACCACCGCGACCGAATACGACGCCGCCGGCCGCCGGATCCGGCGGACCACGCCGACCGGGGCGGTCAGCGAGTGGTCCTACGACACCGTCGGCCGACCCCGCGAACTGGCCACGGTCGGCGGACGACTGGCGTTCGGCCACGACGCTGCCGGACGTGAGACGACGCGCCGGCTCGGCCCGGCCGCGGTGCTCACGCAGACCTGGGACACGGTGGACCGGCTGATCGGCCAGGAAGTCCGAACCGGCACCGGAGACGGTGCGGCTGCGCCCGCCAGCTTCGACGTCCGCATCCTCGGCCGCGAGTTCGGCTACCGCGCCGACGGCTACCCGCTGCATATCGCCGATGAACGTCAAGGCACTCGCCGGTTCCGTCTGGACCCGGTGGGCCGGGTCACGGGCGTGGACGCCGGGTCCTGGCGCGAGGAGTACGCCTATGACACGGCTGGGGCTGTCGTGAACGCCTCGTGGTCCGGGCAAGCCGGGCCGCAGGACTCGGACGTGGCGGCCACGGCCGGCGACCGCGAGCTCGCCGGACTCGGCGTCCGCCGGGCCGGGCGCACCCACTACGAACGCGACAGCCAGGGACGACTGATCCGGGTCCGGCGGCATCTGCTGTCCGGGCAGGTACGGCAATGGTCATACACCTGGGACGCCGAGGACCGTCTGGTCCAAGCCGAGACACCGGACGGGGCAGTCTGGCACTACGCCTACGACGCGCTGGGCCGTCGGGTGTCCAAGACCCGGCTCAGTACCGACGGCATACCGACGGAGCAGCTGTTCTTCAGCTGGGACGGCAGCGACCTCGCCGAGCAGTCCGCACGCGCCGCGGACGGCAGCTGGACCGCCCTAACCTGGGACTTCGAACCCGACACCTTCGCCGTCGCAGCCCAGACCCGGCGTACCTGGGTAGACGGCGCGTCTACAGCCGAGGTGGATCGTGCCTTCCACGCCATCATCACCGACAGCGTCGGCACCCCGACCGAGCTGATCGCCCCGGACGGCCGGATAGCCTGGCGGCGGAAGAGCACGCTATGGGGCGCTCCGGCCGAAGCCGCCCCCTCCGGTTCCGACGCCGCCGATAGCGTTTTCCCCCTGCGGTTCCCCGGCCAGTACCACGACCCGGAAACCGGGATGGAGTACAGCCACTTCCGCTACTACGACAGCGGGACTGGCACTTTCGCCTCACCCGATCCACTGGGCCTGGCACCGGCACCGAACCCCTACACATACGTCCGGAACCCGCTGATCCTCGCCGACCCGCTCGGCCTGATGGGCGCGCAAAAGCGGAAGACGTTCTACCACCCAGACGGCTGGACCTTCCACCTGGACCGCTTCGAGACCGCCGGCGAGCAGGACTTCGAGATCCACGTATGGAAGGGTAAGAAGGGCGGCGGGACCGAACTTGGCGCCTTCGGCAGCGACGGCTGGTTCGCCAAGCACAGCCTGGGCGACGACATCACCGTGCCACAGAACATCGAGAATCACCTGAAAGGCATCGCCATCGATACCATGCGAACCCAGGGGCGCATCGGCCCCAAGGGCGTCGACGACGTCACCGGCGACAACTGGCGACGACCGCGAATCGCACCCGGGACCTACCCCGGATGAAATACGTCAGCGTCGAAGGCGGCGTCCTGTCCGCCGATGCCTACCTTGCCGCGCTCCCGCAGCTGGCCGAGGAACTACCGCCAGGGGCACGCGTCTTCGCCACCGACCCAGCCCACTACGACTTCTACAGCCGCCGCTGCGTCAAGGACCTAACCCTCGGCCCGATCACACACAAGATCGAGTACGAGGCGGTGGACGTCCAGATCATCCTGGCCTCCAGCGGGCTGAAGCACGACGAATGGCTGGTGCTCCGATACTCGGACGTCAGCAACCTGGCACTCGACGTCGCCCCGCCGAGCACAGAACACGGCGCCCGCTTCGAGAGCCTCGCCCTGGACGAAATCCTGCCGGATCCATATGGCTGCTCGCACGAGATCGCATTCTGGGACAGCTCAGTACGCGTGGTGTGCCGGGACCTGACCGCCGAATGGCTCACGAAGGAGGAAATCGCTCGGCGGAGATGAAGTCCATACCTGCGGTCCTCGTATCCGTCGTTTGTAGCGGTCTTACGCGGTTCTGGTCCACTTTCCATAAAGGTACCGTCATCAAGGCGAGCCGGCGCGAGGCTGGAGCCCTGCTCGAGAGAAAAGGCCGCTCGACTGCGCCTGCCTCTTCGCGGAATGTGGGCCAGAGCCACTTCAAACCGGTGCAATCAGCAGGAGACCATTGGGCTCATGGTTCCAGAAAGGCCGATGCGAGCATTTCCAGGTACTGCGTGTCATTCTCATCGTCTGGCTCCAGGTAGTTCCCTTCCGACCACTCGTTCCATGACTTGATGAATAGCAGCGGTGGTTCGGAGACGAGCTTGAGTGCTGACCGCACTTGATCTGCGAACAACGTAGGAGTGCGGCCGGTCAGCACGACGCCGGCCCGGCCGTGGCGTGGAGTGTTGTCCCATCCAGTGAGGACGCAGGGGAACGTGGTTTTGCTCACCGGGCCGACCAGGCCGGGGAAGCGCGTTGCGGCCCGTGCGTACGACTCGCGCAGCGGGCCTCGTCGTGGCCGGCGGATACGGTCGCCGGACCGGAACGCTCGTGTCCAGTCGACCACGACAACAGAGTCGATATCGCAGCTCAGCTGCGTCAGGTTGCCCTCGGTTGCTTCTGCGACAAAGTAGATGCCAGCGAGGCCCGAGGATTTTGCCCGCTCGCGCCACCGTTCGATGAAGCCAGCAAGGTCCGGATGGTCGACGGGGCGGTAAATGTAGAACAGCGGCTTACCGTCGACGCGAAGGTAGCGCGGGTTGTGGAACGCAGCCTCGACTGCATCGAAGTGCTTCAGGTCGTCGTCGGCGCTCGGGTACGTCTGTTTCTGCAAAACAGAACCGGGCAGGCCCCGCCACGTTGCCGTCAGATCCTCGTTCGCCCAGCCGAGGCAGAATCCGTTCGATGGGTGGCCGGTTTCGACAACGGCGTCCACCACCTCGGCGAGGAACCGGACACCGTCGCCGAACCAGTAGTGCCAATAGCAGAACACGTCGACGCCGTACTGAGCTGCGAGTCGACCTTGTGCGTCACGGGCCTCGGCGAGGCGGAGGTCGTAGAAGCCGAGCCTTCCTGGATGTCGCGGTTGCGCGTGGCCGCGGAACAGCCGCTTTGCTCGTGAGGTCAGCGTCCATTCGGTGAAGCCGGGTTCCCACCACCGATCGTTCTCCGGAGTCGGATGGAACTGTGGCAGGTGGAACGCGATGGTGGTGACTTCGCTGCCAAACGGCATGGATTGCCTCCGAGGGGTTGTGCATGCTTCAGGTCGCGTAGGGATCCGCGAGTCCGAACAGGTGACGAAGCTGCGGATCGGCGGCGATCCGTGGACGTTGGGCGGCGAGGAAGTCGGCACCGAACTCGTAGCCCGGGAAGATCCGCATCCAAGGCTGCGCGAAGACGAACCACAGGCCCAACCGGCTCTCGGAGGATGCGTTGGCGGTGGCAGTGTGTTGGAGGTTGGCGTGGAACAGCAGTACGTCGCCAGCGTCCAGCGTCACCCGGATCGGCTCCTCAGCGCCATCTCCCCGATGCGAACCCGGGAGTACTTCGGTAGGGCCGCTGTCCGGACCGACCGTCGTCAGGGCAACCACAGCCTTGATCATCACCAGAGAGGCGTGATGCGGAATCCCCTGCAGATGGGCGACATCTGAGTGTGGGCCCGTGTGCGCTGGCGTCTGGGGCGCCTTGCGATGTCCGTACGAGCAGGCGAGTAGCGGAGACGTCCTGAGAAGGCCCGACGCCATGGTCAACAACTCGCTGCTCACCGCCAGGTCAATGAAACCCGGGTCGAGTTCGACGATGCGCGGAAGAATTTCTTGCGCTGGTTGGGGGGCAGAAACGGGGCCGAGGAGCGCTTCGAGCCGACTACGCACGTTGCTGACGTGAACGCTGTCGATGATGTTCCGCAGGACGACAAATCCGTGCTCATGAAAGGAGTCCATGGCGGGACGTAGTCCGGTCTCCGGTGTGAGAGTCATGCTGCGGCGCCGACGTCGCGTTGCTGTTGGTATACCTTCACCCCGAACCTGGGCGGCAGCTTCGCTCGGCCTGCGGCGAGATCCGCGACGAGTTCGTTGACTAGTTCAGCCAGGTGTCGATTGAGCTCCGCCGACTCATCAACTGCCGCCGTGTCCTCGCGTCTACGCAGGGCGTGTTGCTTCAGTTCCAGGATGAGAAGACGGTCGATCAGCTCACCGACGGTCTCGGAGTACAAGCGGTGAGCCGACGCCGCGTTCAGACCGTGCCCATCGATCTGATCGATGAGCCGATGCCGGCGGCTGTTGCTGGCGTCGATTTCACGCTTGGCCGACGCGATCTGGCCGATCGACTTGTCTTCTCCCCGCGTCAGGTCCTCCAACGTCCACTGGCGGGCATGCAGCGCGTGCAAAGCGTGGACTTGCTCGGCTGCACAGCCGGCAGCGTCGGCGAGGCGCAGGGCCAACTCCAGAGGCCTGTCTGGGTCAGTCACTGTTTCTCCATCGCGGTCAGCACGGCGCGGACCGCTTCCTCCAAGACTGGTGGCCACTGTTCATCTCCCTTCTGGAACATGAGGCGAGCGCTGTCGTACCAGTTCGTCGGGGATGCAGGCGCACCCCAGCGCCAGTCGGGCAGATGCCGCAGGCAGATGATTGTCGGGACTCCGAGCGCAGGCGCTAGGTGCGCCGTGACGGTGTCCGAGGTCACGACGTAGCGGCACTGAGCGATGACCGCGGCGGTGTCCGCGAAGTCACGGATGCCGACGCTGACGGCGCCCCACGGCAGGCTGCCTAGGTCTTGGTCCCGATGCAGGACGATGGGGCGCAGACGGCCAGTCGCGGCGAGCTGTGTGGCGACCTTGCGCGGGATGGAGCGGTTCGAGAACCCATGACGTGGGGTACTTCGCCATGCGACTCCCACATTCCACATCCCCTGTGGTGCGGAGGAGACTGAGAGTGGCGATGTCGAACCGTTGAGGTAGCCGGCGATCGGCATCGCGACCGCCAGCTTGTCCATGTGCTTTGGCAACGACATCAACCTCTCCCACCGGGCATTCGGCGGCCAGGTGACTGTTCGTGCATGCGACTTTGCGATGATCTCGATCCCGGTGAGTAGCGGTGATGTCCGGATCGCCGAGAGCAATTCGTCGTGGACTGCCAGAACGACCTGGTCCACGTGCGCGGCGGCGTACGGGACGAAGCGCAGGAACTGGATCGCGTCGCCAAACCCCTGCTCGGCGATGAGCACCAACTTGGCACAAGGCTTGCCGTCCCACCGCTGGCCGATGGGAAGCCGGTCCACGGTCCTGGAGGGGTGCAGATCGTACAAGTCCCAGCCGGCCTGACAGTTCGAGGCACGCAGTAGCGCCTCCCCGAGGGCGTAACGGTCTACGTTCGGCGCGGCTATCGCGCGGGCAGTAGTCAAGACCTCGATGGCGCTGCCGGCGTGGCCAAGCCCGAGTAACCGCTCTGCTTCGGCGATCGCGGCCCGAATGGTCATGCTCCGGCACCGCCCGGGACTCGGGCCAGAGTCATACGGTAGGAGCGCCGGAGCAAGGGCAGCGTGTGGATGATGCGGTCGCGCCTGCTGAAGCAGCTTGTCATTGCGCGCGGAAAGTCCATGAATCCCTTCTCCTCGATGATCATTAGCCGGTCCTTGCGGTCGCCCAGGCGGCTCGTGCTCCAGGGCGCCCAGTTGTACGCGGGGCGTGCCTCCCGGCCGGGCTGCGGCCGGTTGGCGCTGCGTGCGGAGATGGGGGAGGGGCTGTCGAAGAGCAGATACGCGCCGGGCAGGTGCTCGCGGATGTCGCCGAGGAATCGTGCGACCCGTTCGGGCTGCTGGTAGGCGAGCACTCCTTCAAGGACGATCGCGACGCTGGCCGGTTCGGCTGCGTTGGTCGTGCGCAGCCATGTGTCGACGTGGAGACCGTCGCCAGCGAGCCGCGTGGCACCAGCCGCCGGGATCCACCGGTCCCGCAGCTCGATGATCGCCGCGCTGTCGACCTCGACAAACCTGCTGTTGAGTTCGGGAAGCCGTTGGCGGCGGGTATCGAGTCCGGCCCCGATGACGACGGTCGTCTCGACTTGCTGCCGCTCGACGAGCTGGCACAGCCACCAGTCCATGGCCAAATTCCGCAGGCAGCAGCCGACTCGGGTGATCGTGGGCACCGGCGGCTCGGCGAAACGCTGCCGGACCATGGCGGCCATGTCCAAAGCCGTCGTGTCGCCGAGGATGGGCTCTTCAAGTGCTGCGTCATGTGCTCTGGCCCAAAAAGGGATCAGCGCCGTGCTGTCCAGTAGTTCGAGCACTGCGCTCACGCTCGGTCCTCCGCCTCGCGTGTGAGTGCCGGATACGGGAAGTCCGCCGCGCTCACCGTCGTGCTGGCTCGGATATAGAGGATCGCCGCACCCAGCCGAGGCCGCGAGCTGGTGTTCGGGGCGCTGCGATGCACTGTCAGCCCATGGTGCGCGACCGCCTCCCCAACGGTGAGCGGCACTGACACCGCGTTAGCTTCATCGATCGACGCAGGGTTGATCGCGAGGGCTTGCTGCCGTCCAGTCGTCTCGTGCTTGATTGCAGTGCGGTGAGTGCCCGGCAGATACTGCACGGCGCCGTTGGCGAGGTCGACGTCGTCCAAGGCGATCCAGCAGGTGATCAGGTCGTCGGCGCCGAGGTACGGGTAGTACGCCAGGTCCTGGTGGGCCAGCAGCTCCTCGCCGATCCTCGGCGGCTTGTTAAACACCAGGCTGGTGAGAGCGACTGGCTCCTCGCCGAACAGCCTCCCGATCATGTCCATGACGACGGGGCCAATCGCAAGGGCGCGAAACAGGCTGCTCAGGTGGCAGAGATGGAGCCCGACCCGGATGTGGCCGCCGTCCGGGGAACGCATCAAGTGATCCTCGGGGACAGCAGGGCGGGCGGGGTTCGTCAGGTTCTCGAACTCGCGTCTGAGCGCTCTGGCCTGGTGCGGTGCGGCTACCTGCCCTAAGGGCAGGTAGCCGCTTGACCAGAAGGAGCGCCGCTGGGCGTCGGTCAACACGGCATGCCTCGGCGCGGTCGGTGCTCTGCTACGCCCGCTTCGCGGCGGGCCAGCTCCAGCTCATCGCAGTGCCATCTCCAGCCCGGTCCTGTGTCTGTTCCAGCGTCGCCGCCGCCATTCCGGCGTGCTCGTCCGCGCCGGCGAGCCAGACCAGCAGTTCGCGGCCGGTCTCGTGGTGTCGCTCCTCGTCGGCGCCGATCTTCGCGTAGGCCTGGCGTATGTCGTCGAATGGGACGCCGGCCAGCTCCTCGATCGCCGCGGCCGAGTACCCCTCGTGGACGATGTTCACGTCCAGCAGCGCCCCGAACGGGTTCCCGGCCTCGACAGCGGCCAGCAGCTGCTGCCAGCCGCGTTCCTCGGCCAGCGTGGCCGGCAGCTCGCTGACCTTCTGGTCGATCTGCGACTGGAGCTCGACCGGCACCAGGCCGCGCAGGATGACGAAGTGCCGGGCCTCGTCGGCGATCTGGTTGGTGACCTGCGCGAGGATGCGGGCGGGCAGAAGGTGCCCGGCCTTGGCAACCACGGCCGACAGCTGCAGAACGAGCTTGAGCTCGTCGACGGCACGGTCGCCGATCCAGGCGCGCAGTTCGCTCTCGCTGACACGCAGGGACCCGTCGGGGTGGAAGAACCCCTCCCGGATCTCCCTCCGGACCTTGTCCTTCGAGGTGTCGAACTTCTCCAGGGCGATGTCTATGGTGGCCACTACCTACCTCCTCGGCTCGGATTGCCTCGACTCCATAGCGCCACATCGCTGCCACGCTGCGAAGTGGTTGGATGCGGACAACAGAACTGTCCGCATCGAGACCACAGGTGGGGAAAGGGGGCGCGTGGTGAACTTGCCTGGCGGGAGGCGAAGGCATGGATCATGTGACGATCCGTTCGGAACGTGCCGGCGACGAGCCGGGGATCGCCGCGGCGCACATCGCCGCATGGCTGGCGAGCGTCGAATCGGACGGGGCTCGAGTCATGTGCGTCGACGAGAAGGACTGGATCCAGCAACGCCGGATCCGACTTGCCGGAATCGATGGGCCCACGACCCTCGTCGCCGAGGTCGGGGATGCAATCGTTGGCCATCTGACCTGGGGCCGCGGGCCTGGCGGACGCTCCTCTGCGCACCGCATCTGGTCTTGTTACGTCGATCCCAGCTACTGGGGTAGCGGCGTCGCTTGCCGCTTGATAACCGTGGCGCTTGCCGAACTGGCCGGTGTCGTCGTGGACCTCGAAGTCCATGGAGACAACCTGCGCGCCCAGCGCTTCTACGAGCGGCACGGCTTCCGCAACTGCGCTACTTCGCATACCGGCGCTCGGGGGCTGATCCGCTACCTGACCAGGCCCGGCGCGTCTGGCTTGCACGCTGCGCAACCAGATGGCACGATCTGCGTATGCAGTCGCGCGAGCTCCGATTTACCAGCCCCCGGATGGCCGGCGGGCAACTCGTGTCGCTCTGAAGTCTCTCCAGCGCTAAGAGCGCGGTGAAGTCGACGCCCCCGGCTCCGTCCGGGGGCGTTCTGCTGTCTCGCCACTTCACCCACCTCCTTCTGCAGAACGGACACTCATGGCTGCCTCCCCAACCGGGGCCGATCTCTTGTCCCAAATCGCCGTCGCCGTCACCGAAGCCGAATCCGGCATCCACGGCGCCGCCTCCTTGGCCGACCTGGATGCCGCCCGTCGAGGTGCCGTAGGGAAGACCGGATCACTCATGCTGCTCCGTCGGGCGATCGGCGGCCTGGACCCCGACGCCCGGCGCACCGTAGGCGAGGCGCTGAACCACGCCCAGCGCCAGGTCAGCGACCTGTTGATGGTGCGCGAGGAGGAACTGCTCGACTCAGAACCGGCGCTGGATGTGCCACTGGACGTCACCCTCCCGGGCCTGCCGCCGTCCAACGGGAGTCTGCACCCCACGATTCAGCTGATGTACGACCTCAACGACGCGTTCGCCGAACTGAACTTCGAGATCTACGAAGGCCCCGAGATCAGCTCGGAGGCGCTGGAGTTCGACGCGATGAACTTCCCCGCCGACCACCCGGCCCGCGAAAGCATGGATACCTACTGGCTCGCCAGTTCCGAAGGCAAGCACGGCACCGAGCGGCTGTGCCTGCGACCCCACCTGACGGGCGCGAGCGTCCGGTACATGCGCACACACACCCCGCCGTTCCGGTTCGTCTACCCGGGCCGGGTCTACCGCAACGAGAGCACGGACGCTCGCCACGAACGCGCGTTCTTCCAGTACGAGGTACTGCTTGTGGACAAGGACGTACCGCTGACCGCCGGGAAGTTTCTCGTCGACACGATCCTGGACACAGTCTTCGGACATCCCGTCAAGACTCGCATGCGCACCGGCTTCTTCCCATTCGTCGAACCAGGCTTCGAGATCGACATGCAATGCCAGGTCTGCGGCGGCGACGGCTGTCGTACCTGCCGTGGCGTCGGCTGGCTGGAGGTCATGCCCGGCGGGAGCCCTCACCCCAACGTGCTCCGTGCCGGCGGCTTGGACCCCGAAAAGTGGACCGGCTTTTACGTCAACGTCGGCCTGGACCGGCTGGTCATGATGCGCTACGGCATCGACGACGTCCGGCATATGCACAGCGCCGATCTCCGCTTTCTGAGCCAGTTCGTATAGACAGGGACACCACGATGAAGATCTCTCTTGAGTGGATCTCCGATTACGTCGATCTCCCTGCCGGACTGTCTGCCGAGCAGATCGCCCACGATCTGACGCTGAAGACGGTCGAAGTCGAGGACGTCGTCGCAACACCCGCAGGTGATCTCACTGACCACATCCTCGAGATCGACAACAAGTCGCTGACCAACCGCCCAGACCTTTGGGGTCACTACGGCATCGCCCGCGAGCTCGCGACGATCTACGACGTCCCTCTCCGAGCGCTGCCTAGCGCTCCACTTCCCAACCCGGTCGACGGGCTCGTGGCCGATGTCGACCCGGCGCTGTGCCAGCGGATGGCCGCAGTGAACCTCGCCGTTCCTGCCATGCCGGCAGACGCGCCGAACTGGATGCGCGAGCGGCTGGAACGCATCGGCGAAGCCTCCGTCGGGCTCCTGGTCGACATCAGCAACTACGTCATGTTCACAACCGGTCAGCCGAACCACGTCTACGACTCGGACGCCATCACACTTCCGCTTTCGGCTCGGGCCAACGGTGCGACTTCTCAAACGAAACTGCTGTCCGGCCCGGCGGAGCTCATCGCTTCGACGCCGGTGATCGCCGATCAGACCGGCCCGGTCGGCGTCGCCGGCATCATGGGAGGCGCCAACTCAGCCGTGACTCCGGCAAGCCGCCGCTTCCTCATCGAGGCTGCGACATTCCGCCCCCAGCCGATCCGCCGGGCCTCCCAGCAACTTGGCATCCGTAGCGAAGCCTCGGCCCGCTTTGAGAAGGGCCTCGACACCAAGCGCGTCGATCAGGCGCTTGCCCTGTTCCTCGCACTGATCACCACTATCGCGCCGACCACGCAACTGCTCGGAGCGCAGGACGTGGAACTCGAAGCCACCGCTGCGGCCATCGTAGATGTCACCGAAGGCTTCCTCGCGGCCCGCATCGGCACGCGCCTGCCAGATGACGAAGTCCGCAACAGTCTTTCCCGGCTCGGTTTCGCCGTCACCTCGGATAGCGGTCGTCTCCGTGTTATCGCGCCCACTTGGCGCTCCACAGGCGACATCTCACTGCCGCACGACATTGTGGAAGAGGTTGCGCGCATCCACGGCTACGACAACCTCCCGGTCGCGCCGCTGACTGTCTCGCTCAACACCAGTCGCAGCCTCCACCAGCGTGGCATCGACAGGCGAGTGCGCGAGCAACTCGCCGTCCGCTGCGGCATGCAGGAAGTCGTCACGTACCCATGGAGCGGTGACGGCATGCTCGCTGCGACGGGTTGGGACAAGGCCGGGCTTGTCCAGTTCGACGGCGCTCCAGCGCCCGACCACGACACACTGCGCCCGTCGCTCGTCCCGAACCTCCTTGACGCCCTTGTCTCCAACCTGCGATACAGCAGCTCCTTCAGCATCTTCGAGGTCGGCACGGTCTTCCCCGGTGGGAAACCCACTCCCTATCTCGGAAACTTCGAGGACATGCCTCCACAGGGCAAGCGAGCCGCCGGCGTCTTGGTCGGCGCCGACGGCGTCGTGGTTTTCCGACAGCTAAAAGGCATCGTGGAATCCTTGCGCCGCTACGCACACTTGGTCGACCTCGACTTCGCCCCCAGTGCGGATGCCGCGTGGGCCGATCGCGCCACCAGCCTGACAATCACGGCTCATGGGGGCGCCGTCGGCGCGCTGGCACTTGTGTCCAAGCGCACGCGCCGTTTGGCTGGAATCGCGGCTGAGCAGCAGGTCGGTTGTTTTGAGTTGAACCTAGCGTTGCTGTCGGCACACGCTTCACGCGACAACCGCTATGAGAAGCTCTCCGAGCTGCCCGATTCCGAGTTCGACCTCTCGGTCCTGCTCGCCGATGACGTTCTGTGGACGCAGGTCTTCACGGTCGTACGCGGCGCCTCTCGGTACGTTCACGACGTCGAATACGTTGACGAGTTCCGCGGCTCGTGGGTCCCCGAAGGCCACCGCTCCCTGACTCTGCGCGCCAGGCTCCGCCCACAGGATGAAACGCTCACTGCGCAGATCATCTCTTCGTCTCGATCGGCCGTCCTCGATGCCCTCGGAAAGGAACTCGGCGCCCGGCTGCGCGACCAATAGCGCTGCCTGGCGGTCCATGTTGGCTAACCCCGGCACGCGGACACTTGAGGTGTCCGCATGCCGCACGGGCCTCTACTCGCCCCCGAAAAGCAGGACTCTGACATTCTGGATCCGTCAGGGACCATTCGGGTCTTGCGGACCAGACGGCTTGAGGGGCGGCGCCAAAATGGGAAAGCAGCCTCGGCAGCTCTCACCCCACGTCTCGCTAGAACACTTCATCGGCGCAGAGCTACGCCGCTTCCGCACGCAGCACGGCCTCTCCCACAAACAAATCGCGGCTCGTGTGCACGTCAGCGCAGAACTGATAGGACGGATCGAGCGGGCGGAACGGCGCCTGTCAGCCGAGCTTGCCGTCGAACTGGACGGCGTGCTCGAAACCGATGGTGTGCTTGTCCAGGCGGTTCTGCAGCGATCACCTGTCCGTTCCGCCGCGTCACGGCGCGCCAACCCGCTGGACCCTGTGACTGAACTCGGTTCGCTGGTCAGGTTGGACGTCGGCGAGGCCGCAGAGATCCTCGAGCGAGCGACGATGCGTATCGCCGAGTACCCGAACCACGCTCCGACAAGCTTGTGGTTCGAGACCCAGCGCGACCTCCAGGCAGCCACGAAGCTCCTGCGTGGACCTTCGAGCCTTCGAGCACACCGAGCATTGCTGGGCGGAGTCGCAATTCTCGCGGGGACGGCGGCCCACCTTCTAATGGACCTTGACGATCGTCCCAACGGGCGGCGTTACCTGGAGCTTAGCCACGAGGCAGGACGGGACTTGGAGGATCCCGGGCTTCTCGCGTGGTCGTTGGGGATGGGGGTCATCGACTCGTTAATTGACGCGGACTTTGATCGATCCGTCCGAATGTCGGAAGAGGCGGCAGCGTTGCCAGTCCAGTCCCGCAGGCAGCAAGCGTGGCTAAACGCCCTGCGGGCCCGTGCCTATGCAGGCGCTGGGGAGGAGCACGTCGCACTGTCTGCCTTGGAACGCGCGTATGCCGAACTCGAAGCGGCGGAGGAGCCTACCGCGCTGGCATTCTTCGACGAGGCACGGCTGGAAGGAATGGCCGGGACTACCCAACTGCTCCTTGGCCGGCCTGCTGACGCGGTGCGAACAATCGACGCTGCGATTTCGAGGCGCGATCGCGAGGACGTGAAGGGCATCGCTCTTCTCATGCTCGACCAAGCTGAATGCCAGATCCACATCGGCGACCCCGAATCTGCCGTTGCACGGATCACTGCTGCTGTCGAGCTGTCAGAGAAACAGATGGTCGCTCCGATCCGCGCACGTCTCACGATCCTGTGCCGCCAGCTGGCACGATGGTCACAGACGGCCGCAGTCATGGGACTCGAAGGACTGCTCACGGCGTCGACGCTACCCGTCGGAAAGGCATAGCTATGCGCTGGAAGGTCCACGGCACTCGCGAGATCTACGACAGCGCGTGGGTGCGGCTCCGACTTGACGACGTTACGCTGCCGTCCGGACTGCGGATCGACCATCACGTCATCGAGTTCCCCAAGGCGTCCGTCGGTGCTGTAGTTACGGATACCGACGATCGCATCCTTCTGTTGTGGCGGCATCGTCACATCACCGACGCTTCGGGCTGGGAGATCCCCGCCGGCTGGGCTGAGCCGGACGAAGACCTGGCTGAGGCAGCGCGGCGCGAGGTCCTGGAGGAGACTGGCTATGACGCTGAGCACCTTACGAAGCTCACTGTCTACCATCCCCTCAGTGGTATTAGCACCATGACCTACACCGTCTTCCACGCTACAGAGGTCACGAAGATCGGTGAGCCCGAGGTTGATGAGGCTGACCGCGTTGCCTGGTTTACCCCAGCCGAGGCTCGAGCACTTCTCGCCAAGGGCCAGGTCCCCGATGGCCCGAGCCTGACTGCACTCGGTATGTACCTCGCGACAACGGCTGGCTGAGTGGCAGGCCGAACGGACTTGCTGAGCTGTTCGCAGCCTATGGATTCGGCGGTCCTAGGCGGGTTCTAAAGGTGACAGGACTTCGCTCAGTTGGCTAAGGGAGTCGATTCGCCAGTCGGCGTGGTTCGTGACCATTGGGTCTTCCGCCCAAAGGTAGCCCCAGGGTCCGCGGCGAAGGTGGGCCGTGCGCAGGCCAGCGGCCTTCGCGGGAATGATGTCGTTGGCGGGGTGGTCGCCTACGTACACGATCTCGTCGGGCTGGCCAGGGGCCCAGTCGATGAGTCGCGTGAAGAACTCAAGGGCGGGTTTTGCAACATCCCACTCTCCTGAGGTGGCGATGGCATCGACGGGGAGGTCAAGTGCCCGCAACAGTTCAGCGGCCCGGACCGTCTGGTTGCCCGCGACGCCGACCCAGAAGCCTGCCTTGCGGAGGGAGGCTAACGACGGCCGTACGTCGGGGTAGAGATCCTGCTCGGAGATGGATTCGCCATGGCCGGCAGCCTCGCGCGCGGCCCGCTCGGCCTTCAGGTCGAAATCGGGCCGGATGAGTGTCAAGGCATACGCGTTGTCATGGCCTAGCGCAGTCACCGCGCCGACGAGCGCGGCGAGGGTGTGATGAGGAACGCCGATCCACTCTGCCCAGGAGCTCCAGAACGTCGAGTCGTCCATGAGGGTCTCGCCCACGTCGAAGACGACAGACCTGATCGGCATACATACCTCCAGTGGACCATGTCGCAGAAGGTGCACAGTAGAACACGTCTAGTGCAGGATACGATGGCCGCTGACCCTCGGCGGACAGGGGAGCCTGACGTGGTGTCGCTCGATGATCTTGGTGATCGGTTGCGCATCCTGCGCCGGCTGAATGACCTGACGCAGCGCGAGCTTGCCGCTGCTGCTGGCGTTTCGAAATCACTGCTGAGCAAGGTGGAGACGGGACAGCGTCGGGGTACCTGGGATTTGGCCGTGGCCGTCTCGGAGGCGTTGAAAGTCGACCCAGCTGTGGTCCTTGGCATCGCTACTGATTCACCAAGTGCTACGGACCGAATATCGGCCTGCCTACCTGAGCTTCGCAGAATCATGGCTGACTACGACTGTCCTCCTGACCTTGGGCGTTCCCTCCAGCCCTTGGAGGTTCTGGCTGGCGAGGTCGACAAGGCAGGCAAGCTGCGATTGCAGTCCGGCTACGCAGCGCTGGGGCTGATGCTTCCATCCCTGCTGGAGGAACTGACCGTCGCAGTACACACGTACTCGGGCACCGAACGGGAACGTGCCTTCGGCCTTCTGGCACTCGGTTACCGCAGTGCGGATGCTGTCGCGCACAAGTTCGGCCACCACGACCTTTCCACGGTCGCGATTGACCGGATCCGATGGGCAGCCGAACACTCCGGCGACGAACGGATGGAAGCTACTGCAGCCTACGTTCGAGCAGAGTCCTTCTTCATCGCGGGTTCGGTTGAGACTGGACTTCGCTTGCTCGCGACCGCTGGAGAGCGGATCTCGCGGCAAACCATCACGGACAGGAAGGCCGCAGCGGTCTACGGCTCCTTGCACGCACGAGCGGCGGTGCTCGCGGCCTTTGGAGGTAAAGCTTCGGCAGCTTGGACACATCTGGAGATCGCCGATGGCATGGCAACCTTGATCGGAAAGGATGTGAAGTACTTCCAGACTAGCTTCGGGCCGGCGACGATGAAGGTTCATGAGGTCGCCGTAGCGGTTGAGCTTTCGGACCCAGATGAAGCACTGCGGCGTAGCCGCAGCTGGTCGCCGCCCGACGACCTTCCAGCGGAAAAGGCAAGTCATCACTACATCGACCTCGCTCGAGCCCACGTCTGGCGCAATGAGTTCGACCAAGCTCTGTCCTGCCTGCAACTCGCGCGAGTTCGCGCTCCTCAACACACCCGGTCCCACCCTGGCGCCAGAGAAGTAGTCACTGCCGTGACCAGGCGATCTCGGCGACCGTCTGATGCCGCTCGTGGCTTCGCGCTGTGGCTCGGCGTTTCGCCTTGAGCGGAGACGGCATCGCTTGACCGTTTCTTTACCAACATCGCGTCGATGTGGCACAGCTGTGAAACATCACGGCTTCACCAAGCGTGATCCTTTCATCACCGGCTCGTGGGCGGTCCGTGAGCACCGAAACTGATGGGGATGGCGATGGCGCAGCGGCTTCGACCCTTGACTCCGGAACTCTCGCCTCGTCACCGCTTTGGGTTTGAACTGCGAAGAATACGGCTTGCGCAAGGGCTTTCGTTGGCCGGCCTCGGCGGAAAGATCAACTACAGCGGCGATCTCCTCGGCAGGGTCGAGAAGGCGGAGCGTCGGCCTTCTGCTCACTTGGCGGAGGCTCTCGATAGGGCGCTCGGCGCTGACGGAGAGCTGATTCAGCGATGGCAAGCCGTGGGAGCTGAGGCAGAGGAAGGCGCCGCCCTGGTCTGCTCGGGATGCCAGCGAGCTACGTCGTAGCACCCTGTCCTCAAGAGTCCAATACCGCCGTCATTGCGCACCTCCAATCCAGGGAATTCATTGCGATCGGTCTGTCTTCCAGAGTGACCGCAAGCGGTCCGGGTCGAAAGAACTGCAATGCGGACAGGACGACTGTCCGATTCCGAGGTCTTCCTTCCGAGGGAAGAAGGCGGGTTCGATAGCCAATGCAACCGGCGCGAAGCACCATCTCCACGTACCGCAGCGTGCGCGGATTCGAAATCGAGGAGTGGCCATGGGAAGGGAGGGGACGTTCGTGGCAATCAGCGTGGGTGCAGCCCGTATCGCGGCTCGGAACACTACAACGGCAGCGCGTGAACTGGATGCGCATTCGACGTGCCAGCAGATCGCACGAATGTCCGCTTGCGAGGCAGTTGGGGCTGGGCAGCATGTTGGCGGCCAGCCTGGGACAGCCCCGGTGTTTTGGTCGTGGACTTCCGCGGGCGCGACGGCGAGGTGCAGGGTGATGGCTGAGACGGACGGCGTCCGTTGGAGCGCTTTCCACACGGAGATCGTGGCGCTATGCGGCTCTCGCTCTGCCGAGGCGATACAGCAAGCCGAGATGGACCTCTCCCTGGCTGGGAAGATCGTGCTGGCGCCGTTCGCGCTCGCGCACCTGGCGCGTGCCGCGATTGGCCAGAAGGAACGCGCCGTGCTGGACGGCCTGCATCCCGCCAAGATCGACCTGGCGGACGAGATAGTCGTAGTCAATCCCGACGGCTACCTTGTCGAGTTTGGCTACGACGAGATCGTTTATGCACTGAGCCTCGGAAAGCCGGTGTCGTTCGCTGAGGCGCCGGTGACGATGCGACTGAGGTCGGAGTTCTTCGACGCCATGCTGGCCGGCACTAAGACCGTGGAGGTCCGACGGCTGGACTTCAAGCGGTCGAGGGTTCGTCCGGCTCATGCCCTTCGTTTCGAGTCGGAGGATGGGCGGAGTCTGCTGGCGCGGGCCATTGCGGTTGCCAAGGCGCCGACGCCGTCGTCGCTCATTGAGAGTGTCGATCCCGAGTGCGTGGTTCCCGGTGCTGATCGCGAAGATCTGATGGCGCTCCTGGACGAGATGTACCCGGGCATCGCCGGTAGCAGTACCCCGATGGTCGCGATCACTGTGTCAGTGCTTGGGGAGGAACGTCGACCGTCGCTGGTTCGGAACTACAGGCTGGCTTCGGGCGGTTCGGTCACATGGTCCGACTCTCTGCCACCTTCGATCCCGGTAGCCGGGGCCGCCGGGTGGCTCGTGGACCGCTTCGACGGACGCGTACTTGTGCGGTGCGAGGCCGACGAGGAGGCTGACCGTAGGTTTAGTCTGCCCGGTGGCCGAATCGAGGAGGCCGACGGTGACGACCTCGCCGTGACGCTAGCGCGGGAAGCCGCGGAGGAGTCGCAGGTCGAAATCGACCCGAAGGCTGCAGTGCTTCTTGGCTACCAGATCGTAACGGGGCATCCGAGACGTCCTGGCGCTCATGCCAAGGCGCGGTTCCTCGCCCCGATCAGCCTGTACGAGCCGATCGGGCCAGACCCCGACGATCCTCAAGGTCGCACCTTCCGACGCTTCATGACCGACATCGATCGGGCGGTAGAACTTCTCGGGGATCGCAGTTGTCAGTGCGAACGTAGCGCGGTTCGGGCTGCGGCCCGCGCGTTGGGCTTGCCGGTGGACGACCCGGCGCCGGAGGGGTTCCGCGACGGTGGAGATCCCGGTCCGCTGGACTTCGGTGACAGGCAGGCCCGGCTATGACTCCCGCGGCGGTGGCCCCGCTGACCCAACGTCGCGACACAGTCGAGGGGCTGTCCGGTCCTTTGTACGATCTTCCTGCGCGAGTGTTGAGCGTCCACAGTCCTGCGCTTTCCCTCGGGATGTGCCGCTGTGGGCATCGGTGGCCGTGTCAGCCGTTCGTGCTCGCGGTGGCTGCGATGAGTGAGCTATGACTCCCTCTGCAGCGAAGACGCGATCCGGTCGTCTGATTTGGGATACGGCCGGGCCGGATCGTGCGCTGGCTGTGGCGTGTCAGGACATCGCCGCCGAGCCGGCATGTGACCGCCCGCGAGCTGCTGGCCGGCACGGACATGAGGTGGGACCTTCGCTGTCACCGCATGCTGATCCTGGCTCAGACCGCCGCAGACACCAGAGCTGCCAGCAGTTGGTCTGCCGGTCGGCCCTGGACCACTGGCACGACGGCGCTTCAGGAGAGGATGCAGCCATTCAGGCGTGTCGAGCGCACCGTCGACGGTATCCCCGGACGCCCTTCAGGCCGTTGCCCGCGGCGACGTTCTGCTCCCGTGCTTGGAGGGAGCTCCGTGAGCCGCGCGCGTAGCGGCCGGTCGCTGCCCAGAGAACTGATCTGGTCGGCGACTGGCCCGGATACCGAGCTGGCCTCGGCGTTGCAAGATCTGGCCGCCGGGCGGTTTATCGCCGCTGGTGATCTGCTGGCCGCTGGTGGCGATATCGGCTCCGATCTACGTTGTCATCGGCTGATGCTGATGGCGCCGCCGGCCGCTGTGAGCCGCGCGGCTGAGCGTTGGCTGGCTGAGCGGCCGGATGAGTGTGATGCCTGGGCATTGCATGCGCGTGTCGCCGTGTATCGGGCCGTTCGGGCGTATCGAGAACAGCAGCCGGCGTCGGGTGCGCTGGCCGAGGTCGCGCGGCGTGTCTGTATCGGTGCGGCCGAGCGTTTCTGGTGGGATCCGGTTCCCTGGGTCGCACGGTTGCAGCTTGCCTGCGTGCCGCAGTTCCGCGGGGGTTCAGATGCCATGGATGATCCATATCGACTGATCGAAGATCTCTCGCGGCGGCATCCTTTCAGCCGCGAGGGTTACCACCGGCTGCTGGCGGCTGTCGGCCCGGATGCAGGCGGTTCGATGATTGCGATGATCGATGCCGCACGTGTTGCGGCATCCGTGGCGCCAGCCGGTTCCCCGCTGCACCTGTTGCCGTTGTTGGCGCATCTGAAGTCGTTCCAGCGAAACGCGGCCTCCTCCTTTAACGACCAGGTGTTGTTCGCTGATCGGGAGTGGTCCACGGCGCAGGCCAGGGGTGAAATTGACGACGCGTATCAGAACTGGTTCGCCGCGCCCGCGCGCGACCCCGACGAGGTGCTGCTGCCGGACCTGCATCTGCTCGCGCACGCTTTGTGGAAGGCGAGCATGTTCGCCGAGGCCGCCGAGGTCCTGACCGAGATTGGCCCGTGGGCCTACCCGGTGCCGTGGTCGGCGCACGGCGATGGCGCCACCTTCTTCAAACGGGCCCGGGACCGCTGCCTGGGGCAGCCTCGCGCTGGCTGATCTCTCCTTCCATACGACCGAGGCGCCGCAGCACCCCCTCCTGCGCCGTCGCCGGGCCGTCACTGCCCGATTCGGACTGCGCCCACCGCAAGCTCACCCCTAACTCGACTATCCCTACGGAGATCACCATGAAACCCAGATCGTCATCGTCCACGTCGCGCCGCCACGGCGCCTCCACGTCGTCCGGCACTGGGGATGAGCAGCTGCTGGAGCAGCTGGGCTACAAGTCCGTCCTGGCCCGCCGGGTCAACGCCCTGGGCAACATGGCGATCTCGGCCGCGATCATCAGCCCGATCACCGGGATCTTCTACTCGGTGTCGCTGGTGATGATGGCCGGCGGCCCGGCGGTGATGGTGTGGGGGTGGCTGGCTGCGGGGCTGCTGGTGCTGGTCGTCGGCCGTTCTATGGCTGAGATCAACTCCAAGTACCCGACGTCGGCGGCGCTGTACTACTGGTCCTCGGCCCTGGCCAAGCGGCACAAGAAGGGCTGGAGTTGGTTCACCGGATGGCTCAACTTCTGCGGCCAGATCGGCGGCACCGCCGGCGCCGACTACGCCGCGGCGGTTTTCATCCAAGCCTTGATCGCGCTGCAGTGGCCCTCCTACAACCCGACGCCTGGCAGCACCCTGGCGATCTTCGGGGTGATCCTGCTGGTCCATGCCGCAGCAAACACCCTGGCGGTGCGTACCGTGGCCGTGCTGAACAAGGTTGCTGTCGTCTGGTTGGGCGTGGGGATCCTGGTGATCGCCGGCTACCTGGCGGCGGCGCCGGAGCACGCCAGCGCCTCGTTCGCGTTCGGCCACTTCGTCAACTCAACCGGCTTCCGCTGGAGTTGGTACGCCGCGGCAGTCGGGCTGCTGCTGCCGATGGGCACCTTCACCGGCTACGACGCCTCCCCACACCTGTCGGAGGAGACCACCGGCGCGGCTTTGGCCGCCCCGCACGGCATCGTTCGCTCCATCAAATACTGCCTGGTCATCGGCCAGGTTCTCGTTGTCGCCCTGGCGTTCTCGATGACGCACTACGACACGCAGGCCTCTGCATCGAACCCGCCGCTGCAGATCCTGCTGGACGCCGGCAGCCCGACCGGCGCCAAGCTCATCATGGTCATCATCATCGGCGCGATGCTGTTCTGTGGCCTGGCGAATCTGACCTCGAACAGTCGGCAGATCTTCGCGTTCTCCCGCGACGGTGCGATCCCCGGCGCGACCTGGTGGCGTCGGGTCTCCCGGCGTACCCAGACGCCTGTAAACGCGGTGTGGCTCGCAGCCGGCTCCGCCTTCGTCCTCGGCGTGCCGTCGCTGTGGAACACCACGGCGCTGCCGGCGATCCTGTCGGTGAACGTGGTGGGTATGTATTCGGCATACGGGATTGCGATCTGGCTACGGCTACGCCAGGGGAGACGTTTCGCCCCTGGACCGTACCAGCTGCGTTACCCGCTGCTGAACGCCCGCATCGCGGTGGCCTGGGTCGCCGTGTGCTGTGTGCTGTTTGTTCTGCCAACCGCGAGCCCGATCACCGTCCAGAACTTCAACTACGCAGGCGTCGACCTGGGCGTGGTGCTGTTCATCGCGACCGCCTGGTGGCTGATATCGGCCCGCAAGAGCTACAGCCCGACGGTATACGGCGGGGCCGAGGCCATGGCCGAAGCACAGGAAGCCGCAGCGATATGAGCACCGCCACCCCCGCCCCGCTGCCCAAACGGCGCCCCGGCACCAGCTCGGATCCCGGCGTCGGCACGGCCGGCGAGCTGCGTGTCGCAGTCGCCAGCGCGGATGCCTGCCCGATGCTGACCGAATGGGCTGCGGCGAACTCGTGGTCCCCGGGCGCTCGAGACTTCGAGTGCTACCTGGCTGCCGACCCCGAATGCCTACACATCGGCTACCTCGGGTCTGAACCGGTGTCCGCGGTGCTGGTCGTCAATCACGACGCGGACTTCGCGCACCTGGGCGCGTACATGGTGCTGCCGCAGCACCGCAGACGCGGCTACGGCCGGGCCATCTTCGAGATGGCTTTGAAGCACGCCGGCGCCCGAGCGGTCGGGCTGCACGCGGTCACCGACCAGGTCCAGAACTACAAGCGGTCAGGCTTCAGCCCCACCTACAGCACCTGGCGCTACTCCGGCACGCTGACCCCCGGAGCGGCAGCGCCCGCAGGCTGGATCGTCAGTATCGAGCAGGTCGGCCTCGCCGCGCTGGTCGAGTACGACGCCCGGCACTTCCGTGCCACCAGGCCGGCGTTCCTGCAAGCGTGGATATCCGCGCCCGGGCACATCGCCAGGGTCGCGGTCGACCACGACGGGATCATCGGGTTCGGTGTCATCCGTCCCACCGCGGCTCATGCCCGCATCGGCCCGCTGTACGCCCGCAACACCGGCACCGCCCGCGCGCTGCTGCGCGCGCTAGCCGCCGCCGCACGCGCCTCCACGGTGGCCCTGGACGCACCGGAGACGAACCGGGCGATCGAGCCCATGGCCGCCGAACTCGGCCTCACCCCCGAATTCGAGATGGTCACCATGTACACGCCCGGCCCGATCAAGCCCATCCATCACCCCGGCGTGTTCGCCGTGGCCAGCGCCGAGCTGGGCTGAGGGCACGAAAGAAACCACCATGAACACACTGCAGCCACCAACCGCGGCGGCCAGCGCCGGCCCGCCGGACTCCGGCACACCCACGAGTCCAACAGCACCGCCGCAAGTCGCGGCTCCTGGCCTGCGCAACCGTGATTTCCACCTGGTCCGAGCCACGCCGGCCAACTGGTCGCAGGTCCAGGGTTGGGCAGCTACGGAAGGGTGGAATCCCGGCCACGGCGATACCTCCATCCTGATGCGCACCGACCCCGACGCCTTCAGCACAGGGTTCGTCGGCGAGCGTCAAGCCTCAGCGATCGGCGTCGTCAACTGGGACGACAGACTTGCCTTCGCCGGGATGCTCCTGGTGGACCCAGCACTCCGCGGCATCGGACTGGGCATGGACACCTTCGCCGCCGCGATCGGCCACGCCGCGAACCGCACGTTGGCCGTGGACGCCCCCACGAGAATGCAGGATCGGCTACAGGAGATAGGGTTCGCGGCGGCCTGGCGCATCATCCATTTCGCCGGCCCCATCCCGGCCGCGCGCGCCAGCACCGACCCGCACGTCATCGCCGCCACCGAGCAACATCACGCGCAAATGGCCGCGTTGGACGCAGCGTGCTTCCCGGCCGACCGGCCACGTTTCGTCACCGACTTCGCCACCGCTCGGGAGCGGCACACGCTGGTCTATGCCAACGCCGTCGGCCGCATCTACGGCTACGGAGTCCTTCGCCCCGGCCGCAAGGCGCTGCGCATCGGGCCGCTGTACGCCCAAGAGCACTACCACGCAGCCGCGATCTTCGACGGACTATGCGATCTCGCCCGCCAGGCCGACGCGGTCACCATCACCTTCGACGCGCCCGAACCGAACTATGCGGCCTGCGCCGTGGCCCAGACCCGCGGACTGAACTACGACAGCGACAGCTTGCGAATGTACCGGCCCGGATTGAGCGGTCCCGTCCGCAAAATCGACCTGACCCGACTGTACGGACTAACCGCGGTGGGACTGGCGTGATGAAGGAAGCGCTCGCCTTCATCGCCGCGATCGCGATACTGGTGTTGATGTTCCTCGCCCATCCCCAGACCACGCCCGCCGTGCCTGTACCAGGGCCGACAGTCACGGCAAGGTCGCCGTGAACGGCGGCATCCCCAGCGGCCGATGCCACAGAAGCGCCCTGCACAACGGAGGAGTTGAATGACCGCCAGCGACCCGGCGAGTGACCCGCTCGCTGCAGTCCGACTCGACCTACGACGCGTTCTCGGCGACATCGACGACGTCGTGGACACCGTCGAGAAGTCGCTGCAGATCTACCTCGACCGCGCGGCCAGGGTGATCAAGCGCCGCTCGATGGGATTCCCGAGCGACCGCGGTACGTGGGTGCGCATCGAGTGTCGTGGGCTTGAGCGTCTTGACGGTCAAGGCTGGGGCCTGGAGACCGCTGCTTTCGCCCTCCCTGGCATCCCGATCCCGCGGTGGTACGCTGGCATCTCCTGGCATGACCAGGACCGGCGCGTCATGTGGCGCGCCGACGAGACCCAGCTGATCGAGCAGAAACCGATCGGTCGAGCGGCCTACGCAACCGCGCTGCCGGACAGCTGGTGGGACAAGCTCGATACCGCGCTAGACAAGCTGGCCACGACGAACACAACCAGGCTGGCGACCCCAGACCTGGCACCGATCAGCCACAGGCGTGTCCATGCCGCGATCGCCGACGTCTTTCCCGAAGCCGCCGCAACCATCGAGGAGTGGACGACAGCACACGCAGATCTGAACTGGGCGAACATCCCCGGCGGCCAGTTGTGGATCTTGGACTGGGAGGACTGGGGACGCGCACCCCGCGGCCTCGACGCCGCGAACCTGTGGTTCAGCTCCCTTGCCGCGCCCGGCCTCGCAGAGACCGTCCTGAAGCACCGTCGATCCGATCTGGAATCGCCCACCGGCCGCACGATGCGCCTGCTCAAGTGCGCGGAACTGCTCGCTTGGGCTGACGCTGGTGAGCCGCTGTACAGCCCTGCCAAGCAGGCCGCGCAGCAGTTGCTCGACGCTGCTGCTGCGTAAGCCGATACCGCTCGAAGCAGAACCCGTCGAGCGCCTTCAGCGCTTCTGACTCGGCATCGGCCGCCAGAAGCGATCAGCTACCGCCCATGCGACGCCCGCTTCAGGCGCCTGTGAGAGCGGAAGCGGCGCCGGACCAAGCCGGCACACCCTCCTGCCGCCGGGCCCGTCGCGGCCGGCCTGGTTCTCCGCACAGCCAGGCCGGCCGTACTTCCTCGACGGCTGTCCACCGCACAGGAGATTCTTGATGGTTGCTTCCTTCACGCCGGCGCAGGTTCGTACCGCCGCGCGTGTCCGGGTCGCACTCGACCCTCACACCCGGGATCAAACCGGTATAGGTGACGACCAGCTGTTCAGGCTGTTCGTCGCAGCCGTGGTCTACCGAGCCCTCACCGCCGCCGACGCGGCGGCTCGTGCCTGCGCGGAGACGGTCGGCCCGGATCTGGGGCAGCCGGCTCTCATTGTGCTCGCCGAAAACGACCCGGATACCCCGGCTGCCATCGACTTCGCTACCGGTTGGATCGCCGCCGGCGCCGGAGTCCTCGGTCCCGATCGGGGCGGAGTCGCTGCCTGGTTCCGTGCTGGCGTCCGGATGCCGCCGGCTGTGGTCACGCTCGCCGCCGACATCGGATTCGTTTCGCAGTGTTGGCAGCTCGCAGCCCGTTGTCACGACCCACTGATTGCTGAGGGCGCCCTTACAGTGGCTAGGACGGCCTGAAAAGGATCTGGCCCACATTCAGTGATCGAACTGGCCCCAGTGGGTGCTCGTCTGCCACCATGACGCCGGTGGACATCACAGACTATTGATTTGCTTCTGCCTCACCTGGCATTCGTGCAGATAGAGCGCATCGAGCGTCGCTTCGGGGTCGTGACGTTCGCTGCGCATGTGGTGAGCTCGTCGGCGATGTGTCCGAGGTGCGGGGCGACGTCGGAGCGGGTCCACAGCCGCTACGAGCGGCGTCTGGGTGATTTGCCGATCGGCGCACAGCCGGTGATCGTGGAGCTGACCGTGCGCCGGTTCTTCTGCGAAGGGCCGTGCCCGACGCGCACGTTCGCCGAGCAGGTCGAGGGTCTGACGTCTCGCTACGCCCGCCGCAGCGTCCCGGCGGCCGAGGTGGTGATGCAGCTCGGGCTGATGCTGGCCGGTCGGCCGGCGGCTCGCCTGGCCGCCGTGTTCGGGCTGCCGGTCGGGCGGAACACGCTGATCCGCACGGTGCGGTCGCTGCCGGACCCGCCGATCGGCGCCGTGGAGGTGCTCGGCGTCGACGACTTCGCGGTACGACGCGGCAGGGTCTACGGCACGATCTTGCTGGACATGGCCGACCACCGGCCGATCGACCTGTTCGAAGGACGTGAGGCGGACGACCTGGCCGCCTGGCTGCGGGCCCACACCGGCGTTGAAGTCGTGTGTCGCGACCGAGGGGGCGCCTACGCCGACGGCGCCCGGCGCGGCGCTCCGGAGGCGATCCAGGTCGCCGACCGGTTCCACTTGTGGAAGAACCTCGGCGAGCACGTGAAGAAGACCGTTACCGCGCACCACGGCTGCCTGCGCCAGGCCGCCGACGACGCGATGCGGGAGGCGCAACAGACGTGGGAGCAGCGGCCCGAGGCGGAGGACCTGGCCGCGGCCGCCGCGGCTCGGCGCGTCGACGATACCGTGATCGCCCAGCGGATCAGACGCACCTTCACCGAGGTCCATGAGCTGAAGGCCGCCGGGCTGGGCATCCGGCGGATCAAGCGCGCGACCGGGCTGGCCAAGGCCACCGTCGCCCGCTACTACCACGCCCAGACCGTCGAGGAACTGCTCGTCACCACACGCACCGGCAAGTCGAGCGTGCTGGACGAATACAAGCCCTACATCCACGAGCGCTTCAACGCGGGCGTCACCAACATCAAGCAGATCTGGACCGAGATCCACGAGATGGGCTGCCCGGCCGCCTACGGCACGCTGCGGGACTACATGAAGCCGTTCCGCCAGGTCGGCGTCGCCCCGCCGGCCAGACCCGCGGCGCCGAAGGTCGGCCAGGCCACCACGTGGCTGCTGACACACCCCGACAACCTCGACGAGGACGAGGCCATAAAACTCAAGCAGGTCAAGGCCGCCTGCCCGCACCTGGAAGCGACAGCAGAGTTCGTCGGACGGTTCGCCCACATGCTCACCGAGCTGGAAGGCAACAAGCTCGAAGCCTGGCTGAACGACGTCGACAGCAGCGACCTGCCACACCTGAAGACGTTCGCCAACGGCATCCGCCACGACCACGACGCAGTCCTCAACGGCCTCACCCTCGAACACAATTCCGGCGCTGTCGAGGGCGCCGTGAACCGACTGAAGGTCTACAAGCGGCAAATGTACGGCCGTGCGAACTTCGACCTACTCCGCAAGCGAGTCCTGCTCAGCCCGTGACCAGTTCGATCACTGAATGTGGGCCAGAACCCCTGAAAATGGACCGCGAAGTCGGCCCGAACCTGGACCATTCAGAGCCTGATCTGACGTCTCCAACCGGACCCACCTGTCGGCTTGAATCTGACCCACCTTCGTGTCGGCCGCGATCCGCCCGCAGCTCGTAGGCGGGTCAGATTCAAGCCGACATCGAATGTCCCGGCGGCGACCGCATGGAGCATCAACCGCCGCATGGTTCACGCTCAGGCCGACTTCGTGGTCCATTTTCAGACCGTCCTAGCCATACAGAGGCCACCGCGATCAGCACCATCGGCCTGGCCGCCGCCGAACGTTGTGACGACGAACGAGCCGTCGCCATCATGCACCTGGCCTGTGGCGCCGTAGCCAAACTGGCGGGGCGGCTGAACGAGGCCATAAACCACTACGACGTCGCCATGCCCGTCATCCAGCAGCTGGACGACGCGATCGGACAGGCGAACATCTTTCTCACATTGTTGCCGCGCGCCGTGGCATGGACGTCGTTGACGATGACTACGGCATCAGCCCAGCCGGGGACTCGGATCGGTCCGGTCCTGACACCGGATCGACCGAGCGACGCGTTGAATGCACCCGGCGTGCCGGCCGTCAGTGCACCAATATGAGTTCGTCGTCGCTGCAGGTTGCGTGCACGCGCTTAGCGGTGGCATCGGGCCTGTCGATTTTGAGCGAGTCGGCGTTGATTGCTTTGCCGACCTGGAGTAGGGCCGGTTTTCTCAGCGAAGCTGACAGGGGTGAGCGAGGAATGGTCGGGGAAATCCACGCGCAGCTGTCCGGCCAGGACTTTCACGCCGGTGATCTTAACGATCTGCGGGGTGGCCATGGCCTACACCACACGAGCCGATACGTGCCGTTGTGCGTTGCGGCCGCGGGTCATACCTGGACAATCCCAGGACGGGAGGATCAACATGGCACTGTGTCGTTTCCGTCCACACGCCACATGATCGTTGATCTGGTTCTGTACGCCTCTGGTCAACCGACGCTTGGTCCGTGTGGGTTACCGAACTGCGCACGCGTCGGCATGCTCGTTGCCGCGCGGACTGCCGCCGCTGCGGCCGCGATACGCATCTGTCTGTCTACGCGCGCTGGCAGCCGCCGCGACGGCGGACGGTTGTTGGCGGCCGTGAACACCACCCGGGGCCGGCAGATCGCTGCCCGGCCCGGTGCGACCGGCCGAATGATGGCGGAAGTTTGATGCGACAAGGACCCGGACTTCGATAAATGTCGGCTTGCTGAAGTCTCTCGGCTTGGGTCACTTTGACCATGATCCAATCAACAGGGGTCTGTGGCTCAGGGCTGCTCTTGCCACCTCCGTGCCTGGCAGTCATTGGTCTCCGAACGACGGCCATCGGTCCACCGCCGACTGCGTCCAGGCCGTTCATCCCGCTGGCGGGTCGCCGCCCTTTGGGGTCGGGGAAATCTGCGGCATCGGGTTCCTGAAAACGCCCTCGCACCAGCCAAATCATGCTTTGTCATAGAAACGTTTCGTGCGATGTCGTCGCCGGCTGGTGGGCGCTGAGTCGCCTCGTCCACTTGGAGATACACGAGCTCGAAGGAACCGCCCGCATCCTCCACGAGCCGGCCGGCGCCGCAGGCGGCGAGGTCGGCCAGGTTTCCCTTGAGATGGGACCACAGCTGCCGGTGAACGTCGTTGAGCAGGGCGATGCAGGCGAGCTCGACGGGCTGCGTCATTCCTCCTTACCCCCCGGGGCTGGTACACCTGTAGTCGATAGAACTACTGGGCGCACCCCTGCCGCCAGGCGAGGATCCCGGCGATCCGGGCACGCCAGGGCTTTGCATCACTGCGAGCCTGGCTTGCGAGCTTGCCGACAGGTGGGCAGGCCGCTTCCACAGTGCTCCTTCGTTAACCAGCGCCTCGGCTACGCAGGCCTGACGTCGCTGATAGACGGACCTCGGCTAGAGTCGCAGCAGCTTGCCGATCTCGGCCCGCGCGACGTTCACCGCGAACGGTTCCGCAGCCTGCATCCGTACCGCGTCCCGCCGTACTCACTCGTTAGCGGTGAGCCCACCGCCCTGCGTATACCGTTACGAGGCTCCGTTGCCGCACCCATCTTGAGGGCAACCGGATCACCGGGCGTAGGCGCCTCCCGATACTCTGCAGAGCCATTTGAGGAGGAATAGGGGTGTATCAACTGTCGCGTTTTGAGTCGGCGATGCCTTGCACCTCGATGTCCAGGACCGCGATCAAGGCTTGATTCTGTTGTTGACAAATACAACGCTTCCTTCGGCATCCGTTTCAGTGCAGTGATTGTGCGGTTACGCATTCAGCGGACCAGTCGGCACCGCTCGCAACTACTACTGGTCGTGCTGTAATATCCGCTCAAACGCCCGAGAAGACCAGAGCCGGTATTCGGTCACTTTGAAACACGGCCAGGCTCGTCACTCGGCGAGCGTCGCGGAGTTTGGCGGGCGCCGCGGCCATATTCGGGCTGGCTGCGTTGGGGGCTCATCGGTGGATGATCTGCTACAGGTGAACGCGATCGTTGGCGCGGCGGCGGCGGTGACCGCCGGGCCCGCGTTGGTCGCATTGCGTACGTGGTCGGCCACGAAGTCGGAACGGCGGGACAAGCCAGAGTTCGCCACCGTCGAGGCGGCCGTCCAGCTGCCTGACGATGCTGCATTGCTGCTCGGCGATTCGGGCTCTGATGGTTTGAGCGACGTAGACGCATCCGCTGAATCGGCCGCGCGGTTGATTGCGTGGGCGGAACGCGGGAAAGCGCTGCGAAAACAGCAGGATGAACTTTACGTAAGAAGCTTGAGCAATGCTGGCCGCAATGAGAGTGCGACGTTCTGGGCGAGTCTCGTCGCGGGCCTGGTTTGTATGGGTTTCATCATCTTCGGAGTGGAACTCGCCTTCAGCGGGAAGGCGCAGCTGGCCGCGGTCAGCGGCGTCGCGAGCCTGTTGCCGGCGGCTTTCGGCAAGCTTCTCTTCTCCCAGTCGAAGAGCGCCGCGCAAGCCGCGGCGGCTGCCCGCAAGAGTCTGACGGCCAACGCCGAACGCGCTGAGCGTATCAGTGGCTTGATCGGCATCGCGGCGCTCGTCGGCGACGAGGCGAAGCGGCAACGACTGATCGTCCTGGCGGCGCTGCTTCAAGCGTTTCCGCAAGCCAAGCTCCAGGATATGGAAGCGATGGCCGACCGGATGACCGGATGACCAGACCGCCGGGCGCGGAACGGGCTCAGTGGCGGACGAGGCTGGTCCGGGGGCTGTCTCAGAGGCTGGGGTCGATCGTTGCGGACCAGTTCGCAGCTCGCGGCGTCGATGGCCTGACCCGGGCAGTGTTCCGGGATCCTTCTCGGTTGTTCACGGCCAAGAAGCCGGAGTTCTTCGGCGGTTACGCGCCGCGCGAGCAGCTCGTTGCAGCCTACGAGGACCCCATACAGATCGCGCACATCCTGCTTGGCTATGCCGTTCTTGCCTGGAAGGCGAACAGACACCATACTGCGGCGCACGCACTGGCTGAAGCCGGCTACGGCTTGGCCCTGCTCGACCCTGCGCTGGCGAAGGCACTTGCCGAGTTGTCGGGCCGCGCGTTCGAGACCGATCCCGGCCATGAAGACTGCCGTACCGCAGCCGAGGCGCTCGGCTGGCTGATTGAGTATCGCACCCGGACCGCTGGAGATGAAGGCGATCCAGCGGGATTCAACCATCAAATGCCTGATATTAAGGCCACGGTGGCCAGTGCCCTGATGGCGATGGCTTCTGTCACGGGTATCGTACTCGAACACAAGCTCTGGATCAGCGCGGCCGCAACCCTCGCCGGCTATCCGGAGGAGATGCGATCGGTCCCGGACGGGCGTAGTAAAGCGGGTCTCAATACCGGTGGTCATCGCAAGATCGCGGTAGTTCTCGCGCGCAACGTAGAAGGATCTGCGACCTCCGAGGAGCTGTTCGCGGAATTCATCAGGGATATCGCGGGTGCCGCGGATGCCTCTGTGGCCTATCGTGAATCTCGCGACCTCGTACATTCGCTCATCGCCCTCGGCAGACCTACGTACGCCATGCGCACGCTGTATGAGATCGCGCGAGATGTTTCGGGCGCAGGGGATTTGGCTGAAGCGACTGCTCTCGCGCGCCGTTTAACCAGACTTGTTCCCGGAGACGACGCCAAACGCCAGGCGGACGCGTTATACGCGCATTTCCTGAGCCTTGGCACTCGCTTCGATGACCTGCTGCAATCCGTGGAGGTCGCCCGACGCCGTCTTGACGCCGATGGAGACCGTATAGGCGACGGAATCAGCCAGTGGCTGATGTGGTCCACATACTTCAGCTTGCACCAGATCGGCTTTTACGAGGCTGCCCTATCCTGGCTGCAACGTATCGATCCCGATGAAGACCACGTCAGCGAGCGTGACCTGGCATGGGCGGTAGCGGATCTCCAGGTTCATCTCGGGTTCAGCCCCACCAGCCTTGAGGGCATCAGGACTACCCGTGAGGCTGCGGTCAGCCGTCGGGACGCTCGGCGCATTGCGGAAGCCGACCTGCTGTTTGCCCGCATTCGGCTCTACGATGATGACCGTGCCGCGGAGCGCTTGATGATGCTTGCCGTGGAGGGATTCCGGAGAGTCGGTGCCAGGTCCGATCAGGCCAGGGCGCTGTCTTTTCTCGGCGATTTTTGGCTGGCTCGAGGCCTGGTCGAGGCGGCTGCTGCTGCGTTGGGCAAGAGCCTGGGGCTCTTCACGTCGCTCGGTGCCGGCGCTCTGCACATGGGCCGTATCGCCGCCTTTGACTATGGCCGGTGTCTTTACCTGCTGGGACGTTGCGATGACGACACATTCGAGCGGCTACTGAACGTGGCGCTGGACGACAGCGACGTCGTGCTGTTCACCACGCTGATGCTCCAATACGCAGAGCTCGCCGTTGAACGGCGCCCGGGGCGGGTGCACGAAATGATGAACACTGCTCTCGATCTGTACGCGCGCTGGCGGTCCTTCCACACGCTGACCACTTGGCGCGCGGGCTTGCTGGCCAAGGAAACCAAGCTGCGGAGCATGGCGATCAGGTCGTCCGTCGCGGCAGGCGCCGATCCGGCGGAGGCAGTCGCGCTGATCGTGGAGGGCGCAAGCCAGAGCCCGCCCAAACCGCCGCCGCAGAAGGTGCCGGAAGCAACTCTGCTTGCAGCCGACCGCATGCACGGGCAGTTGGCCTCCCCAGAAACCGACGAGCGTATCGCGGAGATCCTCGGTGACTCTGACTCCGTCGTGGTTCACGACCCTTCGATCCATGCGATACCGGTGACGCAACCGGCACGCATCACCATCGGCGCCAGCCGGCGGACACGTCCTTTTGACGACTCGCACCTGCGCGAGCTCGACATCCGCGCCGTCGCCGAAGGACTCGGCTACCCGCACTGGCTGTGGTGGAGCCAGTGGACCGATGGTGCCGCGCTGTATCACGGCTTCGTGTCGAGCAGGGGCGACTGCTGGCACGAATCCGTGGACTACGCAGTCGTCCGGGATGCCGTCACCGGTTACATCAGCGCACATCCGGTTCTCCGCGCCGGCGCCGGTGCGGACGAGGCACCCGATACGCTCCGGCGGGACATTGAACGCAGGCTCATCGAACCACCCGAGGCGGAGTGGCATAGGTCCACGGAGTTGGGCCACGTGCTTCTACCCGTCACGCTCGCCGATCACCTTCGCGAACTCCCGCCGGGTCATCGCCCGACGATCATCGTTCAGCCGTCCGCTTTCGCTGCCGAGATCCCGCTCGCTCTTCTCCGGCTGCCCGGGAGTGACCTACGACTGGTCGACGTCGCGGATCTGGACTACTGCCCGCACCCCGCCCTGTTCGAACGCCGCGGGTCGACGGTCAGGCCAGGAACCGGAACCGCGCTGATCCTGGATCCCGCAGGCCGGCGGCTCTGCGGTTCTCAGTCCTTCGACCTGCCGCTCGACGGCCGTGTGGAGCAGGTCTTCGCCCGCCCCGACCTTCCAGGATGGGCGAGCAGAGCCGTCGGGTCCACGCCTCGCTCCGCCGATCCTTCCACGATAACGGCAGCTCTTTCCGCCAGACCTGTCCGGCGCCTTATCTATGCGGGCCATGTCGAGGCCCCTGACGCAGTATCCCCTGGTGCCGGCGCGTTCGTATTGGACGGCGCGAAGATCACAGCCGCCGAGTGGCTTCAAGATCCAGACCGCTTCCCAGCGGCAGAAGAACTGGTGCTCATCGCCTGCAGCGCCGCGGGCTCGGGCGCAATAGAGCCCCTCGGCTTGCCCACCGCTGCGCTTGCCGCAGGTACCGACCGGCTCGTCGCCACCCTCTCGCCGCTCCTCAACACCGTCGGCATGTGGAGCGCCGCGCGCGAACTGCTCGGCCTGATCGATACGATGCGCTACCCCGCAGCGCTCGCCACGCTGTTCCGGCGGCGCCTGCACAGATGGCGTGCCACGCAGGATCCCGCGTTGCATCCGATGCAGTGGTCGCCGTTCATCGCCGTCGATCGCGCCCCGGGCGCGAGAGCTGAGACACCGTCCGCAGGTGATGCTGCCGCGAGACAGGAGCTCTGAGCGATCCGTGCCGGGGCGCCGGCACGCGGCGCGAACCGCGGGCGACCTGGCTGCACCGGTCGATGCCGCCGATCGTCAAGTCGAGCGCGGGCCATGCCCGTCGGCCATCTCGCCGTACCGGTCGTTCTCTCGGCGGTAGTACTCGAAAACCATCCCGATGACCGAGTACGCCAGGAACGGCATCGCGATGATCAGCAGCCACCAGCCGAAGATGACGCCAGTGACCGCCAGTGCTGCGGATGCGGCGGCGAACAGCGGCCACCAGGAGTACGGCGAGAAGAACCCGAGGTCCCCGGCCGCCTCCGAGATCTCGGCGTCGTCGCGGTCCTCGGGGCGGGGGCCGATCCGGATAGACGTGAAGAACAGGTAGAACCAGATCAGCGCATTCAAACCGAAGGCCATCGTCAGTGCCGTCGTCCCGACCGGGTCTTTCGACAGCCACCAGTATGTGGGGCCCATGACGAGGAAGAAGGCTCCGACGAAGCCGAACATCCTGACTTCGACTTTCATCGCCCGGCTCCTTCGACGGTGCTGGGATCGGCAGCGGTCTGTGGTGTCACTGTGAGCTCCTCGGGCTGGTGCGTACGCGGGTCGGTAGGTTCAGAAGGGGTAGTGGAAGCGGCGTATCCGTGAGGACACGAGTGCCTGGCTTTGGTCGCAGCACGGCCTTCGGCGGTCGGGCCGTCCGGGCGGTGCGGTGCGGTGTGGTGAGCTGACGCGCAGCTCGTCCGTCAGTGCGACGAGGCGCCGAGGACGCTGATACCAAGAGCGACGAGGATGAGGACCTTGGCGATCTCCAGCGCCACGTACCAGAGATGCCCGCGTGATCGCGGCAGGTCTTCCCCTCTTAGAACGCGGTCCGAGCGCCGGTTGAGCGCGGGACGGACGACAGCCACCTGCACGGTCAGGAGCACCCCCGCCGCCGTGGTGAGTACCGCGACAGCGGCCGGGGGGCCCGCGATCGCTATGCCGATGATGACGACGAGCGCGAATGCGGCTTCGGCGAAGTTCAGCGCCCTGAACACCAGGCGGCCGATGCCGACGCCGATGGGGATGGTCACTCCTGGGGCACGAAACTTCAGTGGAGTCTCCAGGAAGGATATCGCCAGGACCATTCCCAGCCAGGTGAAGGTGGCTGCGGCAGCCGTCCCGGCCGGAGTCGCGTTCATAGCTCGGCACTGCCTTCCCGAAATGTGAGGGTGTCGTCGCCGGAGCGCGAGAACGGGGCGTGGAAGGTCGCAGATCTTCCGGTCAGGCCAGCGGCCATGCCGCCAGCCTTTCGGCGAACTGCGGCGGTGAGACCACGGCCATCAGACAGGCCGGTTCCGAGCCGGAGTTTGCCAGACTGACCCGTTCGCCGGCGGCGATATGGGCGGTCATGCCCGGCGCGAGGGTCCGAGGCCTCCCGTCGTGCCACAGCTCAAGGGATCCGGACAGTGGGATCAGCACGACTTCGGACACGCCGTGGTCGTGTTCGGGCATGCCGCCGTCGGCGGGGATCTCCAGATGGACGACGGCCACCTGGGCGGACGTGTCGGGGGCCGTCAGCGTCACGGCTGTCGGTCCGCCGGGAACGGGGGCGCGGCGGCGCGGTACCGTGTCGATCTCGGTGATGAGCATGAGTATCCTTTCTGAGGCCTTGAGTGGCCGCGTAGCGAGGTCTCAACCGGCGTCGGAATGCCGGAGGTGGACCAGACAGGCGTCTGGTTCCGCGAACGGCTCCAGTTCGGTGGCGGCCAGCGGGGCGCCCAGTTCTGTCAACGCCCCCTGCATCAGACCCAGGTGGATGCGGCACACCAGTGGTCCGTGTTCCTCGGCCAATTCCAGAAACGGACAGTGCCGCAAACGGATCACCCCCGGCATGCCGGGTTCTGCCTCGGACCGCGGCGCGAAGCCCAGATCGTCCAGCAGAGTCGTCAGCCTTACGACAGCCTGCTCCATGGTGAGACTCTGGAAGGGCTCGGGGCGGTCGACCAGGAAGCGGCCCCAGGCTCGGCCGGCGTCTTGGGCGGCCTGGCCGGCGTCGGGTCCGGTGGAGGCGAGTTGGCCGAGCAGGATCCTGGCCAACAGCCGGTAGTTCCGGGTGCCTGCGCGGTCCATGCCCGGCCGCGGGACGTATACGGTGCGCGGACGCCCCGGCCCCGACGGCTGTTCGACGCTCCCGATGACCTCGCCCGTTTCCACAAGGGCGTCCAGGTGGAAGCGCGCCGTATTGACGTGGACGCCGAGCTGTTCGGCCATGTCGGCCACGCTGAGCGGCGCCGGCGCGTTCCTGAGCACGTCCAGCACTTCGGCTCGTCGGGGGCGTCCAGGCACTCCGGCCACGGCGGCCGTCACTCCGCGACCGGGAGCGGCAGGGCGGCGATCAGTGGGTGGTCCTTCGGGATCACGCCCGTCTTCGAGGCGCCACCCGGCGACCCGAGGTCGTTGAAGAACTCCACGTTGGCTGTGTAGTAGTCCTTCCACTGCTCCGGGGTGTCGTCCTCGTAGAAGATCGCCTCGACGGGGCACACCGGCTCGCAGGCGCCGCAGTCGACGCACTCGTCCGGGTGGATGTAGAGCATGCGCTCGCCCTCGTAGATGCAATCGACAGGGCACTCCTCGATGCAGGCCCTGTCCTTCACATCCACGCACGGCAGCGCGATCACATAGGTCATGGTGAGGTCCCTTCGTCGACGCCGGGACGGGCTTCCGGTGTTTCTCCAAATGATACATGTAATAATGGTCGACGCACGGGGGCCGTACGTGAGAAGGGATACACCGCGCCATGTCGTCGCCCGCCAGGGTCTATATCCAGGCCACCCAGACCGACCCGAACATCCATGCTCAAACCGCGATCGGTCTCATCCACGAGCGTTTGCGGAGCCGGCTGGCCGAGCTGACCGAAGCATCCGTCCACGTGACGCGCGGCGAGCCGGTGCAGGCCGGGCCGGAGCTGTGCGCGAGGCGGGTGCGCCTGCACCTCACCGCCACCGACGAAGCCCTGTACGCACCCGCTGCGGGCGCGGCGCAGACCCGTCTGCTGGTGCGCGCGCTGCGCACCGCGGCAGCAGCGTTCGACCCGCTCATCACGGCCCTGTCCACCGCGTCGGACGCGGACCGCGCCGCAGGGGCTGCCCGCAGTCTGGATACGGTTCTGGCCGTCCATTTCGCGGTGGAGCAGTCCGTGCTTCTACCCGCCCTGGCCGACCTGCCGGGCGCCGACCTGGCCGCCTTGGCGGCAGACCTGGGAACCCTGCTGGAGGGCGGCCGGCTGGAGTCGTCCGCCGTCATCGACGTCCGCGAGATCCCGCACGGCCAGCGCCACCCGCGCATCTTCGCCCGCTTTGCACGCCTGGCCCCCGGCCAGGACTTCGTCCTGGTCAACAATCACGACCCCAAGCCCCTGCGCCGCGAATTCGACGCAACCCACCCCGGTGCGTTCACCTGGGACTACCTCGAGTCGGGTCCCGAGCAATGGCGGATCCGCGTCGGACGGGCACCCGTCGATGCCTGAGGGCGGCGCTGTCGACGCGGACACCATCCCGGTTTCGGCCGACCCGCTCGGCCCTCACCCCGTGAATGCACCCGTTCCATCGGTGCTCTGCGACACCCTGGCCCTGGGCGGAGCCTCTCACGCATCCGCCGGAGTCCTGTGGAAGATGACTGAATCCGGCCGTCAGCTCGACGCCAACCTGGTCCACCTGCCGCCGGACCGGCGGGTGGGTGTCCACGCCGAACCGGCTCTGGACGTGTTGCTGCTGGTCGTTGCGGGCGGCGGCATCCTCGAAGGCATTGACGGTCCGCGCACCCTGACGCCTGGCCTGCTGTTGTGGCTGCCTCACGGTTGCAGCCGAAGCCTCGCGGCCGGTGAGGACGGGCTGTCCTACCTGACCGTCCACCAGCGCCGGCCCGGCATGCAGATCCGCCGTTGGGACCCTGCCCCTGCCGATCCGCTTCCGTAACCATCCACAACGATTCACGGCTGCGGGCTGGACTGCCCCGGCAGGGAGGAGCGACTTCCGTGTACTTCACCGACCGCGGTATCGAGGAACTCGAGAAACGCAGAGGCGAGGAGACCGTGACCCTGGCCGTCCTCGCCGACCGGATGCGGCACTTCGTCGACCTCAACCCGGAGTTCGAGGCCTCGGTCGACCGGCTCGCGACCTGGCTGGCACGCCTGGACGACGAGGACTGACCGCGCTGGGCGGCGGAGTGCAGATGAAGCCGAGTGACTTCGCCGGCCGTGCTGCGATTTTGTTGTCTCTGCTGGTAGCGGGCGTGATCGAGCTGGTGTTCTTGCGTGACGTGGCAGCGCCAGTAGTGTTCGCAGTCTCTGGTGGCGATCAGTGCCCGGAGCCAGCCGACCGTCGCAAACCTGATCCGGATCCGAGGATGCGCGTCGACCAAGCCGAAGAAGCACCAACAGTCGACCGTCGGAATTGCGATCATGCCGACAGATGAACCCGCACCCACACACCAGCCCGGCGCGCCCCGACAGTGACCGGCAACGGACCGCCCTCGGGCAATTGACTCGACATCCGCGATACGACAACCCGACGGCATCCGCACCAGCCGGGATCACGCGACAACCGGCCGCACTGGCACGCTTGCCGTCTGTCCGGCGTCCGGGCACTGTACCGGGCTTCTGCATGTATCACCGGGGCTGCCCTTACGCGCTGTCGTCTTGACCGGACACCCGCTCAAGACGACAGCGCTGTGCGGATGGTTGGCTTGGCCCCAGCCATACGAACGCCACTGGTCGATGTCCAATGTGCCGGGCTCGTTGGCTGGGTGCCAGCCGGCGTGCGGGTTCGACCGTGGTCGATCTCGAACCGGGCATGTGCCGACGCCATGCCTGATCCGAGGTCGGCGCCGCTGGCGTTGTCCGAGGTGTGGCGCACCTGACTCCGAGATGCAGTGATCGACCGTGCTTCGACAGCCGACCGGGCCGCGCCGGCCAGCCTCCCCGCCAGGCGTCTGGACAGCCTCACCCTGTACGAGCGCGAAGCCTTGCTGCTCCGTCTGCACGCAGGCTGTCCATCAGCGAACTGGCGGAACAATGTATCTGAGCTTGCTACCGCGAAGACCCACGTCAGCCGTTTCTCCACCGAACTCGGTGCCCGTGGTTCGCCCGGCTCGGCATTCGCCGCCTACCGAGCTGGGCCTGGTCGTTCCGAACCCTTGAGCAGGCTCGGGGCATCAGGAGTCGGGCTCACGGCGAGTCCCGAACCGCTGCTTGATCCGGACCCGGAACCCACAACTCGACGCACGGCACCGGCGCCAGCCTCAGCCAGCCGCCGGCGGAGGCCAGCCGGGTGCCGGCGTCGGCGATGTCCGGGGCGCCGGGGATGGTGTCGCCGGTGGACAGCACCGTCACGAACACGCCGCCGTGGTCGGGGACCGCGCGCACCATGATCATGCCGTCGGGGTGAGGACCGAAGGCGCTGATCGTTTGGAAGAGTGCCTCGATGATGGCTTCGCGTTGGGGCGCGGCGAGAAGCGGGTCGGTCGTGGTCGTGGTAGTGGCCGCGGTGCTTGCGCGGTCCGTGGCGGGGGCGGAGGACGGATCGAAGACGTCCTCCGTCTCCAGGAGCCGGGCCGTGTTCATCTCGACGGCGATACCCGCCTGCCGCGCCGCGGTGACCACCGCGTCCAGGTCGACGCCGAGGTCGTCGACCTGGACGCCGCGGCCGGTCTCGATGTAGCGGCGGAGCCAGGTCGCACGGTCCGCTACTTCGGTCCGAACGGCAGGGTCGGTGATGTCGGGGCTGCGTCGTAGTGTCTCCAGCGTCTGTAACACACCGTCGTGGAGGGCAGTGGCCAGGCGCCACTTCTGTGTCGTGGCGGCGAGTTCCGCGCTCTGTTGGACCTCGGCGGCCACAGAGGCCGCCAGTTGCTCCTCGTTGCGGCGCAGCATGCTGCCGCCGCGCCAGCCGACCAGCGGGTTGATGAGGTAGGCCAGCGCCGGCTGGAGCGTCGCGCCGACGGCGGTGTCGCGGAACGTGAGGGTCGCCGCGATGCTCGCCCCGGCCCACAGTGCGCCGCAGGCGAAGGCCGGGAGTGCGTCGCGGCAGAGCAGGCCGGACACGAAGCTCAGAAGCACCGTGTTCGGGTACACGAACAGCGACCAGCCCTGGGCGCCGTGCCGCGGCGCGAGCCAGATGCCGATCAGGATCGCGGCCACGCCGGTCGGCAGATCCCACCACAGCACGCGGGGATCGGGCTGTCGGCGGGCCAGCCACCACACGGCGACCGCGGCGTTCTCGGCGGCCAGGGCCAGGGCCAGCAGCGCGCTCCACCAGGGGTGCGCCATGTGGCCCCAGATCGCCGGGAGGGTGAAGGCGACCATCAGGATGCCGGAGGCGCGGACCGCCAGGCCCAGCAGCAGGACGAGCCGGGCGTGCGGCGGCGGGACGCGATGGAGCCACCACAGTCTCAGCAGGCGGAGACTCATCACGGTGTCGCGCCTTCCTTATCGGAAGAGGGGACCCACAGTCGGACCTGCGTTCCGGAGCCCGGAGCCGACTCGATCTCGACACGTCCGCCGACCCCGGTGATCCGCTGCCGCAGTGAGCGGCTCTGACCGAAGCCCTCAGCGATGGCTGAGGCGTCGTAGCCGCGGCCGCGATCGGCGATCGTCAGGAGCACGCCGCCGTCGGCGACCGCGAGGATGAGTTCCGCGCGATCCGTGCCGGAGTGTTTGCGCACGTTGGTCAACGCCTCGCGAGCCGCGGCGACCAGCGCGTCGGCCGCCGCGGGCGCGAGGGCGTCCGCGAGTGTCGCGGCGTCGCCGCCCGGTGCGCCGTCGGCGGAGTCGACGAAGTCGACGTGCAGGCCGGTTGCGGCCTTCTCCAGGACCAGCGAGTGCAGCTCGGCGAGCAAGCCGGCGCCGTGCGGCGCCTGCTCCGCAGCGATGAGCGACCGCAGTTCGGCAGCTTCCGCGCGGAGCCGTTCGGTGATGGCCGGATCGCGCAGGGCGTCGTCCGCGACGAGAACTTCGACGGTGGTCAGCAGGTAGGTGCCCAGATCAGCCTGCTGACGGAGCCGCTCCCGTTGCCGGGCGAGCAGCGACGCCCGTTCCACCGCGGCCCGCCGGTTCCGGTCCAGCGCGGCGGCCGAGTCGCGGAGCAGCCGGGCGAGCACGGCGGCGAGCGCTGCCACGCCGACGATGGTCACGGCGTCCGGCAACGCGTTCCAGCGCGGGTAGGAGGATCCGGGGTGCAGCGATGGCGAGAAGTCCACGAAGGCCAGACCTGCTCCGCCGGTCATGGTGACCAGCGGGCGCCACGCGGGCAGCCCGATCGTCGGCGCCGCGATCACGGTGAAGTCGTAGAGGTAGCTCTGCCCGGCCGGCCCGGGGAGGACGGCGGGCCATGTCGACAGCGTGACGACCGCGATGACGCAGACCAGATCGAATGCGGCCCAGGCCGGCGGTATGCGCCCCTGCCGCAGGCAGACCGCGCTGAGCAGAGCGCAGTCGGCGACAGCGACCAGTGTCAGTACGGTCTCCGGTGCCACCTGTGCGCCGTGCGGGACCGTCGTGGCCACCGTCGCGAGCAAAGCGATGGCGGCCCCGACCCGGAATCCGGCCCAGGCCCAGGCCAGGGTGGTCTCCGTGCGGGCGGCGGCGGTCGGCGCCGAGGCCGGCCCGGAGGCGACCGCGGTGCCCGCGATGCTGTCTGAACTCGTCACCTCTGTTCCCCCAAGTCCGGCCGTTTCAGTGCCATCACCTGCTGACGTACCTCGTCGTCGTGCTGTGCAAGCACGGCGAGCCGAGCTTCTTCGGCCTGGTGCCGGGCGGCCACGCGCCGTCGGACGACGTCGCCGATCCAGGGCGTCTTGGCCAGGATCCGCGCGCCGTGCTGCTTGACGAACGGTGTGAGGTCGACGCCCTTCACATAGTTGGTCATCACGGTGCCCGGACCCGGATCCCATCCGGCCAGCCCGCTCACGTCCGGGTGCAGCCGGACGCCGCCGATGTGGCTGGGAAGGCTGATGAAGTCGCCGACGAGCCATTCGGCGCCGACCGACCACTCGGTGCGCAGGTGCCGCAACGTGGTCGCGTCGCGCACGTTCACGACCTCCCCGGTGATCTGCGCGACGCCCACGCCGCCGACCTGCAGGAACGGGACGAGGGAATCCAACCCGTGTGCGGGGTCGCCCCAGGCGATCTGCAGCATCGGCACTGCGATCGCCTGCACGCCCCACTTCGTGTAGAACTGCATGGTTTTCTCGACGCCGGTCAGGACCGTGCCCTGGCTCGGAGTCTGGATCTGCCAGGTATCGGGGAACCTGTTGTTCGGGTCGGACAGCACTTTGATATCAAGAGTCTGCGCGCCGACGTGCTCGTAGGTGTAGAAGTCGCGCCGCAGGACGGGGTTGTACTGCAGGTCGACGCTCGGCACGCCGCCGCTCAAGCGGGCCACCAGAGCGAGCGGGCCGACCTTCGCGACCAGCGGCGGGGTGTGCCACCAGGGCCCGACGTCGCCGAGCCGGCTGTCCAGGCGCAGCATGGACAGGCCGCCGCGCCAGGCCGGTCCGCTGTCGATGACGAGCGAGACCGGCTTGTGCGACCGGACGTCGAGGACTGTCCCGTCGCTGAGTTCGACGCGCCAGTGGCCGTTCTCCGGGTTCAGCTCGATCGGGAGGCGGCCGCCGATCACGTCCGGGGCGATGGTGTTCGCGGTGAGGAAGTCTTTCAGGGCATTGCGATGTGCGTGGTAGTGGTTCAGGTGGGGCGTCTCGACGTTCTCCACGCTGACCGCCACCGGCCAGTCTTTCGGGTTGCCCAACGCGGTGAGGTCGTTCACCTGTCCCGGCAGTGCGACATCACGGAATTCGGCGCCCACTCGGTGCTCGGGCACGCCTCCGGGATTGTCGGTGTGCCACGCGGCGTGCTGTGCGGCCAGGCGGTCGACGAGGGCTTGCTGGGCTTGGAGGTCGGCGGGCCGCGCCGTCGGAGCGTTCTGCAGGGCGTGAAGCTTCGCCTGGGCATCGGTGAGGTCTGTGATGCTGGTGACGTAGGCTTCGCGGCGGCGCTGCTCCCAGGTGCTCCACGTCTCGTGCAGGCCGTTCGCCGACAGCTGGTCGTCCAGGTGCCTGCGCCAGGCTTGCGCTGTGAGGTCGGAGTAGCGCTGGTGGAAGGCGGGGAGCGCTGCGTCGAGGGCCTGACGTACGGGTGTCAGATCGGTGGCGTGGACTCTCGGCGGCGCTTGCGCGAGCTGCTGGTCGATCGACGCGATGTGTGCGTCGGCGCGGTTGAGGTCGTCGCTGATCGACCAGACGGCGGCCTGGTCGCCGCGTCGCCACGCTTCGGGCAGGGCGAGGCGCAGATCAGAGATCTGGCTTTCCAGTGTGGCCTTGTGTGCCGGCAGTGACTCAGGGTCCTTCAACCACTGGTCGCGCAGCGCGGCTTCCTTGGTCTGCAAGGCCTGTGTCGCCTGGTTCAGATCGGCGGCGACCTGCGCGATCTTGGCGGGTCCGTCTGCCGGCTCGGGGCGACTCTCCAGATCGATGAGCTGGGCGCGGAGTCGGCGGACGTCCTGCGCGAGGGCGTCGCGCTGCTCGGTCCAGACGGCGGTCAGGTGATCGGAGTCGCCTTCCAGGAGCGGGGTGAGTCCGTTGTCCGTGAAGTGCTGTTGGACTCGGAGCGCGTCCTGAACTGCTGCGACCGCTTGGTTCTGGGAGTCTGTGGTGAACTCCGAGAACAGGTCGGGAAGCCGCGTGTCCCGGGCAGAACCCTGATTCAGCAGGTTCTCTATCAGGGTCTGTAGATCGCGAGCTTCTCGAACGGCCTGCGTGGCCTTGTCGGCGAAGTGGTCCAGCAGGATCTGGTGTAACCGCGGTTCGGACTTGTCGAGCAGCCTGATGGTGGGCTTCACGGCGGCCTCGGCGTCGTACTGCGCCAGGTACTGGCGTGCGGTATCCATCCGTGCCTGGTGCGCGTCGGTCAGTTGCGTCATGAAGGTGAGAGCGCCGCCGGCCTCCTTGAGGGTCGTGGACGCGAGCAGAGAAGCAGCGTGCTGCGTCTCCAGCCGTTGCAGTGCGCTGTGCTGACCCTGCAACTCGGCGGCAAGCACCTCCGGCGCCGGCGCGACCGCCTCGCCGAACATGTGCAGCCGTAGCTGTTGGAGCTGCACGTTGCTTTTGTCGAGCGCGGCCTGCATGGCCGGGAGGTTGTTCTTCGCCTGGTCGAGCACGTTCTGCATGGCCTGCTGGGCCCGGGCCGTCTCGGCCGCCGCCTGGTTGGCGATCCGGGCCTGTTCGGCCTGCCAGGACTGATCGGCCTGAACGGCCTGCTGGCGCGCGGCGTCGATCTTGAAGATGAGCTCGACCTGGCGATCGGCGTCCTGGCTGGACAGTCCGCCTCCGTGCTCGAAGTCGTGGACCTGGTTCACGATCTGGTCGGTGCCCGGTGTGATCGAGGAGATCTGCTGCGGCGACGCGGGTGGATCGGCGGCCTCCGGGACGCCGCCGGCCAGGGTGTGGGCGATCTTGACCATCGTGCCGGACAGGAGGTTCCGCTCCAGCGTGTCCAGCGGGCGCACTTCTCCCGTGACGGCCGTGACCTCGCCTTTGATGGCCTCCAGGTCGCCTTTGAAGCCCTCCAGCCTTCTGATCTGCTCCTGCCCCAGGCCGTGCCCGGCGGTCAAGGTGGCGTCCACCGCGTCCCGGAGCCGATCGATCAGCTGCGGGGCGATGTCGCCGGGGTTCGGGGCTTTGAGTAGGGCGGTCTCGATATCCACGATGCGGGCGAAGACCTCGCTCACCGGATCCGCCGTTCGCGGGCCGAAATCGGCGGGTCCGAGCTCGAACGTGCCGTGGCCGTTGAAGACCCGGATGGTGACCGGCTTGCCGTCCTTGGTCAGCAGCTCGCTGGTGATCTTCGCCGACTCCACCTGTGCGACCCGGTGGACGAAGCTTTCGGGGCCGACGCTGTACAAGGGGTTCTTGGGGTTCTGTATCTCCAGCTCGACGACGCGTCGGAAGCCGTCCGGAGCTTGTTCCTTGATGTCGCCTCGAGCCTGCAAGATGCCCTTTTTCAGGACCTCGACCACGCTCTCCGAATCGCCCGTCGGCAGTGTCTTGCGCTGGATCGCCTCTCCACTGGTGTGCGTGTCGTAGACGGTCACGTCCGCCTTGCCCGGAGCCAGCTTCGCCTTGACGCCGTTGATGTCGTAGCCGCGCGGCTCGACTCCCGCTATGCCCACGACCTTGCCCTGCTCCGCCAGTTCGACGGCACGCAGGAGTTCCGCGTGGTGTCCGAGATTCTGGGCCGTCGGCTTGCCGTCCACCCGGTCGACGAAATTCCGGGCCAGCCCCTGGACCTTCTGGGGGTCGAAGTTGACGATGTTCCCGCTCTTGAACGCCCGCTGCACGAGGTTGGTGAAGCTCTCGCGGTCCAGGTCGATGTGAACCGGTCCGAGCGTGCCCGCGGCGACGCCCTGCTCGACGTACTCGCGCAGTGCCACGTCCGCGTTGTGAGCCCGGTCGAGAATCGACAGGAGGATCTTCTGCGGGACGTCGTGCGTGCTCATCGTCGCGGCCGTCGCCAGACCCTGGGCGCCGTACCTGGTGCGGATGTCGGAGATCTGGTCGGCTGAGTATCCGTGGTCGAGCAGGGTGGCGCCGGCCTCGGCGGGCGAGGGGCCCAGGTCCACCTTCTCGATGACGATGCGCGAGTTCGGCCAGCCCAGCGGCCGGGGATCGTTCTTGTCGGCGGTGTGGAACCCGCTACCGAGGACATCCTCCGGGCGCGGTCCGATGCTGATCTCGGGCGGTACCATCTGGCCCTTGATCTTGACGGGGTGGGTCGGCCAGGAGCTGATGTCGACCAGCCGGTAGCCCGGCGGCAGCTCCGATCCCGGGTTGGCCTGCTCGCGCAGCATCGCGTCGTAGAAGAACCGGTAGTCGGGGTTCGCGCGGCTGCCGGGTTCGGCCGCCCGGCTCTGGAAGATGAGCAGTCCTCCGTCGGGCCGCAGCGCTTCGCCGAGCACGTCGACCTGGATCTTGTAGCCGCGGTTGTTGTTGACGATGATCGCGTCCTGAGTCCCCCGCAGCTTGTCGGGGATCTTCTCCTCCGCGTTCAGCCGCACCCGGTTGGGCTGGCCGTTGACGTCCGAGCGGGTCAGGGCCACCAGATCGGGGTCGGGAGCCGCCCGGTCCACGGCTGGACCGAGCTGGGCGAAGTCGCTCGGCAAGCCAAGCCAGACGTCGTCGGTGCCGGCACCGGTCTCCAGGATCCGGGCCGGCTTGTCGGGGTCTGTCGGTAGGACGATGTGCCAGCGGTTGGCGCCGCTCTTCGGGCCGAAGCTGATCATCGGGCCCTCGGATCTGATCTCCAGTTCGGAGGGCGGCGCCTGGCCCGCGTCGGTGGGCGGCGGCTCTTGGGAGAGGCCTCCCAGCACCTTCTCCAGGTGTGCGACGGTCTCCGGATCGAGCGGGATCTTCAGCGGCCCATGCCCGGACGCCGTGAGCTCGGGCTCGTTCACGACCGGAGCCGGCTCGGCTCGGTTCTCGCCGCGGATGGGCTCGGCCTGGTTCAGGACGCGCGGCGGATCGGTTCGGGACTCGATCACCGGGGCCCGGGACTGGCTGGTCAGCTTCGAGGGGTCGAATCGGGTGGGCTCGACCTGGGGCTCGGATTCGGTCACGACCTGCTTGGCCTGGGCGTCGGATTCGACTACGACCTGCTTGGGTTGGGCATCGGATTCGACCACGACCTGCTTGGGTTGGGCGTCCGACTCGACCACGAACGGCTCGGCCTGCGTGCCGGGCTCCGATCCCGGTGTCTCGACCGGTGCCTCAACCGGCGACCCGGTTTCCTGAACCACCGGCTCCGGCCCGATCGGCCGCTCGTACACCGTCCCCGGCGGATCTGCCTCCACCGCCGTCCCGCGGACCTGTTCAGGCTGGGTGAACTCGCCCTGTTTGTCGAAGCTCCCGTCGCTGCGCACCGTCAGCTGCGCGCCGGACGTGCTGTCCCGTACCACCGCCTGGTCCGGGCGGGCCAGCACTTGGATCCCGTCGCGCTCCACTCCGAACGTCAGCACCCCGTCGAGTTCGCCGATACCGGTCAGGCGACCGCCTTCCGGCATCACCGTCTCGGATCCGAGGATCAGATCGGGCAGCTTCGCGTGGATCCCGAACACCACGCCGGCCTCGAAGCCCGAGCGTGCGGCGCTCAAGGTGTCACCCCACCAGTCGACCGGGTTGCCGTGCTCGTCCACGCCGCCCTTGAGGGCGTCGCCGACGAGTGCGAACGCGGCACTGGCCGCGGTGCTGCCCACCACGTGTCCGAGCGGGCTGCCCCACATGGCCGCGCCGAACACCGCGCCCTGCGCCGTGTCGGTGGCCAACTCGCCGAGGTCCAGGTTCTTGCGTTCGCCGCCGGCGATCTCGAACATCTGCGCCAGCAGGTTGCCGCCGCCCATGAACTCGATGCCGTTGATGATCCGCGGCCGCAGGTACATCCACATCGCCTTCGCGAACGTCTGCTCGCCGATCTGCCGGCCGGCCCACTGTCCGAGCACGTCCTCGCCGGCGGCGGTGGTCAGCGAGGTGCCGGCGTCCTGCCAGGCCCGCAGCTGCGCCTGGACCAGGGCGTCCCGCAGTTCGGTCCGGACCTGCGCCATGGCCGGCGCCATCAGGTCGCCGACTCCCTCCGGCGCTTCTTTCATCAGAACACTGAGCAGCTCGTCCGGAAGGAACTCACCGGCTCCGGCCAGCAGCGAGTCGGCGACCGAGCGGGCCACGATCTGCCGGGGCGCGAGCCGCACCAGGTCCGCCAGCATCGTGCCGACCGACTCCCAGGAGATCGCCGCGATGCTCGCCAGCACGTTCTTGGCGACCTCGGCGAGCGCCACGCCGGTGGCCTTGATGGTCGGCCAGATGCCGACCGCCGAGATGCCGAGGGTGCCCCAGGCCATCATGATCAGCTGCACGATGGTGATCAGCATCATGATCAGCCCGAGGACCGCCATGAACTTCATGGTCTCGATCTGCAGCCCGAAGTTCTGCACGCCCTGCTGGGTCTGGGCGGCGTTCTGGAGCAGGCCGTTCAGGCCCTGAAGATAGCTCTCCCACCAGAGGCTGAACGACATCGCCGCGTCGCCGCTCCACGATTCCAGCAGCGGAGCGACCAGGTTCTGCGCGTCTGTGGACGCCCCGTCGACGATGCCCTGGACGTCCCCCCACAGATCCGCGAGCTCGTAGACGGTGACCTCGTCCGTGAGCGGGATGGTGCCGATGAGGATCTCGCCGACCCGGCTGCGCACGCCCGGAATGTCGGCTTCGAGCTCTGAGACGTACTCCAGGATCTGTGCCAGGACGTGGTCGCCCTCGCTCATCGCCGCCGCCCCGCCCCGCGCCGGCCGTCAGACCGAGCCGAGGTTCTGGCTGTTCTGCTGGTCGGTGGTCCAGACCGCCGCGAACGTGTCGGTGAGGAAGTTCCCGACGCCGACCATCGCCTCGCCGGCGTCGGAGGCGGTGCCGCCGGACGGATTGACGAGAGCGTCCTTGAGCGTGTGCGCGTTCTTGGTGTAGTCGGGGGCGAAGTTCTGCGAGAACTCGTCGCCGGGCTTGGGGAACAGGTCCGGCTGGAGCTCTTTCGCGCTGATCTCCGTGACCTTGGCGGCCAGATCCGCCTTGAACTGCTCGGCCCGCAGCACGAGCTTGGCGCCGTCCGCGATGGCCTGCGGCACGTCGCCGACGCCGATCGACTCACCCATCGGTCCGCTCTCCTTCCCGCATCAGGTCTGTGTCGTGCACGTGCAGCAGAGCGTCCCCCATCGGGCTGCCGCTGATCCGCAGGTCGCTGGGCACCGCGGCGTCGAGGACGGCGCGGCTCTTGCCGGCCGCCTCCTGGACGGCGGCGCGCGCCGTGGCCAGGATCGCGGAGGCCAGCGCCTTGGAGTCGGGGTTGCGCAGCGCGCGCGGGTCGATGTCGAGGCCCAGCAACTGGCCGCGGGGGCCGACGGTCACCGAGATCAGGCGGTCCGGTGACCGTGCGGCGCCGGTGACGGCCGCCATCCGGCGTTGAGTGTCGTCGAGCCCTGCGGAGACGCGCTTGAGCTCGTCGAACAGGGTGGTGACGAGGCTCCAGTCCGGACGGTCCATCGGTGGTTCTCCTTTTGACCGGGCTCGCGCGCCGACTCACATGTTGGCGGCGATCTGGGCTTCGAGCTGCTGCATGCTGTCCACGGACGCGTGCAGCTTCTGGCCCAGCGTGCCCAGGGCCTGCTTGATCTCGTCGACGCCCTTCTGCCACTGCTGCTGCGCGGCGTCGCAGGCGTCGGCCGCCTTGCCGGCCCAAGCGCTGCCGTCGGTGGGGGCGTGGAAGAGGATCTTGAAGGAGTTGTAGAGGTCTGCGAGCGAGCCGTCCATGGCGCCCTCGTAGGTGATGATCGCGTGCGCGACGTCGGTGATCTGCCCGAAGTCGTAGGTGATCTGGCCGTCGCTGCCGTAGCTGGGTCCGCTCATGGTTTCTCCGCCTTGAAGGTGTCCGAAGCCTGATGGCCGGTGCGGGATCTCAGCCGCGCAGCAGGCCGGCGATGTTGCCGCCGGCGCCTGCGGCCACGGAGTTGATCTCCTGGGCGGCGTCGCTGTCGTGCGAGCCGTACTTGAGCGAGGCGTCGCTCATCTTGCCGGCGAGTTCGTTGAGCGCCTGCAGGATGGTCTTCAGGCCGTCGTCGAGCTGGCCGGAGACGCTGGACAGCGCGCCGTAGGTGGAGCCGGCCATGCCGCCGCCGCCCAGATCCTCGATCTTGCCGATGAGCTGCGCCATGCCCTGCGCCAGGCTCTGCCCGGTGGTCTCGCACTTGCGCGCGGTGGCGTCGAGCGCCTGTTGGGACGCGCTCAGCCCGGAGAGGTATGCCAAGGTTCTCACCCCGATCCACGTCGTCGCCGCCGGCATCGCCAGGTCGCGGCGGTCCCGTCCGAGCGGGACACTTCGACGCTAGCCACGGGTCCGCGGCGCCACGACTCCCGTAAATACAGGACAGGGCTCCGGGCCGTTCCTACCTGCTTTGCCGCCGATGACGCGGCTACCGTGGTGATCGGACAGAGGCGTGAAACCTGCGATACCGCCGGAAGGGACCACATCATGGGCGGCCCTTATCCGCAACCGACACCGGTTCCGGGCCCGACAGCGGTGCCGACCAAGCCGCAGCCGGTGACGTACGCGCCGGAGGGCGGGGCCGGCACACCGAATCCGTACGCGACGCAGACCACGGTGAACACGCAGTTCGGCTGGGGCGGCGGCTCCCAGCCGCTGAGCGTCGACATCCACGGGCTGGGCGACTACGCGGTCGACATGAAGAACATCGCCGACTTCGAGCACGATCACATGCAGATGCAGCTGCTGATGGACGGGATCACCAAGGCGTGGCCGGCGGGTCCCGTGCTGCCCGAGGCGATGTGGGCGTGCGAACAGTTCGAGCACAACGTCGAGGAGTTCACGCAGTACTTGCAGAACCTGTACAACGCGGTCTACAACATCGGCTTCGCCGCGCAGTCCATCGCCGACTGCTACAGCGGCACGGACGGCTGGTCGGCGGCCGATGTCAACGCCGTCGACTACGCGTTCGGCGACAACGTGACCAGGCCCGCGGGCTGGTTCGCCGGGGACGACAAGACCTGGCTGCAGGTGCAGGCGGCGAACCACCAAGGCGACCAGGGCACGGCGCCGCCGGTCTGGGTCTCCCAGACGACGACGAAGTCCGGGAACACCACGATCACCGTCAGCACGGACAAGCTCGGACACACGCAGACCGTCAAAGTCACCACGAACCCTGACGGCAGCAGCGTCATGGTCTTCACCGGCATCGACGGGAAGACGACGACCACGACGTCGCAGGTGCAGACGGTGGGGAACACGCAGACCACGGTCACCCGGGAGAACGGCGAGATCACCGGCAGCACGACCGTGGTGACGGCGGACCGCCGGGCGCCCGGCGGCGACGGGGTGTTGCACGTCGTCACCACCACGAAGCTGGACTCCGGCGGCAAGGAGGTGGGTCGGACGGTGGTGACGACGTACACCGGGCCGGAGGGCCCGTCGACCGACATCGCGACCTACGGCGCCGACGGGACGCTGCTCAGCGAGGTCGCCACCGGCGCGCCGACCGCGAGCGCCCCGGGTGGCAGGGACAGTACGGTCGCCGACGCCGACCAGCAGATCGACAAGGACAACTACCAGCTTGAGCACATGCCGATCAACTCCGACTACACGGCGGAGTGACCATGGGGACGCCGGACTACTGGGGTGCGCCGGTGCCGCAGCTGCCGGTGTGCCCGACGGCGGGCTACTTCGCGTTTCCGTCCTCGTTGAAGGCGTACACGCCACGGCCGGAGAACAACAACACCGCGTACATCGAGGACATCCGCCAGCAGATCATGAATCAACACCCTGAGCAGATGTCGGCGGCGGCGGACCAGTGGCAGAACCTGCACGACTTCATCTCCGGGATCGGCGACCAGATCCGTGCCAAGAGCCAGACGCTGCACGACGAGACGTGGAAGTCGCCGCAGGCGGCGGCCGAGTTCCTGAAGCGGGGTCCGGGTGCCACGCTGGCGGCGCTGGACCAGTGGAAGGCCGCAGCGGCCGCGAACCGGGACGCGCTGCGGGCGCTGGTGGGGATGGCGACGAAGGCGCGCAGCGATATGGACACGCTGTGGTCGCAGTATCTGAACGATGTCGACCGCGCGAAGTACCTCCATGTGCGCTCCGATTTCGGGGACTTCCTGCACTGGGTGTGGTCGCTTCCGGAGGGGATAGTCGGCTACTACACCGCGCTGCCGGACTATGAGAAGCAGAAGGTGAATGCCGTCCACGACGATTACAGCCAGCGGGCACGGGTGCTGGTCTACCAGGTCGCGGAGGCGTATTTCGAGATCGTGAACCACTACGGGGTCGGGTCGTCGGGGCAGGGGATCGGACCTTCCTTCAAGCCGATGAACGCGCGGCTGTCGGCCATCGGGATGTCGCCTCCTCCCGGGGCGGGTTCGGTGCCACCGCTTCCTGCGTCGCCTGCTGTGCCACCTCGGCCGCAGATCACGGCGCCGCCGACGCCTGGTGCGGCTCCGGTTGCCCCGCAGCCTCCGGTCGTGCCGCCTCCGGTGGTGCCGGCCGGGCTTTCGGCTTTGCGCGCCCCGGGTTCGATGCCCGGGGTGGTGCCCGGAGCGGTGCCGGGGCCGGTACCCGGGTTGGTGCCCGGCTTGCGGAGCGGGGGACGAGGGCCGCAGGCACCGGCGCTGGACGGCCTGAACGTGCGCGGGGCCGACGGTCCCAGAGGCCTGATAGGCGGAGTGCTGCCACCGGTGTCCGCGCCTGAGGGGCTCGTCCGGCCTGGAGGGCTGGGGTCGGGACGTTCGCAGGTGCCTGATGCCAACGCCCTTCGCGGGCCGTTCGCGACTCCTGAAACGACGACGGAACCATTGGCTGCGCTGCGTTCTCCGTCGGCGACGGGAGCGGGTGGGCGCCCCTTGTCCGGCACCGGCTCGGGGATGGAGGAGCCGCCACCGGGCCGCGGACAGAGCACGCCCGAGCAGGGGCGGCGGCGGGTGTGGGAGCCGACGCAGGGGACGGAGGAGGCGTTCGCGCCTCCGCCCGGGGGGAAGGTCCCGGGCGTGCTTTCCGGCCCGCAGCTCGGTGGCTCCTCGGGGAGAACCGGGCTCGGCAGCGGCTTCGGCGAGCCCCCGGCCGTGCGGGCCGCCGCCACCGAGGCCGCCACGACCCCGCAACGCCGACGCACGAAGCGCCCGACGGCGCCGGCCGAGCCGGGGACGGAATGGCTCGGCATGCAGGAGGCGCTGGACGGTGTGGCGGAGCCGGTACTCAACGCCGCATCGGAGACAGTGGTGAGCGAGGAGACCTCTGTCGGCCTGCGGACTACCGGTTCGGCGGCAGTCGATGCTCCGGCTCCGGCCCGGACCAGGCGCCGCGCGGCCGACCAGGACACGGAGACGGTGGCGCCCGGTGAGGAAGCGTGGACGGTCGCCACACCCGGCGGCGGCGTACTCGGCGCGCAGGCCACCGGTGCCGACGGTGACGAGCCCGAGCCGACGCTGCGGGCGGCTCAGGCCTGATCGGCGCGCTCCGCTCGCTGCCGGGCTGGTGCTGTCGGCCGGTTCCTCGCGCACCGCAGGCCCGGGCCGACGCTGCGGGCGGTTCACGCCTCATCGGTGCGGCTCGCCGGTGCTGATCGACGCCCGCCGGTTCAGGCTGATCCAGCCCTGCCGATCGCTGCCTGGCAAGTGCTGCGCCTGGCTCGCTCGCACTACCACTCCCGCGTCCGTGCCTCGTGCGACCGGGTGGCGGCCAGCAGGTCCGCCAGTGTCAGTCCGCGCAGTTCGCGGATCGAGGGGGCGCGTCCGAGGGTGCGCAGGCGGCCGGACTGGGCCTTGCGCATGCCCTCCAGGAGCTTGCGTGCCTCGCGGGCGTTGCCGAAGGTGCCTTCGTCGCGCTTGAGGTGGCCGAACCATTGCAGGAGGGCGTCGTCCAGGCCTGCGGTGAGTTCGTAGTCGCCGGTGGCGGCCATGCGGTTGGTGATCGACACGAGTTCGGTGGGTGAGTAGCTCTCGAATTCCATGCTCTTGGCGAAGCGGGAGGCCAGGCCGGCGTTGGCGTCCAGGAAGTCCTGCATGTCGGCGGTGTAGCCGGCGACGATGACCGCCACCTCGTCGCGGTGGTCCTCCATCAGCTTCACCAGGGTGTCGATCGCCTCCTGGCCGAAGTCCGCGCCGCCTCCGCCGGAGCGTGACAGGGTGTAGGCCTCGTCGATGAACAGGACGCCGCCGAGCGCCGCGGTGAACACCGTCGTGGTCTTCTCGGCGGTGTGCCCGACGTACTGGCCCACCAGGTCGCGGCGTGCCACCTCCTTGAACTCGCCGTGCGGCAGGATTCCCAGGGCTTTGAGAAGCTGCCCGTACAACCGCGCGACGGTGGTCTTCCCGGTTCCGGGGGCTCCGGTGAAGACCAGGTGGTGGCTCACCGCGCCGACCGAGAGGCCGGCTTCGCGGCGCCACTGGTCGACGTGGATCTCGTCGATGAGCGCGCGCACCTCCGCCTTGATGGCCGCCAGGCCGATCATCGCGTCGAGGTCGGCCAGGAGCCGGTCGACCGAGTCGGTGTCCTGAGCTGAGCCGGAGTTGCGGACTCCGGCGGCCGCTGCGCCGTCGCCGGTCGCCGCGTCGTCGTCAGGCGCCTCGCGCACTGTCGGGGTCGCGCCCTCGTCCAGCAGGATCGCCGGCTCCGCGCAGCGCTCGACGCGGCAGCCCTCGACCAGGCCCGAGCAGCCGCGGCCGAAGTGGATCCCGACCCCCGCGGTCTCGTGGACCCAGGTGCCGGTGACGGCGGGCGCGCTCCGGTGCGCCACCGCGATGCCGACGTCCCCGGTCCCGGACACCTCGCAGTGCTCGATGGTCGGCCGGCCCCCCTGGTAGACGTAGACGCCGCGGCCGCCGCAGCCAGCCACGGTCGTGTCGCGCAGCACCGGATCGGCACCGAGCCGCACGATGATCCCGTCCCCGGCGCTGTTCCGCGCCTCGCACCCGGTCAGCAGGCCGCCCGCGTCCTCGATCACGAACCCCGACTGCCCGCCGAGCGCCTTCACCCGCTGGGCGGTCAACTGCGACCCGTCGCCGGCCCACACCCCGGCGTGGTCCTCGGCGCCGACCTCGCAGTCTTCGAGCGACATCCGGGCGCCCCGGGCGCTCACCGCCGGATATCCGGCCGAGCGCAGGATCAGCCCCCTGAGTACGACGACGCCGCCGACGCAGCTTACCGCCGAGCCTCCGGCGGCGCCGGCGTCGATGGTCACGGAGCCCGGGTCCCCGGCCGCCGCCACGGTGATCCGCCGCCGGACCAGGTGCAGGCCTTCGGCGTAGACCCCGGGCGCGATCGAGACCACGGCGCCGTCCGGCGCCACCTCCAGCGCGTCCTGGATCGTCGGATAGGCGCCGGGTTCCTGGGAGACGGTCAAGGTCTGGGTCATGGCTCCGCCGGATCTCGTGGGCAGATGTCGCATCCATCATGCGTGGCCTGCGGGGTACGGCGTGAGACGTAAATACAGGACAACCGCGAGCGTTCACGACGTCGTTCGCGCGCCTACCGTAGAAGGGGCACCGTGGAAGCGGAGCGGCAGGCGTTCCGGCGCGGCTCGGTGAGGACTCCCATGACGCAAAGGCTTGGCACCCGGCGTGCGGCCATCGCGCCGACCCCCGGCGACGAGGCACCGACCGGCTACCACGACCTTGGGCCGGTCCGGAGCAGTGTGACCGGAACCTTGTTCAGCGCGTACAGCGAACGCCTGGGGCTTCGGGTCGCGCTGAGAGTGGCGGAGGCGCCTGCCTCCGCAGCCGTGGCACGACGGTTCCTTCGGGAAGCGGAGGCTCTGGGGCGGCTGGCGCAGTGCGCGAATGTCGCCGCACTGGTCGACGCGGGAGTGACCGACCGCGGACAGCCCTATACGGCGCGGGAGTACTTCGAGGACGGATCGCTCTCGGACCTCCTGCAGACCGCTGGGCCGTTGCCGCTCACGGACGTCCTTCACATCGGCGTCCTGGCAGCTGAAGCGTTGGGTTCGGCGCATGCACTCGGTTTCCTGCATCAGGGCGTCAAGCCCCAGAACATCATGCGGGTGGCGGCTGGCGACATCGCTCTGGCGGACTTCGCGATCCCGGCGTTGGCGCCGGCTCCCACGCAGATCGAGGCTCCGGTGCACTGCGCGCCGGAATGGCTGCAGGGGCGGCCGCCGAGTGTCGCGGCGGACGTCTATTCGCTGGGCTCGACGCTGTTCCAGCTTCTCGCGGCGCGGCCGCCGTATCGGCCGAACGGCGGCGTCGCGAGCCTGCTGCTGCGGATGCTGAACGAGGAACCGCCGCTGCTGGTACGCGCCGACGTGCCGCCGGCGCTGGCGGCGGTGGTGGCGCGCGCCATGGCCGGGGAGCCGGGGGAGCGGTACCAGGACGCTCATCTGGTGGCCGCCGCACTGCGGTCGGTACAGGCGGAGCTGGGCCTGGACGTCACCGGGCCGGTGCCCGGCGGCACCGTCGACGCAGGCCGGCCGGTGTGGATGCTGCCGGAACCGCAGACGGCGGCCGTGGCCGGGGCGGCACACGAGCCAGAGTCACTCGGCGGCGCCGAGACGGTGGCAGGACTCGTGGGTTCGGCTGCTCCCGACCCGGCAATCGGCGCCGTGCCGGGCCGCGGCGCCGCACGGACCGGTGGTCGGTGGCGCTGGCCGACAGCCGTGGGAGCAAGCGCGGTCGCGGTGGCAGCGGTGGGGGCGCCGTTGTTGTTCAGCCGATCGGCGGGTCCTGGCTCCCATCCCGCACCGAACACTTCCTCGACGTCTGCCACGTCCGCCGCGCCCGGCGGCCAGGTCGCGGCAGGCGCACCAGCCCAGACCGCGCCGCCGTCCGTCGCAGCCCCGGCCGGGGTCGTCGTGCTCGATGCCGGCACGACCGTGAACCTGCGCTGGACGCTGCCGCCGGGCTCGGAGCTGTATCCCGTGCTGGTCCAGGTGGCGCCGGCCTCGGGACACCAGTCGTCGTCGAACCCGGTGCCGGCCCCGGTGCCGCTGCCCGGCGCCACTCGCGCCTACGCGGCGACCGGCCTCGACCCGGCCGCCGGCTATTGCTTCCAGATCGGCCTGCTGCTGCGCTTCGGCGACGCCTCGACCCCGCCGACCGAGGTGTGGTCGACGCCGGCCTGCGTGCGCGGCGCGGTTGCGGCGGCCGGCGGGGCGGGCGGGCACTGATGTCCGACCGGCCGATTCCCAAGCGCCGGCCCGGCTTCTTCAGCACCTCGTCCTTCCTGCGTCTGGCGGTCTGCGAGGCGGCGATCGCCGGCGGCCTGGCGGCCTCCGGGCGGACCCGGTCCGCCGTCGGCGTCGCACTGCTGCTCGTCGCGATGACGGTGGCACGCCGCGACGGACGCTGGTGGGTCGAGCACCGTGCGGTGGTGCGCGGGTTCCGGCGGCGGGGCGCCGCTCGGCCCGGTTCGCATCCGGACCCCCGGCTCACAGCGCTCAGGGCGCTCGCACCCGGGCTCACGGTCGGATCGGTCGAGAACGGTCAGACCGACGTGGGCGTGGCCTGCGACGGTGACGGATGGTTCGCGGTCGCGGCCTTCAGCGGCTCAGAACAGATCGGTGTGGATCCGGATCCGGGCGCTGCCGACGCCCGCGACCGTCTGTTCCCTGATTTGGTTGCGGTACTCCGCGACAGCGGCCTCCCCGGAGCCGCGGTGCAACTGGTGACGCACACCGTGCCTGTGCCGGCCCCGAATCTCGACCCGGACTGCGCTGCGGCCGTCTCCTACCGCGAACTGACCCGGCTGGTGGGGACGGTTCCCGCCGAACGGTCGCAGTGGCTCGCGGTTCGGGTCGATGTCGCAGGCCTCGCCGGGGCCGGAGTGCGGCAGGCCGACCAGGCTCCGGCGATCCTCGCCGGACTGGCACGCCGCCTCGCGCGCGCGGCGAGCCGGTACGGTTCGAAGGCGACGGTCCTGGACGCCGAGGGTATGGTCAGGGCTTTGTCATACTCCGCTGGTATGTCTGAGCCGGCAACGGATTCAGCAGATGGCGCGGCACCCCACGAACAGTGGGACGCCTGGCATCCCGGACGCGTTTCGAACGGTGCCGGAGCCCGTGGCCTGGCACATCGCACCTTCTGGCTCCGCGACTGGCCGAATTCCTCGGGCATCACGGGCCTTCTGGACGACTTGGCCTGCACGCCCGCCGTTCTGACGAGACTCGCCCTCACGATCACCGCCGATCCGGCGAGCAGCGACAGCGTCGACGTCCGCTGCCTGATCCGCATCGCGACCAAGCCGGGAGACCTGGCGAACGCCTCAGCAGACCTCGAAGCGGTCGCCCGCTCCATGGGCGCCGAGCTGGTCGCGCTCGACGGCGAGCAGGTGCCCGCGACTTACGCGTCCCTACCGACTGGAGGAGGTCCGCGATGACTGTCCCGACGCCGAATTCGGCCGCGCTCGACTCGGTTCCGGACATAGAGCCCGCGGTCCTCACCGCCGAGGCCCCGACAAAGCTGGCCGCGACGACAAGCCTCGCCGCGACCGCATCCCCTGCCGCCGCCGCGACGCACTGCGCATCCACCGCCGCCGCTCCCTTAGCACCGGGCCCCGGCGCCGGTCCGCCGTCGAACGACCGCCGGATCGGAGCGCCCGAAGACGACCGGCCCCGCGGTGCGCGTCCGCCCCGTCTGCGCGTCGGCTGGCACACCATGCGCATGCGGAGCTCGGTCGACGCAGCAGAGCTCAGCGAGCTGGGCGATGATCGGTCCAGCCTGCGGCCGCCCCCGCTGCACAGCGGTCTGATCCTCGGCCGCGACGGCGCCGGCCATCCCGTCGCGGTTCCCATGCTCACCGCGGACCCGGCGCGCGTCGCTGTCGTCGGGAGCCGCCGCCTGGCGCAGATCGTCGTTCTGCGCACCCTGGCGCTGGGCGCCGCTGCCGTGATCACGGCAGCGGACCCGCCGGCGTGGCACGGATTCGGGTACGCCGCGACCGGCGAGCAGGACCGCGTCGTGGTGCTGCCGCAAGGTCGTCCGGTGACCGCGTTCGGCACGGCCGATCAGCCGGCGCTCGTGGTCTGCGACCTGGGCGACACGGCTCCGGCCGCGGTCCCGCAACCGTGGCCGTCGCAGACGTCGCAGATGTGGCAGACCTGGCTCATCGTCCTCAGCACCCTGTCCGACAACGCCCGCGAGCTGGCCGCCGACTGCCGCTTCCTGCTCCTCGAGTGCCCCGAACGCGACGGGACCCTCGTCCTGGTCCAGGGAGGTGAAAGCCGCCGCGTCCACCTCACGCCGACCGCCGTCGAGCGGAAGGCCTTCGGCGCCCCGGTCACTGCGCCGGCGGGCACCACGCGAGCTGTACCAGCCGCGCGCCGTCCCGGCGCGTGACCATCCATGCCCGCCCCGGTGGCAGCGGCTGGGGCTTCAGGTTCCCGAACAGCGCTCCCTCTTCCCGGGGACCGGACATCATGATCCCCGGGGCTGCCAGCTCCCTGATCCGCGCGATCACCGGGTCGTACATGGCTCGGCTCGCGCCGCCGATCCGTCGCGTCAGGACCAGGTGCAGTCCCAGATCGCGTCCCTGCGCCAGGAATTCCACGAGCGGCGCCAGCGGGTTGGACGCGGCTCCCGCGACCAGGTCGTAGTCGTCGACGAGCACGTAGACCTCGGATCCCTTCCACCAGCTGCGGGTGCGCAGTTGCTCGGCGGTGACGTCCGGTCCGGGCAGCCTCTCCCTGAGCACGGTCACGACGTCCGAGACCAGCCCGGCCGTCACCTGCGCCGAGGACCCGTACCCCGCCAGGTGCGGGGTGTCGATGCAGCCCAGCAGGCTGCGCCGCTGGTCGACCAGGATCACGCGCGCCTGCTCGGGGGTGTACGCCTGCGTGATGCTGCGCGCCAGAGCGCGCAGGAACGAGCTCTTGCCGCACTCGACGTCGCCGAACAGCAGCGCGTGCGGATCGGCGTCGAAGTCGAGGTGCACCGGCTGCAGGTCGAGCTCGGCGATGCCGACCGGCAGCCGCCCGCGCCGCACTGTGCCGCTGCCGCTGCCGCTGCCGCTACCGCTGCCGCTGGCGTTGGCGTTGCCCAGCGCAGGATCCTGAGAAGCGGCCACCGGTACCGCCAACGCTTCGTAGGGCAGCACATCCGGGAGCAACCGCACCGCCGGCGCCCGATCCCCGTCCCAGCCCTCCCGCACGCGCGCGACCAGAGCGGCCATGCCGTCGGCGAGGTCGGCGGCGTCCTGCCGGCCGTCGAGCCGGGGCAGCGCGGTCAGGAAGTGCAGCCCCTCCGGAGTCAGCCCGTGGCCCGGGCTCAGCTCCGGCACGTTGACCGCGGCCCGGCGGTTGAGGATCGAGTCCGCGGGCTCGCCGAGCCGCAGCTCGACCTTGGTCCCGAACAGGTCGCGGTGCTGCGGACGGATGTCCAGCCAGCGTCCGCACGCCGCGACCACGTGGACGCCGAGCCCGAGGCCGCGCGCCGCCAGCTCCACCACGAGCGGTTCGAGGTCCTCGAACTCCGAGCGCAGCGTGGCCCAGCCGTCCACCACCAGGAACACGTCGCCGAACGGATCGTCGGTGAACTGCCCCGAGCGCCGGGCGCGCCGATAGGCGGCGATCCCGTCCACCCCGTGCTCGGCGAACTGCGACTCCCGCTGCTGCAGCAGGCCGTGGACCTCGGCGACGGTCCGCCGGACCGCGTCGCCCGCACGCCGGGTATGGACCCCGCCGACATGCGGCAGGCCCGCCAGCGAGCGCAGCGCGCCGCCGCCGAAATCGAGACAGTAGGCCTGGAACTCGCCGGGAGTGTGGGTCAGCGCCAGGCTTGCTATCAGGGTTCGTATGAACGTGCTCTTGCCGCTCTGCTGCGCGCCGGCCAGCAGCACGTTGCCCGCGGCCCCGGCCAGGTCCAGCGTCATGGTGTCGCGCCGCTGCTCGAACGGCCGGTCCACGAGTCCGGTCACCGCCCGCAGGGCGCCGTGCGCCGACCGGTCGCCGACGGTCAGCCCGCGGTCCGGGACCAGGACCGGCGGCAGCAGCCCGTCCAGGGTCGGCGGCTCGTCCAGAGGCGGCAGCCACACCTGGTGTGCCGCGGGCCCCTGGCCTTCCAGGCGCTTGACGAGGACGTCCATCAGGGTGTCGCCGCGGACCGCCTCCTCGCCGTCGTCATCAGGGGCTTGAGGCGCTTGCGGGGCGAGCCGGTCCTGTGTCGCGAGCACATAGTGGGTGCCGTAGGGCAGGACGAGGTCGGGAGCTTCCCCGAGCTGCGCGCCCGCCGGTCCGCCGCCACTGCGGTGCACGCCCGAGACATAGGCGGCCTTGAACCGGGTCAGCGTGTCGGTCCCGACCTTCAGGAACCCGTGCCCGGGGGCGCGCGGCAGCTCGTAGGCGTCGGGAACCCCCAGTACCGCGCGGCTTTCCATCGAGGAGAAGGTCCGCAGCCCCAGCCGATACGACAGGTGCGTCTCCAGTCCTCGCAGGCGCCCTTCCTCCAGCCGCTGGGATGCCAGCAGCAGGTGCACGCCGAGCGAGCGTCCGACCCGGCCGATCTGGACGAACATGTCGATGAAGTCCGGGCGCGCGGTGAGCAGCTCGCTGAACTCGTCGCAGATGATCAGCAGGCTCGGCAGCGGCTCCAGCGGCACGCCTGCCGCCCGGGCTCGTTCGTAGTCGCGCTGCGAGGCGTGGTTGCCGGCGTCACGCAGCAGCTCCTGCCGCCGGACCAACTCGCCGGAGATGGCGCCGAGCATCCGGTCCACCAGCGACAGCTCGTCGGCGAGGTTGGTGATGACGGCGCTGGTGTGCGGGAGCCGGTCCAGGGCGGCGAAGGTCGCGCCGCCCTTGAAGTCGACGAGGACGAAGTTGAGGATCTCCGGGCTGTGCGTCACCGCCAGCGCCAGGACCAGCGTGCGCAGCAGCTCGCTCTTGCCGGAGCCGGTGGCGCCGACCAGCAGGCCGTGCGGGCCCATCCCGTCCTGCGCCGACTCCTTGAGGTCCAGCTCCAGCGGCCGGCCGTCCGGGCCCACCCCGATCGGCACGCGCAGCCGGTCCCGGGCGGGCCGGACGGCGCGCAGCGCCGCGAGGTCGAAACCGTAGGGGTCGGCCAGGCCCAGCAGCTGCCCCAGGCCCAGGTCCGCGCCGAGCGCGGGCCCGTCGGCGGCCGAGGAGGCGGACAGCCGCAGCGGGGCCAGCTGGCGGGCGAGGACCTCGGCGGCCCCGCCGTCGAGCGTGTCCGCGCGGCCGAGGTCCGTGCGCCCCTCGGCCGTGGTCGCCACCAGAGCGCCGGCAGGGTCCTGATCCAGGATCACCGATGTCCCGTCGAGCAGCCGCGGCGGCGGGGTCGAGAGATCCACCAGGGTGACGCCGTCGAGGCCGCCGTCGGCCAGCAGGTGATCCGAGCCTTCGGTCCCGCCGCCGTCGACGACCACCACCAGGTGCGGGGAGGCGCCCGGACCCGCCGCCGGCGAGCCGGCCGGCCGGAACCTGCCGCGTCCGGCGAGCACGTCGTCGAGCATCGCCTCCAGCGCCGTCACCGACGGCGTGAACAGCCGCACCTGCCCCACGGCGTCGGACTTGGCGGCGTGCAGCGCGTGCGGCAGCCACTTGGCCCACTCCCAGTCCGCGCGCCGCTCGTCGGACACGCAGACCGCGACCAGCAGATCGTCGGGGGCGTGGAAGGCGCCCAGCTGCGCCAGCACCGCCCGGGCCAGGCCGCGGCGGTAGGCCTCGGGGCCGCGCAGATAGACGTGGGAGAAGTCACGGAGCGCCACCGCCACTGGCAGCTCCCGGACGGCCGAGTAGGAGGCGACGAACGTGCGCAGAGCCTTGGCACACAACGGCTCCAGCTCGTCGACCGGCCGGGTCTGCGGCGGGATCAGCGGCGTCGCCAGCTCCTGCGGCCCCAGGCCCAGCCGGACCACGGCGAAGTCGGCGTCGCCCCGCCGGCGTTCCCACAGCCGGCCGCTGTTCACCGTCGACCACAGCGATGCGGGGTCCGGGTGCCGGTAGTGCACCGCCTCGCGTTGCCGCCGGATGACGTCGCGGGCCTGGGAGCGCTGCGCGGACAGCCGGCGCATGTACTGCCGGCGGGCCTCGATCAGCTCCCGCTTGCCCGGACCGCTGTTCCCGGCCACCATCGTCGCCATCATGCCGAGTGTGGAGATCCCGTACATGCTTCCCGCGACATAGGTGATCGGGCCGCCGCGGCCCTGGCTCATCATCAGGCCCATCGCCGCGGTACCGGCGGCCATCGGCAGCATGCTGAGCAACCGGGCCCAGCTCTTGCCGGCCGCGTCGGGCAGCTCCGGCGGCGCCTCCAGCAGGATCTCGCCGGTCGGCAGCAGCGGCGCCGGCCGGCGCGGCGGGCGTTTCACGACGACCAGGGACAAGGTCGGCCACCTCCGTGCCAGATCAGGATTCTCACGCTAATCCGCGCCGGCACCCCGCTGCAGGTCCTGAGAAAACAGGACACCGCGGGGCCGTTCGGAGCTGGTCCGCGCGGTGTTACGGTGACCGCGACAGCGGCCGTCGGCCGCGAGCGGGAGGTGGTGGCGGTGGTGGCCGCGACCGGACTGGGCCTGACGAGGGTCACTGTGGCGACCGGGTCCGCGGCGTCGGCCGCGTCGGCTCCCGCGGCCCGGGGCGCCGGCGGTCGGCGCGTCGACGTGGCGGTGCCCGGCGACGTGACCGTGGGCGAACTGTTGCCGCACCTGCTGCGGCACGCGGGAGGGGAGCCGGCGGACGCCGGGGAGGCGCACGGCGGCTGGGCACTCCGGCGCGGCCCCGGGACGCTCCTGGACGACAACAGGACCCTGACCATGCAGGAGGTCCGGGACGGCGAGGTCCTGTATCTCGTGCCGCGCCGCGTGGACTGGCCCGAGCCCGCCTACGACGACGTGGTGGACCTCATCGCCGCCGACGCCCGCCGGGTCGCGAGGTCCTGGGACGGCGCCGCCACCCGGCTGTGCGCGTTGGCCGTGACCGTGGTGCTGCTGATGCTGGGCGCGGTCCTGCTCGCCCGGTCCGGGCCGGCGTGGCGCACCCCCGGCGCGGTGGCGTTGGCCGTGGCGCTGGCCACGGAACTGACCGGGGTCCTGGTGTCGCGCTCGTCCGGGGACGCCGGCGCGGGGGCGGTGCTGGCGGCCTGCGGACTGCCGTACGCGTTCGGCGGCGGGTTGGCGCTGGGCGCTCCCGCGTCCGAGAGAACCGGGAAGGGCTTCATCACGTTCCCGCCGCTGACTGCCCACGATCTGCTGCTGGGATCGAGCGTCATGGTGTTGTTCAGCGTCGTCGGGTTCGTCGGTGTCGCCGCCGGGACACGGATGTTCACCGCCGGCGCGGCCGGCGGCCTGTTCGCCGCCGGGGGTGCCGCGTCGGCGGCGGCCGGGGTGTCTCCGGCCGGCGCCGCCGCGACCGTCCTCGCCCTGGCGATCGGACTGCTGCCGGGGTACCCGCCGGCCGCCGCCTGGTTGGGCCGGCTGCCGATGCCCGAGCTTCCCGACCGGCCGGAGGCGATTCTCGCGGACCGGCCGCTGCCGGCTCGCTCGGACGTCTTCGCCGCTGTCGTGCGGTCCACCGATCTGCTGTCGGGCCTGCTGCTCGCGGCGGCGGCCGTCAGCCTCGCCGCCATGATCGTGCTGGTCGACGCCGGCCCGGCGGCTCGCGTGCTGTGCGCCGCCGGATGTGTCGCCCTGCTGTTGCGTGGCCGGTTCTTCCCGAGCCCGGTCCAGCGGATCCCGCTGGTGGCGGCCGGGGGCGCCGGGTTGGCCGTGGTGCTGCTGGCGATGGCGGGGTCGACCCATGACCAGACCGGGCGGATGTGGCAGTTCGCCGCTGTGGCCGTGGCGGCGGCGCTGGTCTTCGCGTCCGGCCTGGTGTACAGCCGGCGCCGGCCCTCGCCGCGCGCGGGCCGCGTCGCGGACTTCGTCGACCTTGCGGCGATCATCGCGCTGGTGCCGCTGGCGTGCGCGGTGCTGGGCGTCTACCAGGCCGTGCGGGACGTGTTCGCCGGCATCGGCGGCTGACGGTGGCCGTGTCCGACCAGCTCATGGGGGATCCGCGATGACATCCCGCCGGGACCAGCTCCAGTCCTACCAGTTCCTGGTGCACCGGACTATCTCAGCCTTCGTCATGCGCCAGACCGATCCCGTCGCCTCCCCGCTGCGCCGGGGCGTGGGCGCGATGTTCGCCGGGGCGATGGCCGCGGTCCTCGCGGCGGCGGGGTTCGGGGTCTACGGGTTGCTGACCAAGTCCGGCCCCGCCGACACCCGTACCGAGGGCACGGTGGTCGTCGAGAAGGAGACCGGCGCCGACTACGTGTTCCTGGGCGGGCTCCTGCACCCGGTCCTGAACTACGCCTCGGCGCTCCTCGCGGCGGGGGCGGCGGGGAAGGAGACGCCCTCGGTGTCGGTGGTCAGCGGCACCACGTTGGCCGGGGTGCCCCTCGGCTCGACCATCGGCATCGCCGGCGCGCCGGCGTCGCTGCCCGCTGCCGGTCGCGCGGTCGGGATGCCGTGGACCGCGTGCTCGGCTCCCGCCGGCTCGTCGACCACCGCCGCCGGCCCGACCTCCGGTTCCGCAAGCGCGCCGAATCCGGTCGCGGGGCAGCGGATCCTGACGGTGTTCGTGGGCGCCGCTCCGGCCGCCGGCGCCGTCCTCGGTGCCGGCCAGGCGCTGCTGGTGACCGATCCGGCCGGTGCCCAGGAGTTCCTCCTCTGGCACGGACATCGCTACACCGTCCAGAAGCCGCAGGTCGTCGTTCCTGCGTTGTTCGGCGCGCTCGTGACCGCGACGCCGGTCAGCGCGGCGTGGCTCAACACGGTGCCCGCCGGGACCGACATCGCGCCGATCGGGGTTTTGGGTCAGGGCGCGGATTCACCGGCGGTCCCGGGGCGGCGGATCGGTGATCTGCTGGTCGCGGCGACCGCCGCCGGGCCGCAGTACTACCTGGTGCGCTCCGACGGTCTGGAGCCGATCACCGCGCTGCAGAAGGACATCCTGCTCGCGCAGCTCCCAGGGCAGCCGAGCGCCGTGGGCCTGGCCGACATCGCCGACCTGCCCCGGTCGGTAGCGGCCGGTCCCGGTGCCGAACCCACCGATCCGCCGCAGAACCCGCCGGCGCTCGTGACGCCCGCGGCCACAGACCCCGTCTGTGCGCTGTGGCGGGACGCGCACTCCGCGCCGAGCCTCACGATCGCGAGCCTGCCGGCGGGCGCCGAGGCCGCTGTGCCGACCGGCCCGTCCGCAATGGGGACCGGCGTCGCCGACCGGATCCTGGTGCCATCCGGGCACGTGGCCGTGGTGCGGGCTCTGCCGTCGCCCGACGCCACCGCCGGCGCGTACTACATCGTCACCGACATCGGCGTCAGGTACCTCGCACCGTCCGACGCCGTACTCAAAACGCTGGGATACGACGCGACGAGCGCTGTCGACGTCCCGGCCCAGCTGCTCACGCTCATTCCCGCCGGGCCCGCCCTCGATCCGACTGCCGCGGTGCAGCCGGTGCAGGTGGCCCAGGCGGGCGGGTCATAAGCCGGCCGTCGTCAGGGCCTTTGTCGGACCTTTGCATCACGTCCGCCGAACAGCTCCAGAGGTGGACCGGGCTCAGCGGGCTCAGGCCACACCGAAGTCACGGCCGCAGTGGACGGCCGCCAGCCGCCACGGCGTCCGCGCACCACCACCGGGCGCCCCAGGGCGACTGCCGCCGCGGCGATGAGCGCGATCGCGGCCGCGATCAGCGTGGGGTCCTGATGATCGGCAGGCGTCGGAGGCGGCGGCGCGAGGTGCTCGGCCGCCGCGGCGGTTCCGGCGCGCGCCGGAACCGCCGTCGCCGTGACCGCAGAGTACGGATTCACCATGCCGTGTCCGAATTCGGGACTGCCCGGGCCGCCGACCGGAGTCGCGGTTTCCGTCAGCCGGCTCACCACCGATGCCGCCGGCGCCAGCGGCAGCTGCTGGCGGACCAGCGCCGCGGTGCCCGCGACGAAACCGGACGCCACATCGGTGCCGTCGACCGTCGCCGCTCCGCCACCGCGCTGCAGGCAGACCGTCGCGACCCCGGGCGCGACGAGTCCGATGAAGCCGCCGATCGGCGAGCCGGTCCAGCGCCTGTCGTTCGCGTCCAGCGCGCCCACGTTCAGGACGGAGCCGGTTCCGGCGGTCGCCGTCGGCACCGGCGTGGCCGAAGGACTGCTGTGCGCCGACAGGACGCCCGCGGCGACGATGAGGACGACGTTCCGGTCGGCGGCCTGCGCAAGGGCCGCCGACAGCTCCGGGCTGGAGGAGTATGCGGGCTCTGCGACATCGACGATCTGGGCGCCGTGGCCGATCGCGAAGGTGATCCCGGCAGCCAGCACCTTCGGATCCGTGCCCTGGTCCGGTTGTCCGCTGCCGTCGGAGATCCGGACCGGCAGGATGCGGGCCTTCGGAGCGAGCCCGACGACACCGGTCGCGGGGCCGGCGGATCCGGCGGGATCGGCGTCTGAAGTGCTCTGGTCGGCCGCGTCGTCGTGTGCTGCGAGCGTCCCGGCGATGGCCGTTCCGGTGCCGACGCAGTCGTCGTCGGCAGGGCCACGACCCGTCAACGCGTCGTACCCGGGTTCCACGGAACCGGCCAGCAGCGGCTGCGCGGCATCCACCCCGGTGCTCAGCACCGCGACCACGACCCCTGATCCGTCGGCGAACGGCCGCACCCGCTCGGGGGAGAGGACCTGCTGCTGCCAGGGCGTGCCGTGCCACGGTGTTCCGGGTTGCGCGCACTGCGTGTCGGCGCGCGCCGTCGGCGGCGCGGTCACGCCCAACGTGGCCACGGCCGCGCCCACGATGGTCGCGACGGCGCGGTTCATTGCGCCGCCCACCCCGACGTCGGCCACAGCTGCAGCATTTGCAGGATCTCGGGGGACAGCGAGATCCCTGACGGACTGTCCGGGTCGACCGCCAACCCGCAGCCCTCGGGCCACGCCGTCAGGACGAACCGGAACGCCGCCACGACGTACGGGACCGGCTGCGGGAAGGCCCGGGTGAAGGCGGCGCGCGAGGTGAACACCTCGATGCCCGGCGATTCGGGGCCTCCGGTGATCCGCCACGGGAACTCCGCCTCCAGGATCCGTGCCGGGCCGTCGACCGGAGCCGTCGTGGGCACCAGGACCAGCGCGCCGAGCAGCCGGTGCACGTAGGCGTCGACGTCGGCCGTGCGGATCGCCTCGGCGAGCGCCGCTTCGAGCTCATGCGGAGCCTCGCCGGAGCCGGAGAGGTCGGCGTCCGCCTGTGCGGCCAGCGCCTTCACCGTCGTGACGTGCACCGCGCCGCGCGCTGCCTCCGCCACGGATTCCAGGCGCACGTAGGCGTCCACCGGCGTTCCCGGGTTCACCGCCAGGCGCCAGCCCGGGTCCGGCCAGTGGCGGCGCAACTCCTCATAGCTCGTGGCGACGGAGGCGTCGGCGAACTCTGCGACGTGCGCCATGAGGCCGTCGACGGAGGTGAACGCGAGGACGTAGGTGTGGCCGAAGATCACCCGGGTGGCGAACCGCTGCATTCCCGCCTGCCGGTCGGCGATCGAGCCGGGCAGATACAGAGTCGCCGACTCCACCAGCCGGAAGTAGGCCGCGCTGTCCCCGGCCGCCGCCGCTCGCGCCATCGACTCCTCGACGGCGTTGGCGGGCTTCCAGGAGTCGGCCGGACGGCCGAAGCCCGAGGTCGTCATCAAGGTTCCTCAATCCCGGAGGGCACGCGGCCGCAGCGTGTGCCACAGGGCCGCGCGCACCCCCGTCCGGCGTCGGATCAGGGCGGCCACGTGGTCGTGGTGGGTCCAGGCCGACGCGCGGACGTCCGGGCCGGTCTCGCTGTTCGCGACCGCGATGCCCGGGGCCGCGAAGGCCGCCGCGTCGGCGAGTCCGGCCAGTGGCGCCAGGTGGGCCAGCGCGGGAGCGCCGAGCAGCCGCCCGGCCCGGTCCGCCACTTCGGCCGTGGTCAGCGCCTCGACTCCGGTCACCTCGACCCAGCGCAGCCGGTTGACGGTCTCCTGCCACGCGGCGCCGACGCTGGCGGCGGTCGAGGCGAGCCGTCGGCGCCGGCGACGACGGAGTCGCGGTACGACGAGTACGGCGGCCAGATAGCCGACGGGGATCGACGCTGCGGCCACCGACCAGACCAGCCAGGTGGCGTGACGCGCGGGTGGCGGCATCGTGCGTGCCGCCTGGAGCGGCCTGCCGCCCGACGCGGTCCGGTCGGCGGCCGGCGGCGGTACGGCGTCCAGTGCCTGGTCGAGCTTCGCGCGCTCCGGCGTCTGCCCCTCGGCGGGCATGACGGTGTCGGTGGAGGACGAGGCTCCGGGCGTCGGATAGAACGGAACCCATCCGATGCCCGCGAAGTCGACCTCCGGCCACACGAAGGCGTCGGCGCCGCCGACCTGCCACACGCCCGGAGCCGTCTGGCTGCCCTGCTGGAAGCCGACGACGACCCGGGACGGCAGGCCGACGCTGCGCGCCATCACCGCGAAGGCCGTCGCGAACTGCTCCGACTGTCCGCGGTGGCTGACCCCGAGGAAGTAGGCGAGGTGGCCGTAGGTGTGGCCCGGCGGCGCGCCGGGGTCGTCGTGCTCTGTCGTCCGCAGAAAGTGTTCGAGCTGGTTCGCCTGCAGGAACGGTGACGTCGCCCCGGCCACCGCCCGCACGGCGGTGTCGCGGACGGTCTGCGGCAGACCGGGAGGCAGGACCGTGTCCGCGCGGGCACCGGGATCCGGGACGGCGGCCAGGAGCTCCGCGGCGGACGGGTCAGGGGTCTGCGACACCACGTCGTAGGAGCGGCCGGGCTGCAACGCCTCGCGGCTCAGCAGGCTTCCGGTCGCGGCGTCGGCGAGGATTCCCGGCCCGCCGACCGCGCTCACCGACCTCGGGGTGGACGCGGCCGGCAGCCAGCGTCCGGACAGGGCGTCGATGGTGAAACGCTGGGAGAGCGGCGGTCCCGCCGCGGTGCCCGATTCCGGCACCTGCGCGGCGACCGGCCAGTACAAGCCGGTGCTCGACCAGTTTTGGCCGTCGAACCGATCGAGGGCGGCCAGCCGCCAGTCCTGCCCCGTGGGCGCCGCCACCTGGAACAGCGGCGTCGCCGGATGCGCCAGCCACCCCGCCACCTCGTCGAGCGGATCCGCCACCTCGGCGGGCTGCGCCTGCGGACGGACGAGATGGCGGGGGTCGAAGGCCTGCCTGCCGCCGAGCGTGGCCGGGGCCAGGAGCACGGCGCTCGCGGCGATCGACGCCGCCGCCGGGGCACCGAGGACGGCGAGGCGGGACCATGAGGAGTCCTCAGTGAGCAGGAGCAATGAGCAGCCGGTGGTCAGACCGGCGGCGAGCAGGCTGATGCCCCGGCTGCCGGTGCCCAGCGTCACACCGGCAGCCAGGACGATGAAGCCGGCAGCCAGGACCGGCAGCACCCGGCGGCTTCCCGTCAGAGCCTCTCCGCCGGCCCATGCCGCGCACCACAGGAGGCTGTAGAGACCGATCATCAGCGCGGGATCGGCGGGCACCGGCGGCGGGGTGGTGAGCAGTCCGTACCAGCAGCTCCGCAACGAAGTCAGGGCCCAGACAGGATTCGCCGACGGGCCGGCGGACCCGGGCAGGCGCGGCAGCGCGAGCGGGATGAGCAGGAGCCAGGCGATGACACCGACCGGCAGGGTCGGCCAGAGTGGGACGCGAGTTGTCCGGCGCAGTGCGACCAGAACGGTCGGCACCAGGACCGCGGCTGCGATGGTTCGGAACAGCGGACCCGCAGGGAAGACACGCTCCCACGCGGCGGCCGCAGCGGTGAGCAGCAGGCCGCCGAGCACAAGCCGTGGCAGCGGTTGGCCGAGGGCCGGCCGTCCCGTCCGGGGTTCCGTGCCGTTCCGACCCTGCGCTGAGGCGGACATCGCGGGGCCGTCGTGCGCCTGCCGGCTGGCTTCGTGGACCTGGTTCATCGTGCTGTCCTGCGGTGCCAGGCCGATCTGAACCCGTCCAGATCCGTCACGTGCAGCACCTGCGTTCCGCGTCCCGCATGGGGCGCCTCGTGCGCCGCAGCTCCAACTCTCACCACGGTCACTGCGTCGAACTCCAAGCCGTCCAGGGCAGTCGGGTGGACGTCTCCGGTCACGAATGACAGTGCTCCACGTCCGCGCGCCGACCGGACCGCGGCCATCGGCGACTCGTCGTCGTCGGCGCTCAGCCGCACAGCTGCCAGCCGGTCCAGCACCACCGCCGGAGCCGCGTGCCCATCGAGGAACAGCCGCCCGGACACCTGTCCGCCGCAGGCCAGCACCAGCGGGAATCCGGGCCGCGCGGCGGCCAGCGTCACCGAGGCCGCGACGTCCACCGCTAGCTCGAAGTCGTCGGCACAGCAGTAGGCGCTCGCTCGCGCGTCCAGCACGACCACCGTGCGGGGCAGGCTGGTGTCGGCCAGGGCGCGCACCATCAGCGTCCCCGTGCGCGCCGAGGTGCGCCAGTGGATCTGGCGCAGATCGTCACCGAACTCATACTGGCGCAGCGTGTGGAAGGCCACCGATCCGGCGGCACGATCCGCTCCCGGTCCGTCCGGGCTGCGCAGACGCCCCGACGGCGCGGCCGCCAGGGACACCGTCCTGGGCAGAACCCGCAGGGTCCGGGTCCCGCCATGCGTGCGGGACCGGCTCAGCAGCCCGAAGGGATCCGTCGTGACCAGCCGCAGCGGCCCCACGACCACGTCTCCGCGCTGTGCGGTGGGCACCGGGTAGCTGGTCGTGGCGGACTCGCCGCGCCGTGGCGCCGGCAGCGGCACCGAGATCTCGGCCCGGCCGAAGCGGTCCACCGCGTGCACACCGGCCCATCCCCGCCGCCCGCGCTGTGAGCAGGTCAGCACCGCGATAGCGGCCTCGCCCCGGGACACCCGCTCCGGCGCCAGATCCCGGATCACCTCGACGCCCGGCGAGCGGACGACCCAGAACACCGCGACGGCCAGCGCGAGTATTCCCGCGACGCCGGGAACCGCGAGTTCCGGATACCCGAACCACCATCCGGCGCCGCTGCTCAGGACGGCTGCCGCCGCCACGCCCCAGCCGCGTGCGGTCGGCATGGTCAGACCCCGACCGGCGCCGCGGTGCGGGGCACCGGCACGCTGCTCAACACCGATTCCACGATGTCGCCGACGGTCCGCTCGCTCTGCTCGGCCTCGGGAGTCAGCACCAGACGGTGTGCCAGCACCGGCTCGGCCAACGCCTTGAAATCGTCCGGCACCACGTATTGGCGCCCGCGTACCGCCGCGCGGATCCGCGCGGTCCGCACCAGCGCCAGACTGGCGCGCGCCGAGGCGCCCAGGCGCAGCTCGGGCCGGGAACGGGTGGCCGAGACGAGGTGGACGGCGTAGTCGTAGAGAGCATCCGCCACATGGATCCCCGCGGCGTACGCGGTCATCGCGGCGACATCGGCCGCGGACGTCTCCGGCCAGCTCAGCGTCTCCAGCAACGACTCGCTGCTCGCGCCCCGCACCACCGCCACCTCGGCCGCGTGGTCCGGGTAGCCGACGGCGACGCGCATCAGGAACCTGTCGAGCTGGGCCTCCGGCAGCGGATACGTCCCGGCCAGTTCGATCGGGTTCTGCGTCGCGATCACCATGAACGGCCGCGGCACCGGCCGGCTGACGCCGTCGACCGTCACCGTGTGCTCCTCCATCACCTCCAGCAGCGCCGACTGGGTCTTCGGCGAGGCCCGGTTGATCTCGTCGCCCAGCACGATGTTCGCGAACACCGGCCCCGGATGGAACTGGAAGACCCGCTCGCCGGGATGGAAGATGGACACCCCGACCACATCGGAGGGCAGCAGGTCCGGGGTGAACTGGACGCGCTGGAGCCGTCCGCCGATCACCGCCGCCAGACACCGGGCCAGCGTCGTCTTGCCGACCCCCGGCACGTCCTCCACCAGCAGATGGCCGCCGGCCAGCAGGCAGGTCAGCGCCCGCTCGACCACCTCGCGCTTGCCGCGGATGACGCGCTCCACGCTGTCGGCCATCGAGGTGAACCGCAGGGCGAAGTCGGTTCCGCTCATCGGGGACACCGCCGAGGAGCCCGGGTGCTCTGCGGGCCACGCCGGCCCGGACTCGTCCGGTCCCGCTGTCACGTACATGACCACACTCCTGTCGCTGTGCTGATGTAACCGCTGGCCACCCAGCCGTTCGAGCCGGCCAGCTGGTACCAGGTCGATCCGGTCAGGGTCTTGTCGACCGGGTCCTGCCAGGTGTCGCCCGGACCGATGCAGGCCACGGAGACGGAGGCGCTGCTGCCCGCCGGGTACTGGGTGATCACGGCGCCCGAGAGGTGGGGCGTCTTGCGCTCGTTGACCGGAAGCTGCGAGTTGTTCGTGAGGTGGCCCGGCCAGGGGCCGGCCGACAGCCGGACCGATCCGCTGGCCGGCGGCTGGCTCAGCCCCGCCGGGTTCCGCGCGGCCACGGTGACCAGGTAGCTCTGGAAGTTCGCCAGGCCGCCGACGGTGTCCGAGGTGCCGGTCAGCCCGGTGTGGGAGGCCGAACCCCAGGAGACCTCGTAGGTCACCGGTGCCCCGCCGTCGCTGGACGGGGCGCTCCAGCTCACGCCGATCTGGTGCTCGGTCCCAGTGTCCAGCCGCAGGTTCTGCGGCGCGCCCGGGGCCAGGCAGGGCAGGGCGCCGGCGGTGGCCTGGGTGGCGGCGCCCCCGTTCGGGTAGTTGGCCGAGACCCCGAACCGGTAGGGCGTGGCGGTGCAGGTCAGGCCGCTGACGGTGAAGTACGCGGGTCCGCCGGCGGGCACCGGGGGCACCGACACCCCGGTCGGCAGCCCGGTCAGCGTGTAGTTCGTGACGCCCGCTCCGACCGGGGTGAAGGTGACCCGGATCGAGCCGGCCTGCGACGTCTCGGTCACCGACTGCGGCGCGACTGGCGGTGGTGGCGGCGGTGTCGAAGAGCTCGAAGACGTGGCGGGCGTCGAGGGCTTCGCCGGGGTCGACGGCGAGC
>NZ_JAACYW010000499.1 GCF_015356825.1 Catenulispora rubra | reverse complement strand
GGTGGGGATGGTTCGGGGGAAACGTTCGCTCATGACCGCCGTGGCGGCGTCCACGACGCTCGCGATTTCTGCTGCAGGGTGTACCGGTTCCAGCGCTCATACTCCGAAGCCCACGCCGTCGGCGTCGGGTTCGGGTTGGGTGTCGGGTTCGGTGTCGGCGAGCGCCACCGCTAGCAGCAGCCAGTGGTCGGCGGGCCGCTCCCATCCGGTGGCCGACGACATGTACCCGCGGTACGGCGACCCCGCGACCGACGTCCTGCACTACGGCCTGGACTTGAAATGGGACCCGACCTCGACAGTGCTGACCGGCACCGCGACGCTGGCGATACGCGCCGCAGAGCCCACGAACCGCTTCGTGCTGGACCTGGCCGCCGACATGAGCGCCGACCACGTGACGGTGGACGGCGCGCCGGTCGCCGACACCCACGACGGCGACCACCTCACCGTCCCGGCCGGTCGGCAACTCGCGGCCGATGCCACCGTGACCGTCGTCGTCACCTACCACGGCACCCCGCACCTGGTGCCGGCGCCGGTGACGCGCCCTGACATATCCGGGCTCGGCGCGCAGGTCGGCTCCGACGGCGGGATGTGGGCGCAGCAGGAGCCTTACGGGGCGTTCACCTGGTTCCCGTGCAACGACCAGCCTTCGGACAAGGCGCTGTACGACGTGACGATCACCGTCCCGGACGGCTGGGCCGGCGTCAGCGGCGGCGCGTTCCAGGGCCGCACCGAGTCCGGCGGCAACGGCGTGTACCACTGGCACCAGCCGAACCCGGTGGCGACGTACCTGGTGGCGTTCTCCATCGACCGGTACCGGGAGGACACCGCCACCGGCCCGCACGGCATCCCCATGACGTTCTGGTACCTGCCTGCCGAGGCCGACACGGTGCACAAGCTGACGGCGCAGGTCCCGGACATGATCTCGTTCCTGGAGCAGCGGTTCGGGCCGTACCCGTTCCCGACCGCCGGGGTGCTGTTCCCCCCGGACAGCGTCGGCATGGAAACCCAGACCATGATCACCTTCGGCTCGGGCGGCAAGCCCTCGGACCTGCTCCACGAGTTCGCGCACCAGTGGTTCGGCGATGCGGTGACCCCCACGACCTGGTCGGGACTGTGGCTGAACGAGGGCTTCGCGATGTACGCGCAGTTCCTGTGGCAGGCCGCGCACGCCAGCACCGGCGGCCCGCCGGCCACGGTCGACGCAGTCCTGCAGGCCACAGCCGCACCGGTGGACCAGGCCCTGCGCGGCCGCGACGGCCCGCCCGGACACCCCCTGCCGACGCACTTCGCCTCACCGAACGTCTACTACTCCCCGGCACTGATGCTGAACGGCATCCGCCACGCCGTCGGCGACCCGGCGTTCTACCAGCTCCTGAACGACTGGGCCCACCAGCACGCGGGCACGAACCAGGACCGCGCCGCGTTCGTGGCGTTCGTCAACGCCAAGACCGGCCGGGACTTCTCGGCGTACATCAACGCCTGGCTGGACTCCCCGACGACGCCCACGATCCAGCCGCCGGGGCCGACAGGCTCCTGAGTACCAGGAGAAGAACGTCAGTGCGCTGCGTTTACGTCATCGCCCATCCGCAAGCCACCCACCGCCTCGAGAAGGTCGTCGGCGGCTGGCACGACTCGCAGCTGACCCCGGCCGGTCAGGCGGCAGCCGTCCGGATCGCCCGCACGCTGCGGGACCAGATCCCGGCCGGCGCCGACGTGGAGCTGTTCTCCTCGGACCTGCTGCGGGCCAGCCAGACCGCTGATGAGGTGGCGCGGGAGTTCGGGGTCGAGCCGATCCTGGACCGCAGACTGCGGGAGAAGTCCTACGGACAAGCCGAGGGCAGGCCACAGCAGTGGCTGGACGAGCGGTTCATCCCGCCGCCGCCCGACGGCGACCGCATGAGACACCACGCACTCATGCAGCGGATCTGGAAGTTCTTGACCGCGGCCTCCGTGGTCTGGCCGAAGTCGCCGTCCACGGTCAGGCCGTTGTACGAGCCGTTGCCGTAGTTGGTGGAGTGGCCGTAGGCGTACGCGAAGTTGAGCTCGCACTGCGCCTGCCGCACCGCGTCACCCTGGCTGCCGACGTACAGCTGCGGCTGGCTGTTGGTGTACATGCAGAAGCCGCCGATGTCCTCGGCGTGCGCCGGAGGAACGCGCCGGGAACGCGAGTTCGACGCCGCCGGCACCGCCTACCGCCGGCTCACTTCACCAGCGCCCGCTCACCGGCCTCGGCCAGCACCCGCCGCGCCGTCTCCTCCGGGCTCAGCTCCGAGGTGTCGAACCACCAGCCGACGTCGCCCATTTCCCGCCGCATCGTCGCCTCCAGGCCCTCGTAGCCGTCGAAGAAGAACTGCTCGTCCGGGTCGCGGATGTCGTTGCGGTGCTTGCAGGCCGCGATGCCCGGCGCGAGGACCACGAACAGCACCGGCCGCGGGGCCAGCAGCTCCAGGAAGAAGTCCAGCTGCCGCCGGTCCGGGACGATCGAGTCGATCAGCGGCAGGAACCCGGCGTCGGCGAAGTTCGCGGCCAGCGCGCACAGGTTGCGGTTGGTCAGGTCCACCTGCCGCGCCGCCTCGTCCTTCGGCTCCCCCAGCGCCCACACTTGGCCGCTGACCACCAGCCGGGTCACCACGTCGCCGTCGAGACGCGCGGCGCGCGGCAGCATCGCGCCGGCGAGCCTGGTCACCGTGGACTTGCCGGCGCCGGGCATGCCGTTCACGATCAGACACGGCGTCGTCTGCGACGCTTCCAGGATCTGCTCAGGATTCTGCTCGGAAGTCACCCGCGAGATCGTGCCGGGAGGCGAACCCGGCCGCAACGCGTTTTCCGGCCGCAAACCTCGAACTCAGCTCAGGCCCGAGTGCGCCTCAGAACCGGCCTCAGAGCCCGAACTCGGCCCGGATCGCATCCCCGTGCTCGTCCAGCTCCGGCGCCGCCGGCCGCACCAGCGGATCCGGATACCCGGCCATCTTCACCACCTGCCCCGGCAGCTCCAGCCCCCCGGCGGTGATCCGCATCCGCCGCGCCTCGGTCTGCACGTCCGTCATCGCCTGCCCGATGTCGTTCACCGGCGCGCACGGCACCTTCGCCGCCTCCAGCCGCGCCAGCCAGTTCACGCAGGTGTCGGCGGCCAGCAGCTCCTCGATGACCGCGGTCAGCACCAGCCGGTTCGCCGAGCGCTCCGCGTTCTGCGCGAACTGCGGGTTCCGGCCCAGCTCCGGCGCGCCCAGCGCGGCGGCGAACGCGACGAACAGCGCGTCGTTGCCGACACACACCACGATCTGCCCGTCGGCGGCGGCGAACGCCCCGAACGGCGCGATGTTCGGATGGTGCGAGCCGATGCGGCGCGGCACGGTGCGGTCGGCGAGCCAGGCCAGCGCGTTGCCCTCCAGAAACGACACGGTCGCGTCGAACATGGAGATGTCCACGTGCGTGCCCCGGCCGTGGATGCCGCGGCCGACCAGCGCCGCCATCACCGCCCCGAACGTGTAGACGCCGGCCGACAGGTCCGAGACCGACGCGCCGGCCTTCACCGGCGGCCCGTCCGGCTCCCCGGTCACCGACATCAGGCCGCTGCGGGCCTGGATGACGGCGTCGTACGCGGGCTCCCCGGACCGCGGCCCGGTCGCGCCGTACCCGGACACCGAGGCGTACACCAGCCGCGGGTTGCGCTCCCGCAGCGCCGCCGGGCCCAGGCCGAGGCGGTCCATCACGCCGGGCCGGAAGTTCTCCACCAGCACGTCGGCCCGCTCGGCGAGCGCCGCCACCTGCTCCGGATGCTTCTTCAGGTCCACGGCCACCGACTGCTTTCCGCGGTTGACGCGCGCGAAGTACATCGAGCGCCCGTCGGCGGCGAAGGGCCCGTAGCGCCGGGAGTCGTCCCCGGTCGCCGGATGCTCCACCTTGATCACCCGGGCTCCGAGATCGGCCATGATCATCGTGGCGAACGGTCCGGCCAGCACCCGCGTCAGGTCGATGACCAGCAGCCCGGCCAGCGGTCCGGTCAGCGCTTCGGTCAGCGCTTCGGTCCGGGACGCGTCGTCGGCGGGAAGGTCGGCGGCAGGGTGCATGGCGGTCATGAACGATCAGCGTGGCACGCGCGGAACCGCTCGTCGATATGACACGGCTATCGCGCCGCTCACAGCCTTCGGCAAACGTTGCCGTACCAGCGTTGCCGTACCAGGGCTGGCCGCCGCCCGGCCTGCCGGCCACCGCCTCAGTCCTCGACGACCC
>NZ_JAACYW010000498.1 GCF_015356825.1 Catenulispora rubra | reverse complement strand
GAGTGCGGGGCGGTGGTCGGGACGGAGGCCGAGGCGGCTTTCGAGGCGTACCGGGGGCGGTTCCCTTCGTTCGGGGGCGATCCGGAGGTGCGGGCCGCTTATCTCGCGGGGACCGGCGCGGCGAGTTTGTACCGGTTGCGGGTGGCGCGGCTGCGGCTGGTGGACGAGCCACACCTCGGACGGCGTAACTATCTGGAGCTCAGGGTGCTGAGGTAAGGGGCGGCGGTCGGGGTTTTTCGGGCGTTCTTCGGGGCGTTCGCTGTGGCGTTCACTATGACGTTCTCGGAATGTTTTCCGGGCGCGTTCGGGGTCTCGCACACGCTCGGCGGAGCTGACGTCACTGTGGGTGCTTCGCGGCCGAGGTCTGTGACGTGCCTCTTCTTTCAGACGTTGTGGTTGCGGCCCGCAATCAGGTAAACAGGCCTGCGTGAGGAACGGGCTGGTCGAGGGCGTGTCGCTGCGCGCGGTGCTGCGGGAGTCAGAAGCGATGACGCCGGAGGCCGCGGCCTCGGTGCTCGCCGGAATGCTGGTGACGCTGGCCGTGGTGCACGGCGACGTGCGCCCGGAGCACGTGCGGGTGAGCGGCTCGGGCGGCATCGCCCTGACCGATTTCGCCGGCCCGAGCCCGCGTTTCGTCCCGAACACACCGACTTATCTGGCACCCGAACGTCTCCGGGGCGAGCCGGCGAGCGCGGCCGGCGACGTGTTCAGCGCCACCGCGGTGTTCTTCGAGTGCCTGACGAACGAGAGCACCTTCGTCGCCGCGACCCGCGACGATCTTGAGGCGCTGTACGAGTACGCGGAGATCATCGCGGAGTTCGCGCCGCCACAGCTCAGTCCTTTGGTACAGCGCGGGCTGGCGATGCACCCGAGCCGCCGGCCGAGCAGCCCGCACGAGTTCCTGGACGAGGTCACGACGGCCGTCACGGCGGCGTACGGGCCGGACTGGCAGCAGCGCGGGCAGGCGATGCTGAGCGAGTGGGCCGCGGCGGCCGCGCGGACGGAGGGCGTGGAGCTGGCGGTGCCGCCGGCGCGCGCCGAGTCGCTGCGGGCGGTGGCGGAGGCGGCCGAGGCGGCTGCGGCTGCGGCTGCGATGGAAGCACCGCCGGTCGGCGAGCCGATCGATGAAGCGCTGTTGGGGCTCGGGGACGAGGACACAGGGGTTGGCGTCGAGGCAGAGGAGATGTCGCCGCCGATCGGGGAGCCTATTGACGCGGCGTTGCTGGTGCCGGGGGACGACGAGGGTTCTGGTGGTGACGACTCCGGTGGCGAAGTCGCTGCGGAGGAACCGGTCGAGCCCGAGACTGTGCCGGCGGAGGAGATCGCGCCTGAGCCGGTGAGCACGACTGCGGCCGAGGACTCCGAGGACCCCGAGGACCACGACTGGTTCAGCCGGACGAGCAAGGCCGGTTCGGCGACCGTCGGTGAGGTGCCGGGCCCTGAGGGCGACGTGCTGACGTCGTTCGACGGTGCGCGTGCGGGACGGTCGGCCGAATCGGCGCCGACCGACTTCACGCCTACGGGATTCGACGTGTTCGCCGACCGGTCGGGGGGATCGGCGGCGGAGGTCGCGGCCGAGCCGGTGAGCGGGCACTGGGACGAGCCCGAGGTGGCGCACGATGAGCCGGTCGACGTGCCGGCCGCACCTGAAGAGCCGGATGTCGAAGCCTCCGGTGTCGAGGACTCCGACGAGGCCGAGGATGCCGACGCCGAGTCGGAGTTCGAGCCGCCGATGGAGGACAGCGAGCTTTTCGCGGCATTCGACGCGTTCTCTCCGCCGGCTGCTGTTGAAGACACACCTGTCGCCGAGGAGCCTGAGGAAGCGAGCGCCGAGACCTCTGCCGCAGTCGCGGAGCCCGTGGCAGCGAGCGCCGAGCCGCTGCCGAAGCGCGATCCGTTCGCGGGACTCGGTATCGAGACGCTCGCGGCTGCGTCGTTGCTCCAGGAAGGCAGCGGCCCGGCCACGACCGAGGTCGCAGCCGAGCCTGAGCCTGAGTCCGAAGCCGAGCCCGAAGCCGAGGCTGAGTCCGAGTCCGAGTCTGAGGCTGAGTCCCCCGAACCCGAACCCGACTCCACCTCCAACGCCGACTTCGAAGACGACTGGGTCTTCCCCACGAAGCCCAGCCCCAAGGCGCCGCGCTCGCTCTCCGCGTTCGCCGTGAGCCTGCCGAGCCTGCCGCGGCCGACCGAGGCCGAGGAGCCGGCGCCGCCCGTACAGACCAGCGCGCCGGACAACTGGTTCCGTCCGGGCGTGGCCGAGGCTGTGGGGGTCGACGCCGATCACACCCGGGTGATGAACCCGGATCGGGACAACACCATCGAGGCCGAGGCCACGCGGACTCTCGACGAGGTGCCCGCGGAGGTCGCCTCGGCCGCGTCCGCGGCTTCGGCGGCCTCGGCCAAGGCTGCCGGGGAGAGTGGCACGGCTGGTGACGGCGGTGGCCGCGTCGTGGATATCGACGACATCGACGACGTCGACGACGACGAGTTCGACGGGCCCGGCGCACCCGGAGGCCCTCGGCGCAAGACGCTCATCGGGGCGGTGACCACGGCCGTGTTGCTCGTCGCCGGTGCCGCCGCGGTGGTGTTGGGCGGCGGGTCGGGGAACTCTCCGCAGGGGACGAGCGGGACGCCCACCGAGTCGTCGTCGACGAGTGCGCCGTCGCCGACCGACGTGCCGTCCACGCCGGTCGGGACCAGCACCGGCTCCGGCAGCACGTCGACCTCCAACACGCCGAGCTTCCGGCATACGACGTCGCACAGCCGGAGCCGCACCTCCTCCCCCACCACGACCACGCACTCGTCCAGCGACGAGACGCCGACGCACAGCTCCTCCAGCGGGACGCCGACAGACCATCCGACCTCGTCCACGCCCTCGACGACGCCGACCAGCAGCACCACGACGTCTCCGACGCCGACCTGCACCGTGGGCATCCTCGGGATCTGTGAGTCCCCCAGCACCACTCCGAAGCCGCAAGGGGCCAACTAGCCAAGAGGTCAACTAGCCGAGCGGCCGCTCGCCGAACGGCGGCGTCGCCACCAGCCCCCACCACCGCCACCCGCGCGCCATCGGCGACGGCTGCCCCCGCACGAGCGGGTAGCAGCCCAGCCCGACCAGCACGGCCGTGAAGTGCCCCACGTCCGTGAACGTCCGGCCCCGCACCATCGCCACGCCGTAGAACACCAGTACGCATCCGGCGTACACCCACCGCATCCACCCGCGCGGCCACCAGTACGCCAGGACCGCGACGATGCCCGCCAGCGCGTAGCTGACGCCGTAGTCGAGCGTGTAGCGCATGCGGCCGGGCACCGAGTTGGTGTGGATCGCCCAGGCCAGCACCCCTTCGCTCACGTACGTCGCCAGCACGTGGCAGGTGAACGCGATACCCAGCCAGCGCCAGGTGCCCAGCCAGCGCTCGGCCTGGGCGTGGAACAGCGTGTAGAGCGCGAAGTAGAACAGCCAGCTGCCGCCGTCGATGTACAGGGCCGACTGGATCAGGACGCGGACCGGGTCCTCAAGGAGGTAGTGGATGTTCGTGCTGCGGCGTTCCAGGATCCAGTGCGCGGTGCGCGGGCTGACGTGCTTGAGGATCGCCGTCGTGATCAGCAGGATCAGCAGCCAGGAGTAGGTGCCGGGGGCGCTGCGGACGTACCTGTGCACGCCCCGCGCCGCCCGGTTCAGCATTCCCCAAGCGTCACCGGCGCGTCACAGCCGTGTCCCGACGGGTACCGCCGAACGGGCGAATCGTGGGAGGCTGCGTGGCCGTGAGCATGAGCATTTCCAACCTGGACGACGTCTGGCACCGCGTGACCGGCACCCAGCCCGATCCGCCACGCAACCTGATCCTCGCGGTCGGCGCGGCGGCCCTGGTGGCGGTGCTGTGGCGGCCGGTGTGGCGGATAGCGCGCAACACCGTGACGATCGCGCACGAGGGCGGGCACGCCGTCGTGGCGCTGCTGTGCGGGCGGCGGCTGTCCGGCGTGCGGCTGCACCACGACACCTCCGGCGTCACGGTCTCCTACGGCAAGCCACGCGGCCTGGGCATGATCCTCACGGTCGCGGCCGGCTACACCGCACCGAGCCTGGTCGGGCTGGGCGGCGCCTGGCTGCTGGCGGCGCAGCACATCACGATGCTGCTGTGGGTGAGCGTGCTGCTGCTGGCGCTGCTGCTGGTGGAGATCCGGAACTTCTACGGCGTGCTCACGGTGGTCCTCACCGGCGGCGCGGTGTTCGCCGCGTCGTGGACGAAGAACACGGACGTGCAGGCCGGGTTCGCGTATCTGATGGTGTGGTTCCTGCTGCTGGCCGGGGTGAAGCCGGTGCTGGAGCTGAGCCGGACGCGCAAGCGGTCCGGGGCCCGGGACTCCGACGCCGACCAGTTGCACCGGCTGACCGGGTTTCCGGCCGGGGGGTGGCTGTTCTTCTTCGCGGTGGTGGCGCTGGGGTGTGCGGTGGCC
>NZ_JAACYW010000497.1 GCF_015356825.1 Catenulispora rubra | reverse complement strand
GTGCGGGGGTCCACGACGACCAGGGGGTAGCGGCGCGTCTGGAGGAAGCGTAGGTCTTCGGCGGGCTCCGGCGGGAGGATCAGGATCGCGCCGGAGGTGGCGCGGGCTGTGGGCAGATCGCGGAGCACCGGGACGTCGACGCGGGAGTCGCCGACGTCGAGCAGGACCTGGCGGCCGGCGGTGTGCAGCGCCTCGGCGACGGCGGTGACGAGCGCGCCGAAGTAGTCGCTGAGCTTGTAGGGGCAGCGCACCAAGACCGGCAGTCCGGTCTTCGGCAGGCGGGGGCGGGTCGCGGGGGCGTGGCCTCCGAGGCCGTCGATCGCGTCCTGCACCCGGCGGCGCGTGTCCTCGGACACCTGGCCTTGGGCGTTGATGACCCTTGAGACGGTCGCGATCGACAGACCGGTGTGCGCGGCGATCGCCCGCACCGTGAGACGGCCCGCCGACATGCCCCGCCCTGGAACATCGCCCTGTTTCATCGGGGCAGGATAGCGCCTCGACCTCGGCAAAGACCAGGTAAAGACCCTTTATTCGCGTCTTGACGAAAGTAGGTGGGAGTGCTTCACTCCTCAACGGCCAACCGTGTTACGGAACTGTTTCCGTAACAACTTGGGTCGGTTCAGCTGCATGCCATCTCCACCCCCCACAAAGGAGCAGCACAGTGATCCCACCTCTCGCACGGCTCAGACCCCTGCGCACCGCCCTCGCAGGAACCTGCGCTCTGGGCATCGTCGCCGGCGCTGTGGCGCTGAGCACACCGGCGAACGCCGCGACCCCGCACGCCGCGCTCGCCATCCCCGCCCACTACGCCGCGCCGTACCTGGAGCTCAGCGGCAGCACCGCGGGCGACATGGCGGCCGACATGGGCTCGTCAGGCGTGTCGCGCTACACGCTGGCGTTCTTCATCCCGCAGTCCGGCTGCACGCCGATGTGGGAGGCCGGCAACTACCCGGTCGGCTCGTTCACGTCGGAGATCAACTCGCTGAAGTCCTCCGGCGGGGACGTCATCATCTCCTTCGGCGGGGCCTCCGGCGGCGAGCTGGCGCAGACCTGCACGAACGTGTCGTCGCTGACCGCGGCGTACAAGAACATCGTCAACACGTACGGTGTCACCCGGCTCGACTTCGACATCGAGGGCGGCGTCCTGAGCGACACCGCCGCGACCTCCCGCCGGGACCAGGCGCTGGCCGCGCTCCAGCAGCAGGTGCCGGGGCTCCAGGTCGACTTCACGCTCGCCGTCGACCCCAACGGCCTGCCGGGCGACCAGATCAACCTGCTGCAGGACGCGAAGAACCAGGGCGTGAACGTCAGCGTCGTCAACCTGATGACGATGGACTACTACGACGGCCAGCCGGTCATCAACGACGCCCTGTCCTCCGCGCAAGCGGCCGCCGGCCAGATCGCGAGCCTGTACGGCATATCCACCTCGGCGGCCTACGGCAAGGAGGGCCTGACGCCGATCGCCGGCAAGAACGACGACGGTGCGATGTTCTCGCAGTCCGACGCGCAGACCCTGGAGAACTTCGCGGCCAGCAACGGCGTCGCGGAGCTCTCCTTCTGGGAGGTCAACAGCTACGACAAGGCCACCGGCTACGCGTACTCCCGGATCTTCAACGCCATCACCGGCAACGGCGGCGGCAACCCGCCCCCGCCGACCGGCACCGGCCCGATCACCGGCTACCAGGGCCTGTGCCTGGACGACCGCTCGGCCTCGAACGCGAACTTCAACCCCGTGCAGGTCTACAGCTGCAACGGCAGCAACGCGCAGAACTGGACCGTGACCTCCAGCAACACCCTGCAGGTCCTCGGTAAGTGCCTGGACGTCAACGCCGCCGGCACCGCCAACGGCAGCAAGGTCGACCTCTACGACTGCAACGGCACCGGCGCGCAGACGTGGGTCCCGCAGTCCAACGGGACGCTGCTGAACCCGAACTCCGGCAAGTGCCTGGACGACACCGGCTTCGGCGGCTCCGGGACCCAGGTCCAGATCTGGGCCTGCGCCGCCTCGGCCAACCAGAAGTGGAACCTGCCTTGAGAAAACGCATACCCACCGCCGGATTCGGCGCGCTCGTCCTGACGGCGGGCCTGCTGACCTTCGGCCAACTGGCGACCGCGCCCCAGGCGCACGCCGCCGCCCCGGTCGGTCCGGTCACCGGATATCAGGGCCTGTGCCTGGACGACCGCGCGGCGTCGACCGCCAACTTCAACCCCGTGCAGGTCTACACCTGCAACGGCACCAACGCGCAGAACTGGACCGTCGACAGCGCGACGAACACCCTGCAGGACCTCGGCAAGTGCCTGGACATCAACGCCGGCGGCACCGCCAACGGCACCAAGGTCGACCTCTACGACTGCAACGGGTCCGGCGCTCAGGTCTGGGTCCCGCAGTCCAACGGCGGCCTGAAGAACCCGCAGTCCGGGCGCTGTCTGGACGACACCGGCTTCGGCGGCTCCGGAACGCAGGTCCAGATCTGGGACTGCGCCGGCTCGTCGAACCAGCAGTGGACGCTGCCCACCGGCGGCGGTGGCGGAGGCGGGGGCATCCCGCATCCGGACTTCGGACCGAACGTGACCATCTTCGACCCCTCGATGTCGACCTCGACCATCCAGGCGGACATCAACAACGTCTACAACGCTCAGGTCAACAATGAGTTCGGCACACAGCGCAATGCCTTGCTGTTCGCGCCGGGCTCGTACAACGTCGACATCCCCGTCGGCTACAACACCGAGGTCGCAGGGCTCGGACTCTCCCCCGACGGGGTGAACATCACCGGCGGCACGGTGCACGTGGCCGGCCACACCTCCGACGGCAACGCCACCCAGAACTTCTGGCGCGACGCCGAGAACATGGAAGTGAGCCCGCCGTCCGGCAGCACGATGTGGGCGGTGTCGCAGGCCGACCCGTTCCGCCGGATGGACGTCAACGGCGGCCTGCTGCTGTTCGACAACACGCACGGCAGCGGCGGCAACTGGTCCAGCGGCGGCTACGTCGGCGACTCGCGGGTCTCCGGGCAGATCAACTCCGGTACCCAGCAGCAGTTCCTGACGCAGGACACCGCGATGAACGGCGGCTGGACCGGCTCAAACTGGAACATGGTCTTCGTCGGGGACACCAACGCCCCGTCGACCACGTTCCCGAACCCGCCGTACACCACGGTCGCGCAGACTCCCACGACGCGCGAGAAGCCGTTCATCTACGTCGACGGCAGCGGCACCTGGCAGGTGTTCGAGCCCGCGCTCCGGACCAACGCGCAGGGCCCGGACTGGACGAACGGCACCGCGGCCGGCACATCCGTCCCGGTCAGCCAGTTCTACATCGTCAAGCCGGGCGACACCTCCAGCACGATCAACGCCGCGCTGGCGGCGGGCAAGAGCCTGATCGTGACGCCGGGCGTCTACCACCTGTCCTCGGCACTGAACATCACCAGCCCGAACACCGTGGTGCTGGGACTGGGCATGGCGACGCTGGTGCCGGACAACGGCAACGCCGCGATCACCACGGCCGACGTGGACGGCATCGACCTCGCCGGACTGCTGATCAGCGCCAACTCCACCAACTCCGCGGTGCTGATGCAGATCGGCCCGAACGGTTCGTCGGCGAGCCACGCGGCGAACCCGACCGAACTGCAGGACGTCTTCTTCCGCATTGGAGGCGACCAGGCGGCGCAGGCCTCGCAGGCGCTGGTGGTGAACAGCAACAACGTGATCGGCGACGACCTCTGGCTATGGCGCGCCGACCACTCGAACGGCGTCGGGTGGACGGTCAACCCGTCGAACAACGGGCTCGTGGTCCACGGGAACAACGTGACCATGTACGGGCTCGCGGTGGAGCACTTCGAGCAGTACCAGACCGAGTGGTACGGCAACGGCGGGCGGACGTACTTCTACCAGAGCGAGTGCCCGTATGACGTGCCCGACCAAGGGAGTTGGGTGCCGCCCAACGGGGCCGAGGGATACGCGTCGTACCTGGTCGGACCTTCAGTGACCTCGCATCAGGCGTGGGGACTGGGGATCTACGCGTACTTCCGCGACAACCCGTCGGTGGGGCTCGATCACGCGATCGAGACGCCGAACACCGGCGGCGTCAGCTTCCACGACATGGTCACGACGGTGCTCGGCGGCGACGGGACGATCAACCATCAGGTCAATGAGACCGGTGGGCAGGTGACTCCCAGCCACAATGTCAGCTATCTGACGAACTATCCGTAAACCGTCTGGCGCACGGAGGGAGGCCGGCCGCGATCCAGCGGTCGGTCTCCTGCGTTTTCAGGGCGGCGAGGGACCCAGAACCCGGCGGCCGCCAGCGCAACCAGCGGGGCACGGCCGAACTGCGTCCCCCTGCGAGGTCATAAAAACGTGCGCGAAGCCGTAAAAATCGCCTGTAAAACCACGGGCGAACCGGACCCGCGCACCCCACCGTGCCAAGCGCCTCGCCCGATGCCCAGCCTCCGCCCCTGCCGCCCCCTACTGAGC
>NZ_JAACYW010000496.1 GCF_015356825.1 Catenulispora rubra | reverse complement strand
CTGAGAGTCACAGTCTGAAGATCGCCCAGGGCGCGTTCCAGGCAGGCGTGGGTGCGGTGGGAGCGGCGCCGGAGCCCCAGGCGGGGGCCGATGGCTGTGGCGGGGTGGCGGGTGCCGGAGTGGTGTTCTGGCCGGAACCCCAGGCAGGCACAGGATTCGGACCCGATGTCGAGCCGGAAGCAGGCCCGGAACCCCAGGCAGGTGCCGCAGGACTCGAACCCGAGGCCGGGCCGGTGTGCTGACCCGAGCCCCAAGCAGGCGCCGTCTGCATCGGCGTCGGTGTCGGCGTCGGTCCAGGCTGGTCGAGCTGTGCGGGCGCTGCGGGCTTGTCAGGCGTCGGCCCGGCCGCCGCCCCCGCCCCCGGAACATGCACATCCATCGCCATCGTCGCCTGCACCCCGGCGCCCTCCGACAGCACCTGCAGGATCCGGGCCGGCGTCGGCCGCGCGTTCGGGTCCTTCGACATGCAGGCCGTCACCAGCTGCGCCAGCGTGCCGGTCAGGCCGGACAGGTTCGGCTCGCCGTTCATCACCCGCAGCATGGTCTCCATGGTGGTGCCGTCGCCGAAGGGGGAGGCTGCGGTGGCGGCGTAGGCCAGGACCGCGCCCAGCGACCAGACGTCGGAGGCGGGGCCCACGTTCTGGCCGGAGACCTGCTCCGGCGACATGAAGGCGGGGGTGCCGACCACGGTGCCGGCCTGCGTCAGGTTGGTGGAGCCGGTGGCGACGGCCAGGCCGAAGTCGATGACGCGCGGCCCGTCGTCGGCCATCAGGACGTTGCCCGGCTTCAGGTCGCGGTGTGTCAGGCCCTCGCGGTGGATCGCGTTCAGCGCCTCGGCCAGTCCTGCGGCCAGCAGGAGCACGTCCTGGTGCGGCATCGCGCCGCCGTCGGTGACCGCGCTCTCCAGCGACGGCCCGGGTACGAACGCCGTGGCCAGCCAGGCCGGGTCGCCGTCGGGGTCGGCGTCGACCACCGGGGCGGTGAAGAAGCCGGACACCTGCCGCATCGCCGTGACCTCGCGGCGGAAGCGCTGGCGGAAGGTGGGGTCGTTGGTCAGCTCGGGACGGATCACCTTCACCGCCACGCGGCGCCCGGACGGCGAGCGCCCCAGGTACACCTGCCCCATGCCCCCGGCGCCGAGCCGGTTCAGGATCTCGTAGCTGCTGATCCGTCTCGGATCGGCCGATCGCAGCGGCTCCATGAAGTCGTCCCCACCCCCAGTGATTCTCTTGTGCGTGCTGCCCCGCGCTCAGCGTAGCGCTATGGCTCCGCTCGCCACGTCGCGGTATGGCAGCACGCAACACACAAAGCAACACGCGAGGCAGCGCACAAACCAGCCCACAAACCAGCCCACAATCCAGCACACGAAAACGATCGGCGCGACCCCTGGGGAAGGGGTCGCGCCGATCGGGAGTTCGGTTTTCTCTACCGCGGCGAGAGGGACCGCATGGCAGGGAAGGGTCAGCCCTGCAGGGCGTTCACGCTCTTGGCCAGCGCCGACTTCTTGTTCGCGGCCTGGTTGGCGTGGATGACGCCCTTCGAGGCGGCCTTGTCCAGCTCGCGGGAGGCGGCCTGGGCCAGCTCCTGCGCCTTCGCGGCGTCGCCGGACTCGACGGCCTCGCGGGTCTTGCGGATCGCGGTCTTCAGCGAGGACTTGACGGCCTTGTTGCGCTGGCGCGCCTTCTCGTTGGTCTTGATCCGCTTGATCTGGGACTTGATGTTCGCCACTGAAAGATGCCTCTGCTTTGGTGAGATAGAAGGTGGTGGGCGCGAGGCAACGCACGCGCCACGCAAGGGACCAGACTAACAGGCGGGCGTGCGCGGGCCCAAACCGGGCACCTGCGCGATCACCTGCACGATGACGTCCGCATATAGCGTTCCCGGTAACCCCGTGGGTCATGGGACGATAGGGGCAGTGTAATAAACCACCACCTCGTTCCTCACCACGTCGTACCCAGACAGACTGGACCGCCGAGTGCCCGCCCTGCCGCCGAACATCCCGCAGCCGTCGACCACCGACCAGGCGCTGATCCGCAACTTCTGCATCATCGCCCACATCGACCACGGCAAGTCGACCCTGGCCGACCGGATGCTCCAGCTCACCGGTGTGGTCGACGAGCGCGCCATGCGCGCGCAGTACCTGGACCGGATGGACATCGAGCGCGAGCGCGGGATCACCATCAAGTCGCAGGCGGTCCGGCTGCCCTGGCAGGCCGACGACGGCAAGACCTACATCCTGAACATGATCGACACCCCCGGGCACGTGGACTTCACCTACGAGGTCTCGCGCTCGCTGGCGGCGTGCGAGGGCACCCTCCTGCTGGTTGACGCAGCTCAGGGCATCGAGGCGCAGACCCTGGCCAACCTGTACCTGGCCATGGAGAACGACCTGCAGATCATCCCGGTCCTGAACAAGATCGACCTGCCGGCCGCGCAGCCGGAGAAGTACGCCGAGGAGATGGCGCGGCTGATCGGCTGCGAGCCCGACGAGGTGCTGCGGGTCAGCGCCAAGTCCGGCGTCGGGGTCCCGGACGTGCTCAACGAGGTGGTCCGCCGGGTCCCGGCCCCGGCCGGCGACCCGAACGGCCCGGCGCGGGCCGTGATCTTCGACTCGGTCTACGACTCCTACCGCGGCGTGGTCACCTACGTCCGGGTGGTCGACGGTCACCTGACCAAGCGCGAGCGCATCCAGATGATGTCCACCGGCGCCACCCACGAGCTGCTGGAGATCGGCGTCATCTCCCCGGAGCCGACCTCGTCGCAAGGTCTGGCCGCCGGCGAGGTGGGCTACCTGATCACCGGCGTGAAGGACGTGCGCCAGTCCAAGGTCGGCGACACCGTCACCACCCTGAACAAGGGCGCCCTGGAAGCTCTCGGCGGTTACAAAGAGCCCAAGCCGATGGTGTTCTCCGGCATTTACCCGATCGACGGCTCGGACTACCCGGAGCTGCGCGAGGCCCTGGACAAGCTGCAGCTCAACGACGCGGCCCTGGTCTACGAGCCGGAGACGTCGGCGGCCCTGGGCTTCGGCTTCCGGGTCGGCTTCCTGGGACTGCTGCACCTGGAGATCGTCCGCGAGCGCCTGGACCGCGAGTTCAACCTGGACCTGATCGCCACCGCGCCGTCGGTGGTGTACCGGGTCGAGATGGAGGACGGCACCGAGCACATCGTCACCAACCCCTCGGAGATGCCCGGCGGCAAGGTGACGGCGATCCACGAGCCGGTGGTGCGCGCGACCATCCTGACGCCGAACGACTTCGTCGGCGCCGTGATGGAGCTGTGCCAGAGCCGGCGCGGGGCGCTGCTGGGGATGGACTACCTGTCCGAGGACCGCGTTGAGATCCGCTACACGCTGCCGCTGGCCGAGATCGTCTTCGACTTCTTCGACTCGCTGAAGTCCAAGACCCGCGGCTACGCGTCCCTGGACTACGAGCCCACCAGCGAGCAGCAGGCGGACCTGGTGAAGGTCGACATCCTGCTGCACGGCGAGACGGTCGACGCGTTCTCCGCGATCGTGCACAAGGACAAGGCGTACGCGTACGGCGTGCGCATGACCGAGCGGCTGCGCGAGCTGATCCCGCGCCAGCAGTTCGAGGTGCCGATCCAGGCCGCGATCGGCTCCCGGGTGATCGCCCGCGAGTCCGTTCGGGCGATGCGCAAGGACGTCCTCGCGAAGTGCTACGGCGGTGACATCAGCCGGAAGCGCAAGCTGCTGGAGAAGCAGAAGGAAGGCAAGAAGCGGATGAAGATGGTCGGGCGGGTCGAGGTGCCGCAGGACGCCTTCATCGCCGCGCTGACCAACGAGACGGGTGACAAGGCGAAGAAGTAACGGTCACGCAGCCGGGCGCGGGCAGTAGCCTGTGCCCATGAGCGTGATGGCCGAGGTCCATATAGTACGGGTTTTCACCGACGCGCACGGGTTGTTCGGCAACAACCTGGGCGTGGTGCTCGACGCCGCCCACCTGGACGCCGCCGCGGGGCAGAAGCTGGCCTCCGATCTGCGGTTCAGCGAGGTGGTGTTCGTCGACGACGTCGAGCAGGCCCGGTTGCGCATCTTCACCCCGGCGGAGGAGCTGCCGCTGGCGGGGCACCCGCTGGTCGGGACGGCCTGGCTGCTGTCGCGGCTGGCCGGGCGCGACGTGCCGACGCTGCGGCCGCAGAAGGCCGCGGAGGTCCCGACCTGGGCCGAGGACGGCCGGACGTGGATCCGCGGCCGGATCGACGACGCGCCGGAGTGGGGCCTGGTCGAGGTGGCGGACGAGGCCGCGGTGGAGACGCTGGCGGTGCCCCCGGGGCCGGAGTACCGGCGGCACCAGTTCTGGGCCTGGGTCGACGAGCCGCAGGGCGTGATGCGGGCGCGGGTGTTCGCCGCCGACAGCGGGGTCGACGAGGACGAGGCGACCGGATCCGCGGCGATGCGGCAGGTGGGGGCCTTGCGGCGGCCGTTGGTGATTCGGCAGGGGTGGGGGTCGGAGATCTTGGCCCGGCCGGCTCCTGTCTCTTATAGACATCTCCGAGCC
>NZ_JAACYW010000495.1 GCF_015356825.1 Catenulispora rubra | reverse complement strand
GAGACAGCGCCCCCAACACCCCCACCGCTGGCCCGGGCGACATTCGCCATCCCCCGCCAGGGCGGGACGTTTCATCGTGGGCTGATTCATCCCGAGATACGGATCATCCGATAGCCGGACAAATCAGCATGATCTACTAGTCGGATCGGGCGACGTGACATTGATGTTATGGGCAACATCGCCGAATCGGTGGCCAAGAGCGCTGCGAGGGGTGATCATGTGTACCTAGAGCGCACATCCACTCCAGGAGGCACGTGTGGCCGAGACTCTCAAGAAGGGCAGCCGGGTGACCGGCGACGCGCGGTCGCAGCTCGCGACCGACCTCAAGACGAAGTACGAGGCGGGCGAGTCCATTCGCGCCCTCGCCCAGTCCACCGGGCGTTCGTACGGGTTCGTGCACCGGATGCTCAGCGAATCCGGTGTGACGCTTCGGGGCCGGGGCGGCGCGACGCGCGGCAAGGCGAAGACCGCCTGACCAGGTCGTATTGGCCGGGCGGAGGTCGGGCAGCCGACCGGTGACGAAGGGGCGGGGTGCGTGATGGGCACCCCGCCCTCTTCTGTGTCCGCGCCGTCCTTCTTCCTCGCTCCAGGCCGAGTCCGGACGCGGCGGACACCTCTATTGTCGGGCACTCCGCTGGCGCAACAAGTTACCCGCGAGTAGTCTCGCTCTTCGGCACCGTTCGCACGGATTCGGGAGAGCGCATGAGCTGGGAAGACACCGCACGTCAGGCCGCCGAGGCGGGCATCGACGTGCTGCTGGAGGGTGAGGCCGCGACCGTCACCCTGAACCGGCCGGACAAGCGCAACTCGCAGACCCCTGAGTTCTGGGCCGCACTGGCCGCGATCGGCGCGGCGCTGCCGGGCACCGTGCGCGTCGTGGTGCTGCGCTCGGAGGGCAAGTCCTTCTCCGCGGGCCTGGACCGTTCGATGTTCGAGAACTTCGCCACCTTCGCCGCGGCCTCCGACGAGGAGGTGGACCGCACCATCGAGGGGTATCAGGAGGCGTTCACCTGGTGGCGCCGCACCGACCTGGTCACCGTCGCCGCGGTCCAGGGGCACGCCATCGGCGCCGGCTTCCAGCTCGCGCTGGCCTGCGACATCCGCGTCGTGGCCGACGACGTCCTGTTCTCCATGAAGGAGCCGGCCCTCGGTCTGGTGCCGGACCTGGCCGGGACGCAACCGCTGGTCGACGCCGTCGGCTACTCGCGCGCCCTGGAGATCGTGGCCACCGCGCGCTACGTCGACGCCGAGGAGTCCCTGCGCATCGGCCTGGCCAACCACGTCGTCCCGCGCGGCGAACTGCACGCCGCCGCGGCCAAGCTCGCCGCCGACCTGCTGGCCAACCCGCGCGGCGCCGTCACGGAGTCGAAGGCTCTGCTGCGGGCGGCGGCGGGGCGTCCGTACGACGAGCAGCGGGCCGCGGAGCGGGCGGCGCAGACCCGGCGCTTCCGGGACCTGGCCGGGACGGGAGAGTCCTGACCACCCGCTGCCACGACGGCAGAAGTCCACGACGAGCGTCAACGCGGTCGGCTACTGCGCCGTCTCGGACACCAGCGTCGGCTCGGGCCGCTTGGCGGCCCGGCCGTCCCCGGAGGACTTGCCGGTGATCCGCCGCCCGATCCACGGGAGCAGGTAGACGCGCATCCACCGCAGGTCCTGGCGCCGGGCCTGGAGCCACGGCTTGGGCCGGGCCGGCGGCAGCCCCGCGCGCCAGTCGAAGCTCGGCTCCGCGCCCAGCGCCTGCAGCACGGCTTCGGCGACGCGCCGGTGGCCCTCGGGGGAGAAGTGCAGCCGGTCCTCGGCCCACATCCGCGAGTCGTCGAAGACCCGGGCCGTGAACAGGTCCACGACCACCGCGCCGTGCGACTCGCCGAACGCGTCCACGAGTTCGATCAGCCGGTTGACGGCGGGCATCAGCCGCTGCGAGCCGCGCATCCGGCGGCGCGGGTCGGTCGGGCGGAACAGGACGATGGTGGCCTTGGTCGTGGCCAGCTGCGCGAAGCAGGACTGGACGCTGGCCTCGACCGCCGACATGTCGCAGCGCGGGCGCAGCACGTCGTTCAGCCCGCCGGCCAGCGTGATCAGGTCGGCGTCCAGCGTCGCCGCGACCGGGATCTGGTCCCGCTCGATCTGCCCTATCAGCTTGCCGCGCACCGCGAGGTTCGCGTACCGCAGGTGCGGGTCGTCGGCGGCCAGCCGCTCGGCCACCCGGTCGGCCCAGCCCCGGAACGAGCCGTCCGGCAGCGTGTCGTCGCACATGCCCTCGGTGAAGGAGTCCCCGACCGAGACCATGACCTTGCCCTGGTGGGCGCTCAGTGTCGTGAAGTCCATGGTGGCTAGATCCTAGCGGCGGTAGTTTCCGGTCCGGCGGGGGCGTCCGTCGGGGCCGAGAACCGGCCCCGCGACCTGCGGCTCCCCGCTGTTCGCCGACAGCGCACGCAGCCCGTCTTCAGAAAACGAGTCCCGAGGGTTCACCATGGCTGAAGGCTATGGGAATGGCCGTGCCGCCTCACGGCATTTATGCCTGACGGGGATTCACGACTTAGGGAGCTACACGCGTGTCGATGGGTGGTGGGATGGGCTCGCCGGGCATGATGATGATGCGCGGCGCCCGCCGGAACGACCAGGAGATCCTGAACCACAAGCTCGCGCCGGGGACCATCAGGCGGATCTTCGGGATCGCGCGGCCTTACCGGGTGCTGATCAGCGTCTTCCTGGCGATCACGGTCATCGACGCGGTGCTGGTGGTGCTGCCGCCGCTGCTGGCGCAGAAGCTGGTCGACAGCGGCGTGCTCAAGGGCGACCGGGCCGTGGTCACGAAGCTGGCGCTGATCATCGCGGTGGTCGCGGTGGGGGACGCGCTGGCCTCGCTGGTGAACCGCTTCCTGTCCTCGCGGATCGGCGAGGGGCTGATCTACGACCTGCGGACGCGGGTGTTCGCGCACGTGCAGCGCATGCCGATCGCCTTCTTCACCCGGACCCAGACCGGCGCCCTGATCTCCCGGCTGAACAGCGACGTCATCGGGGCGCAGCAGGCCTTCACCTCGGTGCTGTCCAGCGTGCTGTCGAACGTCATCAGCCTGGTGCTGGTCGCCGGGACCATGTTCTACCTGTCCTGGCAGATCACGGTGCTGTCGCTGGCCCTGCTGCCGATCTTCCTGATCCCGGCGCGGCGCGTCGGCAAGCGGATGCAGGGCCAGGTCCGCCGGCAGATGCAGCTGAACGCCGACATGTCGGCGATGATGACCGAGCGCTTCAACGTCTCCGGCGCGCTGCTGGCCAAGCTGTTCGGCCGCCCCGCCGAGGAGGACGCGGAGTTCGCCGAGAAGGCCGCCGGGGTCCGGAACGCGGGCGTCAGCATCGCGCTGACCGGCGCGTTCTTCACCACGGCGCTGACTCTGGTGGCCGCCCTGGCCACCGCGCTGACCTACCTGATCGGCGGCCGGCTGGCGATCAGCCATTCGATCACGCTGGGCACGCTGATCGCCCTGGCCGCGCTGCTCGGCCGGCTCTACGGCCCGCTGACCGCGCTGACCAACGTCCGCATCACGGTGATGTCGACGCTGGTCTCCTTCGACCGGGTCTTCGAGGTCCTGGACCTGGAGCCGATGATCAAGGAGAAGCCGGACGCCGGCGTGCTGCCCACCGGGCCGGTCGCGGTCGAGTTCGACGACGTCGCCTTCCGCTACCCGACCGCCGAGGAGGTCTCCCTGGCTTCCTTGGAGTCGGTGGCCCGCCTGGACCAGGCGCCGTCGGCGCAGGTGCTGGCCGGCGTGACCTTCACCGCGGCGGCGGGGCAGATGGTGGCGCTGGTCGGCCCGAGCGGCGCCGGCAAGACCACGATCACCTCGCTGGCGAACCGCCTCTACGACCCGCAGTCGGGCGCGGTCCGCATCGGCGGCACGGACATCCGCGACGTCACGCTGGAATCGCTGCACGCGACGGTCGGCACGGTGACGCAGGACGCGCACATGTTCCACACCACGATCCGCGGCAACCTCCTCTACGCGCGCCCCACCGCCACCGACGAGGAACTGACCGAGGCCCTGCGCGACGCCCAGATCATGGACCTGGTCCACAGCCTGCCCGACGGCCTGGACACCGTGGTCGGCGACCGCGGCTACCGCCTGTCCGGCGGTGAGAAGCAGCGCCTGGCGATCGCCCGCCTGCTCCTGAAGGCGCCGAGCGTCGTCGTGCTCGACGAGGCCACCGCACACCTGGACAGCGAGAACGAGGCGGCGGTCCAGCGCGCCCTGGCCCGGGCGCTGCGGGGACGGACGTCGCTGGTGATCGCGCACCGGCTGTCGACGGTGCGGGACGCCGACCAGATTCTGGTGGTGGACGGCGGGCGGATCGTGGAGCAGGGGCGGCATGAGGAGTTGCTGGCCGCGGATGGGTTGTATGCGGAGTTGTACCGGGTGCAGTTTCAGGGGCAGGAGAGCATGCGGGGTGGGGATTCGGAGGCTGATGCTGGCGCCGAGTCCGACGCTGCGGCGGAGGTGGCGGCGGCTGCGGGGTGATGGG
>NZ_JAACYW010000494.1 GCF_015356825.1 Catenulispora rubra | reverse complement strand
GATACGGGGGTAACGGGGGTGGCCGGGATCGCCGGTCCGCATCCGGCGGACACAGGTGGTCCCGGCCATGCGATGTCCGAGCGCGGCCTGCCGCGCTCGCACCCCCGTGCCGTCCCCGATCGCGACCGGACTGCCGGTGCCGGCGGGGGCTACCGGCGGTTCGCCGCTATCAGCTCGGCCCCGAGGCCGGTCAGGCGGTGCCGGACGCTGCGTCCGGTCCGCTCGGTGACCACCAGGCCGGCCGAGCGCAGCGCCGCGGCGTGCGCGGACGCGGTGGGCGCCTTGACGCCGAGCCGCACTGCCAGCTCGCCGGTGGTGGGGTCGTCGCCGATGACACGCAGCGCGGCGGCGCGGGCCCGGCCGATGAGCGCGGCCAGGCCGTCGTGGGGCGGGCCCTCGGTGTCGAGCGCGGCGGCGGCGTCCAGGTCGGAGACCGGATAGGCCATGATCGAGCGTCGTCCGGGGGCGATCAGCGAGCCGACGTAGTGCCCGAACACCGACGGGGTGAACGTCACTCCGTCGCCGCGCAGGTCGTAGCGCCAGTCCGGGACCTTGGCGACGGCCAGCGAGAGCTGTTCGGGCTCCCAGCGGAGCTTGGGGTGCAGGTCGTTCAGGACCGCGCCGGGGCCGTCGGTGGCCATCTGGCGGGCCCGGCGGCCGATGTCGGCGTCCAGGGTGCGGCGGATGTCCGGCCAGTCCTCGGCCAGGCAGGCCGTGTAGAGCGCGTGCATCGCGTCGGTGAACATCGGGATCAGCCGCTCGCCGCGGTCGCGCAGGGCGTCGTAGGCGCGGGAGGGGCGGCGCTCCCAGGTGTCGAAGATCGAGAAGTCCAGCGCCAGTTCGCTGTCGCGGACCGCGCGCAGCGCGTCCAGCTCCTCGTCCAGCCCGCGGTGCAGGTTCCCGCTGGGCGGCAGGTCGGGGATCAGGAAGGCCGGGGCGTAGTTGGGGACCGCGTTCAGCAGCTCCATCACCGGCCGGCACCGTTCGGGGATGTTCCGCAGCGCGCCAGCCAGCCAGCGCCGGTGCGCCGGGCGCAGCGGCCGGGTCGAGCCCAGCTGGTCCAGACCGCGGACCAGGTTCACCAGCGGCGAGGTCTCGAAGCCCACACGAGCCAGGTCGGCGCTGGTCATGGGGATTCCGACCACGCAGCCTCGCTCCTTCCTCCCCATACCCGCCCCGGGCGGCGGCGCACACGGCCGACGCGGGTGGCAGCACCCTGACGGCCCCACGGGCCGCCTTCGCAGGAATGATACGCCGCGAGCCCCCGACCCGGTCGGGTCAGGGGCTCGCTGTGTGTACTACGTGCGATACGCGGTGTCGCCTCAGGCGGCGGCCTCGGCCAGGTCGCCGGCGGTCAGCTTCGCCGCCAGCGCCTTCCAGGCCGGGACCTTCTCGCCGAACTTGGCGGCCAGCTCGGTCACCTCGGCGTCGATCTTCGTGCGGTCCGCGCCCTCGATGGCGGACAGGAGGCCGAACAGCTCCTCGGAGTCCACCTTCAGGTGCAGGTTCTTGCCGTCGCCGGCGGCGAAGTAGCAGAAGCCACCGCCCAGCGGCGTGAACCGCTTCATGTCACCGAAGACACGCCCACCGCCGGCACCACCGGCACCGGCCCGCACGGATGCGCGTGCTGTCTTGCTTTCCTTCTTGGCACCGGCCACGACGGCCCTCCTCGATAGTCCCGGCGCGTCGAGCCGACGCGAACGAACCAGCTGATGAATTGGGGATCGGCCCACGTGGGAAAGGGCGCGAACGCATGCGCGTGCGCGGCACCCACAAGGGGCCGACCGAACCACTTTAGCCTGAACGGCCGCCGAGACGGGAATCGGCGATCCGGCCGGTCGCGGGTTTCCACGCTCAGACGACTTGCGTGTGGCGGGCGGTACCGGTGGGACATCACCGGTAGCCTGGTCATCATGGCCACCCGTACGCCCTCCAAGAACAGCAAGGCAACGGCAGCCACATCCGCGTCCAAGTCCGGCTCGAAGACCTCAGCCTCGAAGGCCTCGGGGTCGGCCGGGTCGGCGGGAGCCGCCAGGGGCGCCGCTGCCGGGAAGGGGCGCGGCAGGGCTGCCGCCTCCGACACGGCGAACTCCGCCGCACCTCCGCCGAAGAATCCCCGCGCGCGCTCCGCCCGCAACGCCGGGCCCCTGGAGAAGGGCATCGGCAAGCTGGCCTCCGGCTCGCGCCGGAGCGCCGGGCGCGCCTCGGAGGGGGCCAAGGCGCTGCATCCGGACCACCGGCGCGACGCCTTCGGCTTCGCGCTGATCGGCCTGGGCATAGTGATGGCCGCGTCGCTGTGGCACGGGTTCCCCGGCGCGGTGCCGCAGGCCGTCGTCGCGATCGTGGCCGGCGGCTTCGGCCGGGTCGGCGCGTTCACCCCGCTGCTGGTCTTCGGCCTGGCGGTGCGCGTGATCCGGCGGCCGGAGGAGGCTGCCGACACCAACCGGATGTCCATCGGCTGGGGCGCCTTCACCGTCGCCGCGGTCGGTCTGATCCACATCGCCGGCCACATGCCGCACCCCGCGGACGGGGCGACGGCGATGCGCAACGCCGGCGGCTGGGTCGGCTACGCGATCTCGGCGCCGCTGGTCTCGACGGTGTCCTCGTTCGTGGCGGTGCCGCTGCTGATCCTGCTGCTGCTGTTCGGCGTCCTGGTGATCACCGCCACGCCGGTGTACCGGATCCCGGAGCGGATCCGGGCCGGGCGCGGGCACGCCGGCGGGTTCCTGCACTGGATGATCTTCGGCGAGCGCGAGGACCCGGACGCGCTGGCCGACGAGGAGGACGATCCGTACGGGATCCTCCCCGAGGACGACCCCTCGGACAACGAGGTGCGCAACCAAAGGCTGCAGCAGTTCGAGCGCGGCAGGGCGCGGGCAGACACTGCCGAGAACGAGCCGACGATCTTCATCCCGATGCTGGACGAGGCCGGGGACGTCACGCCGGACGCGGTGGTGGACGCGGTGCCGCCGGTCGAGGACGGCACGCAGGTGCCGATCCCGGTCGCGGTGCCGCGCAGCCGGAAGTCCGGAGGCAAGAAGGTCGGGGCCTCGGCACCGGCTACGGGGTCCTCGGGGTCCTCGCCCAAGGACGCGGTCCAGGCGGCGATGGAGCTGTACGCGGCCAGCGTCGACCCGGACGCCGAGTACAAGCTGCCGCCGCCGGACATGCTGCGCGTCGGGGCGCCGCCGAAGATGCGCTCGAAGGCCAACGACACCGTGGTGGCCGCGCTGGTCGAGGTGTTCAAGCAGTTCAACGTCGACGCCAAGGTCGTGGGCTTCACCCGTGGCCCGACGGTGACCCGCTACGAGGTCGAGCTGGGCCCGGCGGTCAAGGTCGAGCGGATCACCGCGCTGTCGAAGAACATCGCCTACGCCGTCGCCTCGGCGGACGTGCGGATCCTGTCGCCGATCCCCGGCAAGTCCGCGATCGGCATCGAGATCCCCAACGCCGACCGCGAGAACGTGGCGCTGGGCGACGTGCTGCGCTCGGTGGAGGCCACCGGCGAGACCCACCCGATGATGGTGGCGCTGGGCAAGGACGTCGAGGGCCGGCACATCGTGGCCAACCTGACGCGCATGCCGCACATGCTGGTGGCCGGCGCGACCGGCGCGGGCAAGTCCACCTGCATCAACACCCTGATCGTCTCGGTGCTGCTGCGCGCCACCCCGGACCAGGTCCGGCTGATCCTGGTGGACCCCAAGCGGGTGGAGCTGACCAGCTACGAGGGCATCCCGCACCTGATCACGCCGATCATCACCAACCCGAAGAAGGCCGCCGAGGCGCTGCAGTGGGTGGTCCGCGAGATGGACCTGCGCTACGACGACCTGGCCGACTCCGGCTTCCGCCACGTCGACGACTTCAACGCCGCGGTCCGCGCCGGCAAGCTCAAGCCCCTCCCGGGCTCGGAGCGCGTGTACCAGCCGTACCCCTACCTGCTGGTGATCGTCGACGAGCTCGCGGACCTGATGATGGTGGCCCCCCGCGACGTCGAGGACTCGATCGTCCGCATCACCCAGCTCGCCCGCGCCGCCGGCATCCACCTGGTGCTGGCCACCCAGCGGCCGTCGGTGGACGTGGTGACCGGCCTGATCAAGGCGAACGTGCCCTCCCGCCTGGCGTTCGCGACCTCCTCACTGGCCGACTCCCGCGTCATCCTGGACCAGCCGGGCGCGGAGAAGCTGGTCGGCCAGGGCGACGCCCTGTTCCTGCCGATGGGTGCGTCGAAGGCGCAGCGTCTGCAGGGCGCGTACGTGTCGGAGACCGAGATCGCGGCGGTGGTGAAGTTCTGCACGGACCAGCTAACGCCCCTGTACCGCGAGGACGTTACCGGCCAGGCGGGCTCGAAGAAGGTCGTCGAGGAGGAGATCGGCGACGACCTGGACCTGCTGCTGCAGGCCGCGGAGCTGGTGGTGTCGACGCAGTTCGGGTCGACGTCGATGCTCCAGCGCAAGCTGCGGGTCGGATTCGCGAAGGCGGGGCGCCTGATGGACCTGCTGGAGACGCGGAACGTGGTCGGGCCCTCGGAGGGCGCGAAGGCTCGGGATGTGCTGGTGCGGCCCGACGATCTGGAGGGCGTGCTGGATTCGATTCGCGCTGAGGCGGGGGCTGGGTAGGGGTTTTGGGGGC
>NZ_JAACYW010000493.1 GCF_015356825.1 Catenulispora rubra | reverse complement strand
TGCCGGGGGTGCTGCGGGGGATCGGGTAGAAGAGCATTGCGGCGCGGCGGTAGCGGGCCGGCTGGCCGCCTGCGCCGGTGTTGTCGCCGGTGTCGTCGCCGGTGTCGGCGGGGCGCACGTGCCGCACGACTGGGTCGATCACCGCCGCCGCGCGGGTGTTGAACACGCTGGGCAGGAACACCAGGGCCGGCTCACAAACGTCGACTTCGAAGCGGCCGTGGAGGCGTACGCTTCCGTCGTGCCAGTCGATCTTCGGGTCGAGGGTGTCGATGGCGGCTCCGAAGCCGTGCTTGCCGAGGACCCGCAGCCGCGCGTCGACGTCCGCCTCCATCCGAGCCCTGACACGCGGCCATTCGGGCGCCAGCACGTGGAGCCAGACCTGCTCCAGCTCCTTGGCGAGCAGTTCGGAGGTCTCGCACTCGTCGGTCTCGGTGAGCTTGCGCGGCAGCGCGCGTCCGACGGTCTTGGCCAGCTCGCCGTCGACGGCCACGGCCAACTCGCCGGCGACGCGCCAGGTCGGGGTCGTGGCGACGGCGTGGAGTTCTTCGGCCGTGTCGCCCTCGTACCGGGGCGGCTGCGGGGTGAGGAAGTCCGGGATGTAGTGGCCGGCGCCGCCGTCGACGTTCAGCAGCGCCGCGAGCAGGTCCAGGCGCCGGGTGGCGATCGTCTCGCGCAGCCTCGGGCGCAGCGGCGCGGGGATGGCCCCGTTCGCGGCTGCGAGGAGCAGGTTGACCGTCTCCGAGACCGGGGACAGCGCGAAACGCGAGCGGGCCAGACCGTCGGCGCCGAGCTGGATCCTGATCATCTTCGAATCCGTTCGAATTCGTGGACTCGGCCGGTGCCGTCGCCGTTTCCTGGAGGACGAGGCGGTGGGTGCCCGAGGTTGCGAATCCGACGCCGACGATTCACCGACACGCGGCCGGCGCCGTGCGTCCGCGGGTTAGGGGAGTCAACGTGTTGAAATAGGCCTCGTGGCGGACATCGCCCGGTGTGCGGGGGCACACGGCGATGCCGGCGACGAGGCTGGCAGCGTGGTCGGCGCGGTTGCGGAGGGTGGACCCGACGCCGCGCCGACTGCGCTGTCGTGAGGAGGGGCCGCTGTCGTGAACAGAGGCCGTGAGTGTCAGACCGCGGCGCTCTCGGCGTTCTCAGCCTCGCGCTCGGCCAGAGCCTTGCGCACCTCGTCCATGTCCAGCGCCCGAGCCTGCGCGATCAGGTCCTCCAGCGCCGACTCCGGCAGCGCGCCGGGGTGCTGGTAGAGGGTGACGCCGTCGCGCACGATCATCAGCGTCGGGATCGACCGGATGTCGAACGCCATCGCCAACTCCTGCTCGGCCTCGGTGTCCACCTTGCCGAACACGATGTCCTCGTGCTTGCCGGCGGCCTTCTGGTACACCGGCGCGAAGGACCGGCACGGCCCGCACCACTCGGCCCAGAAGTCGACAAGCTTGATGCCCTCGCCCGCCACGGTCTCGGCGAAGGTGTCCTTGGTCAGTTCCACGACGGCCACGGCCGTTTCCTCCTCGGTGCTCGACGGGGGCCTCGGTCGGATACCCCGCAGGGTATAACCGGCGGGGATGGATCAGTATTCCGGCGCACGGGGGAAGTGACCTGTGCGACAAGTGGACCGCCGCTGTCGCCACCGCCGACGACGGTGCCGACGACGCCGAAAGCACCGCGCCGCAGGCCCCGACGTGCGGAGACCTGCGGCACGATCGCCATCCGAGAACCAGACCCACACCGACCGCCGCAGCGGCCAGGGCCCGTCACCGACGAGAAATGATCACCTGCCCACCTTCAGGACCGCGACCCCCTTCGCGGCCAGCTGGGTGGGACGACTCCCGGTCAGCAGGTTCACCGCGCCGAAAGGCACCGACGAACCCAGCTCGACCGCCGTGTCCCCGTGGTTGAGCAGGAAGTAGTAGTGGTGCGACTCGGAACTGCGGCACACCACCTCGACCCCGGTGACGGCCAGCGCCGAGGCCGGCGACGGCCACACCACGGCGGGCCGGACGGCTTCGGCGAGCACCTTCTCGACGGCCCAGCCCAGATCACAGCTCACGTACCAGGCCCGGCCCTCGCCGAAGTCGTTGCACGTGACAGCGGGACGGTCCTTCAGCGGCCCCGCGGCGTAGTGCGCGACGGTCCGGGCCGTGGTCGTGGCGAGCCATTCGCTCCAGCGCGACGCGGCGGGCGCGGGGTGGTAGCCGATGCCGTAGCTGTGTTTGCTGCCGTGCTTCTTCTTCGCCTTCGCGGTCTCCTCGTCGGCGGTGAAGGTGACCGGCGTCGAGTACGCGTCCGTGATCGGCCACCACTCGTCCACGGTGATTCCGAGCACGTCCCGCAGCGGACCCGGGTGGCCCCCGCCGGACCCGTCAGTGCCCTGATGGACGTGGTCGAGCTCGTCGACGATCCCGCTGAAGAACCCGACGACGAGGTACCCTCCGCCGTACACGTAGTCGGTCAGCCGGGCCGCGTTCTCGGTGCTCACCGAGTACAGGTTCGGCACGAGCACCACCTTGTACCCGCTCAGGTCGGCGTCCGGCGGCACGAAGTCGACGACGTGGTTCCACCGGTACACCACCGAGTACCAGCTCAGGATCTGCTCCTTGAGCTGGATCCGCGCCGAAGGGTGGTCCTCGGCCTCCAGCGCCCACCACGAGTTCCAGTCCAGAACGATGGCGACCGTGCTCTCGATCCGGCTCCCGGCGACCTCCTTGAGGCTCGCCAGCTCCTCGCCGAGCCGGACCGTCTCCCGCCACCCCCGCGTCTGGGTCCCGCCGTGCGGAAGCAGGGCACTGTGGAACTTCTCCGCGCCGGCCCGCGAGGCCCGCCACTGGAAGTGCATGACGCCGTCCGCGCCGCGTGCGACCGTCTGCAGCGACCACAGCCGCCGCTGTTCGGGCGTCTTGGGCACGTTCACCGCGCGCCAGCTCACCGCCGACGGCGCCTGCTCCATCAGCAGCCACGGCTTCCCGCCGCCGAGCGAGCGCATGAGGTCGTAGTTCATCGCGGCGAGCACGTGCGCCGAGCTGTTCGCCGGGTCCGGATACGCGTCGTCGGAGACGACGTCCTCGTGCTCGGCCCACTTCCAGTAGTCGAGGTCCTTCATCATCGACATGAAGTTGGTCGTGACCGGGATCTCCGGCGTCACCTCCTTCAGCACCGCCCGCTCGCCGAGGAAGCAGGCGAGCAGCGCGTCGGAGCTGAACCGGCGCCAGTCCAGCAGCTGTCCCGGATTGATCGGGCCCGGGGCCTTGCGCGGCGGCTCGATCTGCGAGAAATCCGAGTAGCGCTGGGACCAGACCTCCGTGCCCCAGGCGAAGTTCAGCTGCGCGATGTCGTCGCTGTAGCGCTCCTTCAGCCAGCGGCGGAAGTCCTCGGCCGAGACGTCGCAGAAGCACTCCTTGACGTGGTCGCCGTACTCGTTGTGGATGTGCCACAGCGCCAGCGCCGGGTGCTCGCCGTAGCGCTCGGCGATCGCGCGGGCCAGCCTCGTCGCCGCCGCTCTGTAGACGGGAGACGAGGGGCAGTAGTGCTGCCGCGAGCCGAACTCCAGGCGCACGCCGTCGGCCGTGACCGGCAGCGTCTCCGGGTACTGACGCACGAACCAGGCCGGCGGCGAGGCCGTGGCCGTGGCGAGGTCGACGGCGATGCCGCGGCTGTGGAACAGGTCCATCAGCCCGTCCAGCCACTCGAAGTCCCACTCGTCCTCGGCGGGCTGCAGGCGGGCCCAGGAGAACACCCCGAGGGTCACCATCGTGACGCCGGCGTCCTTCATGAGGTTGGCGTCCTGCTTCCAGACGGACTCCGGCCACTGCTCCGGGTTGTAGTCCGCTCCATACAAGAGACCTTCTACGCGTGTGATCATCCTTTGACTGCTCCTCCCAACAAGCCGGATACGAACTGCTTCTGGAAGATAAAGAAAATGAGCGTCAGAGGGAGGGTCGACAGGAAAGTTCCGAGAATCAAGCCCGAATAATCCATATGTGTCCCCCGCCGGCCAACGTGTAGAGCGCGCCTGGCGTGGCGTCGTCGTTCTGAAGCGGCGGCCCCGCAAGCCGGGTCACCCGTTCTGCGCAGCGGTGTCTGCTGTCAGCAGACAAGCGGGACTCGCCTCGCCAGCTGTCCGTACGCTCACAACATGAGCGAGCTTCTGAGACTGCACGTCGTCCCCGGCGGATACGCCGACCAGCCGCCGAAGCAGCCCGCGGCTCCCGAGCCCGAGCCGCTGTGGCGCGAGGTGCTCGGCGAGCAGCTGCGCGGGCTGCGGCGCGAGCATGAGGAAAGCCTCGCGGAGACCGCACGCCGCGCCGGCATCTCGCCGCAGTACCTGTCGGAGGTGGAGCGCGGGCTCAAGGAGCCGTCGAGCGAGATGATCGCGGCGGTCGCCGGCGCGCTCGGCACGACGCTCGGCGGGCTCGCCGAGTCGGTCGCCGAGGTGCTGCGGCTGAAGCGCCAGGCGGCGGTGCTCAGCACCGTGCGGCGGGAGCTGGCCACGCGGCGACGCAGCAGCAGCGGTCCGGTGATGCTGGCGCTGGCTGCCTGAGGGGCGTTCGGCGGTGTTCGTTCGCTCATTTGACGCAACTTTGCGGCGAATTCGGGGGGTGGGCGTTGACCGGCCGGCGGGGCGGGGC
>NZ_JAACYW010000492.1 GCF_015356825.1 Catenulispora rubra | reverse complement strand
TCCCGCTTCCCCGCTTCCCCGCAGCCGGGCGGCTCCCCTCTCAGGCCTCCGTGATCGCCGCGGCGACCGTCTGCCGTGCCGCCCGGCGAGCCGGGATGACCGCGGCCAGGACGCCGGCCAGGGCGCCCGCCACGACGTAGATCAGCAGCTGCGTGTACGGGATCGCCAGGCTCCCCACGCCGGTGGCCTTCGCCACCAGGTGCACCAGGGCCCAGCCGAAGCCGCCGCCCATCACGATCCCGAGGCTGACCCCCAGGACCGCCATCAGCATCGCTTCGAGCATCAGCATCCGGCGCAGCTGCTGCTTGGTCAGTCCCAGGGCCCGCAGCAGCGCGCTCTCGCGGGTGCGTTCCAGGACCGACAGCGACAGGGTGTTGGCGATGCCGATCAGCGCGATCAGGATCGCCAGCCCCAGCATCGCGGTGAACAGCGCCAGGATCTGGTTCAGGCTGCTGTTCAGCTGGTTCTTGTAGTCCGCGACGCTGTTGACGGTCAGCAGCGGGTCGCTGTCGACCGTGGCCTCGATCGCGGCCCGCGTCGCGGCCAGCGTGACGCCGGGTTTGGCCAGCATGCTGACCGTGTCCGGGCCCTGCGAGGGCAACAGCTTCTGGAAGTCCGGGACCGACACCGCGGTGTCCGGCATGCCGATCCCGCTGTCCTGGTAGGTGGCCACGACCTTCAGCGAGACGGTCCTGCCGTCGGCGGCGGTGGCCGTGACGGTCTGCCCGACGGCCGTGTGCAGGGCGGCGAGCTGGTTCTCCTGCACGGCCACGGTGCCCGGGACCACGTCGCTGATCGAGCCCTGCTTCATGATCGGGTTGATCAGCGTGTGGTAGCCGACCGCGTCGATGGCGCCGGCCTGCTCGGACTTGCCGTTCAGGGTGACCTTGCCGTTGTACTCCGCGGCGACCGTGCTCAGCTGCGGCAGGGCCTTGAGCTTGGCGACGGCGTCCGCCGGGACGGACCGGTCGGGGTCGGCGACCACCTGGTAGTCGAACGGGAAGTGCTGCCTGATGGAGTCCGTGGCCGAGGCCTTGATGGAGGCGGTGACCACGGTGAACATCGTCACCAGCGTGATGCCGATGGTGAGCGCGGCGGTGGTGGCGGCGACCCGGCGCGGGTTGCGGCCGGCGTTGGCGGTCGCCAGGCGCGCCGTCGGGCCCAGCGCCTTGCCGGGCAGCCAGCCCAGGGCGCGGATCACCGGCGAGGCGATCACCGGGCCCAGGGCCAGCACGCCGACGAAGGTCACCATGGCGCCGACGGTGAGGATCATGAAGCCCTGGCTGCGGTCCTGCGTCTGCATCCCCAGGTAGCCGACTGCGATACCGGCCGCCGCCAGCAGCAGGCCGACGGTGACCCGGACCCGGCCGGCCTTGCGGGTCACCCGGGTCTCGCCGAGCTGCGCGGACAGCGCCTGCACCGGCGCCACGCGGGTGGCGGCGCGCGCCGGCAGGACCGCGGAACCAAGGGTCAGCAGCACGCCGAGGCCGATCGAGTACAGCGCCGCGTTCCCGTTGACCACCAGGTGGTCGGTCGGCATGTTCAGCCCGACGGCGTTGAGCAGCGCGGACAGGCCCTTGGACAGCCCGATGCCGGTGAAGAACCCGGCGACGGACGCCAGCACCCCGAAGACGAGGGCTTCGATCAGGGTGCTGCCGAAGACCTGGCGGCGGGTCGCTCCCACGCAGCGCAGCAGTGCCAGCTCGCGGGCCCGCTGTGCTACGAGGATCTGGAAGGTGTTCTGGATGACGAGTGCCGACACCAGTGCCGCGATGATGGCGAAGACGAGCAGGAACGTGCCGAAGCCGCTGGTGTAGCCGGTGGCCTGGTTGGCCAGTTCGGTCTGGAGCTGCGCGCCGGTGTAGAAGGTGGCGCCGCTGCCGTCCAGGACGGGCAGGTCCTTGAGCTCGGTGACCAGCTGGTCCTGACCCACGCCGGCCTTGGCGCGCACGGCGATCTGGTCGTAGCCGGCGCTGCCGGTGACCCGCAGCGCGGTCGCGGTGTCGAAGCCGACGACCGACTCCCCGGCGTAGGTCTTGTCGGTGCTGGTGTCGAAGATGCCGACCAGCCGGAAGGTCTCGCGCTGGTCCCCGTGGTCGACCACGGTCACCTGGTCGCCGAGCGCGAAGTGCCGGTCGTCGGCGGTGGCCTTGTCCAGCGCGAGGTCGGTCGCGGCGGCCGGGGCGTGGCCGGCGGTGAAGTCGAAGTAGCCGAGCTTGGCGTCGGTCGGGAAGGCGACGCCGACACCGGTGTTGCCGTTCGCCTTGACCACCTTGCCGGTCTTGTCCAGCACCGGCGCCGGGCCCAGGACCCGGCCCTCGGCCGAGGCGACGTCGGGCAGGTGCCGGACGGCGTCCAGGGCCGCCGGACCGACCGTCTTCTTGCCCTTCTGGTTCTCGATGCTGGAGACCTGCAGGCCGCCGGCCGGGCTGACGGCGGCGTCGACGTTCTTGGCCTGCCGGGCGAAGCTGTCGAAGAAGGACTGCTTGATGGAGTCGGTGAAGATCAGCGTGCCGGCGACGAAGCCGACGCCGAGCAGCACGGTGATCGAGGACAGGAGCATGCGGGCTTTGTGCGCCCTCAGGTTCGCCAGCGCGGTCTTGAACATCGCCGGGTCACTCCCCCGCCGCGACGCGCTCGGGCCGGATCATGCGCAGCTGCGCGGTCACCGAGTCCGGCGTCGGGGAGAGCAGGTCGCCGCGCATGAGGCCGTCGGCGAGGAAGACCACACGGTCGGCGGCGCAGGCCGCGGTGGTGTCGTGGGTGACCATCACGACGGTCTGGCCCAGCTCGCGCACGCTCATCCGCAGGAACGCCAGCACCTCGGCGCCGGACCGGGAGTCCAGGTTCCCGGTGGGCTCGTCGGCGAACACCACCTCCGGGCGGCTCATCAGGGCCCGGGCACAGGCCACGCGCTGCTGCTGGCCGCCGGAGAGCTCGCCGGGGCGGTGCTTGAGCCGGCCCTCCAGATCCAGGACCCCGATCACCTGGTCCCACCACTGCTTCGGCGGCTTCAGGCCGGCCAGGTCCAGCGGGAGCAGGATGTTCTGCTCGGCGGTGAGGGTGGGGAGCAGGTTGAACGACTGGAAGATGAAGCCGATCCGGCGGCGGCGCAGCAGGGTCAGGGCCTTGTCGTTCAGCTTGGTCAGCTCCACCCCGCCGATCTGCACCGAGCCGGAGGTGGCGGTGTCCAGGCCCGCGAGGCAGTGCATCAGCGTGGACTTGCCGGACCCGGACGGGCCCATGATCGCGGTGAACTCGCCCTGGCCGAAGCCGACGGTGACGCCGTCGAGGGCGCGGACCGCGGTGGCGCCGGAGCCGTAGGTCTTGACGAGGTCGCGGGCGAGGACCGCGTAGCCGCTCGCGGCCGGCTCTCGGGTGGTGGCGGACATGGGTACCCCTCCGGAAAACGTGGTGGTGGTGGCTGCTGCTGGTGGTGGTGGCCGTGGTAGCCGTGGCAGCCGTGGTGGTGGCGCTGGGATGTGTGTGGGCCGGGCCCATGAGGCCCAAGAGAAAGGTAAGGACCAGAGGGGGTCCGGGTCGTCGGCCGACGGGCTCGTCCCCGGGTAGTCGCCTGGCGGTGGTCGGGGTGGTCCGCGTACGACTCCAGGCTGGGGGGCGGCTGCGACTGAAGTCGTGCCCTGGGGGGAGGCGGGCCACCTGACCTGCGAGGACGCGCGGGTCGTCCGGAGCCGCCGCGCGGGGCGGATTCCGGCTGCGCGCGCCACTCGTTGGAGTGATCTCCGGCGCGAACCCGGTGATCACGTCGCTCTTGCGGCTTACGCTCTAGGACGCTGCCGACTGGCGGGAGGGACGATGCGACGGTGTCAGCATTCCTGCGGCTGCGAGGGGAACGCGGTCGGGCGCGACCCCGATAGCGGCCTGTTGTTGTGTGCCGCTTGCCTGGGGCGCTCGATCCTCGGGACCGACTGCTCGCGGGCGCGGAAGTACTTCGGGCATGTGCCGGTGCGGTTCGTGAACGCGGCGTGGACCGAGCCGGTGCCGTTGCGGAACGGGGACCGGTCGGTGGTGCCGGACGGGTTCGAGTCGTTTCTGACCGTGCGGACCGAGCCGGGGGCGGCGGCTTGGGACTTCCTGCCGCTTGCCAGAGCCGGGACCGGAATCGGCGTCGGGGCCGGGACGAAGTTCGCGGCGGAGGCTGCGGCGGAGATCGCCGCGGGGGTCGTGGTCCAGGTCCGGACCGGGGTCGGCTTCGGTTTCCGGTTCGGAACCGGATCGGCGACGAATCCGCAGCGGCCGCCGAAGGATCCGCCGTCGGGGCCGTTGCCCCCGCCGCCCGCGCGGCCGGTGCAGCCCAACCCGCCGCGCCGATGAACCGTTGGCGACTGTCCGCGACGCGCTGACCGCGCGGTGTGCTCTGACACCTGTTGGACCGGGGCCCGGACGGCTAGCCTGGCGGGAAATCAAGGCTCACATTCGCAGGGGTGGACGTGACGAGCGGCTCGGGCGGGTTCGGTTTCGGGTCCGGCGGCCGGCACCGCGGCCGGCTCTCCGAGAGCGCCAAATCGGTGGCGGCCGTCATGACCGGGATCGCGGCGCTGCTCGTCGCGGTCGCGGGCATGATCACGCTGGTGTGTTCCGACCCCGAGGGGAACCCGGCTTCGGCGGTGACGACGACCGCCGTCGGGGTGGGGGACGCTCCGGG
>NZ_JAACYW010000491.1 GCF_015356825.1 Catenulispora rubra | reverse complement strand
TTATAAAAGACAGCCCCGCCACCGCTCCGCCGCACGTCAACCCGGCCGTGACCAAAAGCACCGCTGAGACAGTGGCCACATCCGCCGTCCCAATCGCCGACGCTCTGCGCGCGGAGCCGTACTCTTTTCCCTCATGGCCGCACCACCGCCTCCGTACATCGACCCGGCATCCCGGGACGCGCCCATCGGCATCTTCGACTCCGGCTTCGGCGGGCTGACCGTCGTGCGGGCGTTGCTGGACCAGTTGCCGCATGAGGCCGTCAGCTACTTCGGCGACACCGCGCGCCAGCCCTATGGGCCGCGGCCGATCGCGCAGGTGCGTGCGTACGCTCTGGAGTGCATGGACAAGCTCGTCGAGTCCGGGGTGAAGATGCTCGTCATCGCGTGCAACTCGGCCTCCGGGGCGGTGTTGCGCGATGCGCGCGAGCGGTATGAGATCCCGGTGGTGGAGGTGATCCGGCCGGCTGTGCGGCTGGCTGTGGCCGCCACGCGGAACCAGCACGTCGGGGTGATCAGCACCCGGTCCACCCGGCGCTCGATGGCCTACGTCGACGCCTTCGCCGCCGCGCCGCAGATCCAGCTCACCACGCAGGAGTGCCCGCGCTTCGTCGAGTTCGTGGAGGCCGGGGAGACCGCCGGGGAGGAGCTGCTGACGGTCGCGCACGAGTACCTCGACCCGGTCGCGCGGGCCGGCGTCGACACCCTGATCCTGGGCTGCACCCACTACCCGCTGCTCACCGGCGTCATCTCCTACGTCATGGGGGAGGACGTCATCCTGATCAACAGTGCCGAGGAGACCGCCAAGGACGTCTACCGCGTCCTGGCCGAGAGCGCGCTGATGCGCCCGGGCGAGCTCCCCGAGCCCGTGCACAGCTTCACCACCACCGGCGACCCGGACCAGTTCCTGCAGATCGGGCAGCGCTTCCTCGGACCCGAGATCGGCCACGTCCACCAGGGCCTGCTCCCGGCCGCGCCGCAAGACGCCACCGAACCTCGATATGCCACAGTTGCGGAGTCCTCATGAAGCTCACCGTGATCGGTTCCTCCGGCTCCTTCGGGGGCCCCGGCAACCCGTGTTCGAGCTACCTGGTCGAGCACGAGGGCCACCGGATCCTGCTCGACTTCGGCAACGGCGCGCTGGGCGAGCTGCAGCGGTACGGCGACGTCTACGACCTGCAGGCCGTGATCCTGTCGCACCTGCACGCCGACCACTGCGTCGACATGTGCGGGTACTACGTCGCGCGCAAGTACCGGCCCGGCGGCGTGCCGCTGCCGCTGCTGCCGGTGTGGGGCCCGTCCGGGACCCGGGAGCGGATCGCCAAGGCCTACGACACCGACGACGCCGAGTGCGAGTCCGTCTTCGACTTCCGCAACGTGCTGGAGGGCGCCCCCGAGGGCGCTACCGGCAACAGCTTCGAGACCGGGCCGTTCACGGTCCGCGTGACGCGCGTCGACCACCCCGTCGAGGCCTACGCGATCCGCCTGGAGGCGGCCGGCCGCACCCTGGTCTACTCCGGCGACACCGGACCCTGCGAGGCCCTGGACCACCTGGCCAAGGGCGCCGACCTGCTGCTGGCCGAGGCCTCCTTCCAGGAGCCGCGCGACGACGGCCTGGTGGGCCTGCACCTCAACGGCCGCGAGGCCGGCGAGAGCGCGACGGTCGGCGGCGTCGGACGCCTGGTCCTGACTCACATCCCGCCGTGGACCGACGCCGAGCTCAACCTCACCGCGGCCCGGGCCGCCTACGACGGACAGGTGAACCTGGCCACGCCCGGCGCGGTGTTCCAGATCTGAGAGCATGATGGGACCAACTGCCAGCACCGGAAAGGACCCCGACCGTGCCGACCACCATGCTCATCGTCGAGAAGACGATCAACCAGCACGACCTGGAGTACGTCGTCGGCCTGCACGCCGACAACGTCGAGGAGGGCATGGCCGCGGAGAACTACGTCGTCGTGGTCCCGGTCGGCAAGGAGAACGGCAAGGTCCTGGCCACCCTCGACGACCTGGCGCTGGGCAACTTCAAGGGCGCCGAGGAGGACTCGCACGACGAGCCGCTGAACGAGGCGGTGGTGGCCGCCCGCGCGGTCCTGACCGCGACCGTCCAGGCCTTCCAGGACGCCGGCAAGCAGGCCGCCGGCGAGCTGCTGGCCGGACCCCCGGTCGACGGGCTGAAGGAGATCGCGGCCAAGTACGTCGTCGACGAGATCATCGTGCTGACCGTGCCGCACCTGGTCGAGGAGTTCTTCCACCGGGACCTGGCCTCCCGGCTGCGCAAGGCCACCGACCTGCCGACGCTGCGGCTGCTGGCGCACGTCCAGCTCGACTAGCGCGACCAGCCCGGCCGGCGCGACTACCTCGACCAGCACCAGCACCAGCACCGGCGCCGTTCGCCGGCCACCCCCGCCATCCGCGCCAGCCGCGCGCCGCGCACCGCCGACCGCGCCCGCCCCGGGGGTGGGCTAGGGTCTACACATGTCAGCAGCACGCGTCGACGGCCGCAAAGTAGGCCAGCTCCGTCCGGTCACCCTGACCCGCAAGTGGTCGATCCACCCCGAGGGCAGCGTCCTCGTCGAGTTCGGCCAGACCAAGGTGCTGTGCACCGCCAGCGTCACCGAAGGCGTCCCGCGCTGGCTGCGCGGCAGCGGCAAGGGCTGGGTCACCGCCGAGTACGCGATGCTGCCCCGGGCCACCAACACCCGCGGCGACCGCGAGTCGGTCAAGGGCAAGGTCGGCGGGCGCACCCAGGAGATCTCCCGGCTCATCGGGCGCGCGCTGCGCGCCGTGGTGGACACCAAGGCGCTGGGCGAGAACACCATCATCGTGGACTGCGATGTGCTGCAGGCCGACGGCGGCACCCGGACCGCGGCCATCACCGGCGCCTACGTGGCGCTGCAGGACGCGGTCACGTGGATGCGCGACAAGAAGATGGTCAAGGCCACCAAGGAGCCGCTGACCGGTTCGGTGTCCGCGGTCAGCGTCGGCATCATCGACGGCGTGCCGATGCTCGACCTCTGCTACGAGGAGGACGTCCGCGCCGAGACCGACATGAACGTCGTCTGCACCGCCGACGGCAAGTTCGTCGAGGTGCAGGGCACCGCCGAGGGCGCCCCCTTCGACCGCGCCGAGCTGGACGCGCTGCTCGACCTGGCCGCCGGCGGCTGTCGCGAGCTGGCTTCACACCAGGTCAAGGCCCTGCTGAGCTGATAGGCGCGTCAGCACCTCCTATATTGTTCGGCAGCCCCGCACGAGCCGGGGCTCCGAACGTCTTCCACAGGGGGTGGGTCATGACCGTGCGGCTGCGCGCGAGCGTGATACCGGGACTGGCACTGAGCGCGCTGGCGCTGGCGGGGTGTGCTTCGCAGGGCACGATCGGGACGAGCGCGGCGGGGGCCGCGGGCGGACCGCTGCCGGGGGCGGCGAGCTCGACTCCGGCGGGCAACAGCTCCGCGACCGGCACCAACGCCCCCTCGTCGGGGAGCACCGACTCCTCGGCGCCCTCCGCCCCGGCCAGTTCCTCGGCGGCCGCGCCGAGCTCGCAGGACCCCTCGGCCCTGGCCTCGTCGCTGAAGACGCTCAACAGCCTGTGGACCGACCCCGGCTGCAAGACCGCGCTGGCCGGATTCAGCACCTTCCTCTACGCGCAGGAGCAGGGCCAGGCGCAGGGCATCGCGGCGATCCCCGGCGCCCTGCCGAAGATCCGCGCCGGCGCCCAGCAGACCAAGAAGCCCGCCGCGGCCCAGCCGATCAACAAGCTGGCCACCGACCTGCAGACCATGTACAGCCAGGCGCAGCAGGGCAAGACTCCGGACAAGGGCCCGGTGAAGCAGGACTTCCAGATCATGGGCAACATCTGCTCGCAGCCGTGAGGACAGCCGTGAGGACAGCCGTGAGGACAGCCGTGAGGGCAGCCGTGAGCACTGCTGGAATCGACTGCGGCGCGCCCCGGACGTACACCTAGACTGGCGCCCATGCGCCAGATCGTCCTCGCCACCCGCAACGTCAAGAAGATCACCGAGCTGGAGCGGATCCTGCTCGCCGCCGGCCTGACCGACGTCGAACTCGCCGGCCCCGAGACCTACGCGGCGCTGCCGGAGATCCCCGAGACCGGCCTGACCTTCGCCGAGAACGCGCTGATCAAGGCGCGCGCGGTGGCTGCGGCCACCGGCCTGCCCGCCGTCGCCGACGACTCCGGGCTGTGCGTGGAGTCGCTGAACGGTATGCCGGGCGTGCTGTCCGCGCGCTGGTCCGGGCGCTTCGGCGACCTGCCGTCCGGCCCAGGCCGCGACGTGGCGAACCTGCAGCTGGTCCTGGACCAGGTCGCGGACGTCCCCGACGAGGCGCTCGGCGCCAACTTCACCTGCGCGGCGGCGCTGGTGCAGCCGGACGGTACCGAGCATGTGGTCGAGGGGATCGTCACCGGGCGCCTGATCCGTGCGCCGCGCGGGGACGGCGGCTTCGGTTATGACCCGATCTTCGTGCCGGAGGGCGAGAGCCGCACCACTGCCGAGCTCAGCCCGGAGGAGAAGGACGCGATCAGCCACCGGGGACGGGCTTTCCGCGCGCTGGTGCCGCTGCTGAAGGGCTGAAGGGCTGAAGGGCTGACGGGATGACGGGCTGACGCGAGAGAGCGGCGTTCCTGCTTTATGTATGGGTGCGGGTGCGGGTGCTGGTGGCTGGTGGCTGGTGGCTGGTGTCGGGTGGGTGTGGTGG
>NZ_JAACYW010000490.1 GCF_015356825.1 Catenulispora rubra | reverse complement strand
ACCAGAACCAGAACCAGAACCAGAACCAGAACCAGAACCAGAACCAGAACCAGAACCAGAACCAGAACCAGAACCAGAACCAGAACCAGAACCAGAACCAGAACCAGAACCAGACCTGGAACCAGAGCTGGAACCGGACTCGGTCGGAGATTCAGTGCTGTCTTCGATCATTGACGCTCTCACTTACCCACGGCGACGTTCAAAATGACCGTCGCCTGGTCGATATCAGTAGTCCGAACCGTCACCAGCACCTGCCATGCACCGGACATCGGCACCAGCACGCCGCTCGCGCTGTAGTGCCCCGCCCCGGCCGCCTGAAGGGTGATCTTGATAGGCCCGAGCTGCTGCGCCGGCAGCGCCAGCGAGGCGTCGACCTCGGGCACGGACTCCGGCTTGCCGGCCTTGTCCAGGACCGTGATCTGCATCTGGTCCGCGCCGACGCGCGCCGGGTCCAGCGTGACGTCCACCGTGCCGGTCCCGTTGGCGGACCCGGTGTTGAACGGGGAAGAGACGGTCACCGGCCCGGCGGCCTTCGGCGCCGCCTCGGAAGCCGGTTGCGACTCCACAAGCAGCGCCGTCACCGCCAGCACGACGACCGCCAGGCCGAACTCGGCAGCCACCGAGCGCCGCAGCCGCGCCAGATCCGGCGACGTCGCCGCCAGGATCCGCCGCGCCAGGAAGCCCAGTGCGATCAGCACCAGGAAGATGCTGGACTTGATGATCAGCATCCGGCCGTAGTCGCTGTTGAACAGCGCGTCCCAGTGCCGGACCTGGCGCCAGCCCTGGTAGACGCCGGTCGCGGCGAGGACGCAGACCGCGGCGAAAGCGGTGGTCGAGAAGCGGCGGACCAGCTTCAGCCGCGCCTCGTCATCGATCCCTGCGACCTGCGGTCCGAGCACCGAGGCGGCCAACGCGGCCAGCCCGCCGATCCACGTCGCCATCGCCAGCAGGTGCAGCACGTCGGCCGGCAACGCCAGCACGACCTGCGAGCCGGTGCCGGAGTGGTCAGCGACGGACCAGGTCACGGCCAGCGCGACGGCGACCGCCGCGCCGACGCCGCCGCTAGCCTGCCGCGTCCGCACCGAGGCCTCGGCGAGCCGCGTCGCGATCCACGACACCAGCACCCCGGCCGCGCCGAGCAGGATCAGGCGCCAGGCCAGCGCGGTGCCGAGCCGGGTGTGCAGGGTGGCGCGCAGGACGTCCACGTCGAATGTCCGGCCGATGCCGAACCCGCCGCCATAAGGACCCTGCAACAGCAGGCTCGCGACCGTCCCGAGCAGCAGCGCGAACCAGCCGCCGCCGATCAGCAGCCGCAGCCGCCGGTCGTGCGCCAGCTCCGGCGCGAAGGCGATGAGCAGCAGCGAACCGCCGGCCAGCGCCGCGAAGCCGAGGTAGGCGAGCCAGCGGGCGACGCCGTATACGATGCCGACGGTGCGCGAACCGCTCGGCGCGGCCGCGGCGCCGCCGGAGTTGGGCGCGGAGGTGGTGCCGATGGAGAACGTCCACGCGCCGCGTACCGGGTGGGAGTCCGCTGAGATGACGCGCCAGGAGACGACGTACGTGCCGTTCTTCAGTCCGGACTTCAGGGGCACGCTCGCGGTTCGCGGCTCGCCGTTGAGGTGGTCGGCCGAGCCGATCTCGACTTGTGAGCCGTCGGGGGCGAAGACACGCAGCGCGCCGAGTTGGAGCGACACCGCCTCGTTGTAGGTGACGGTGACGTGGGTCGGAGCCGTGGGGAGCAGTGCGCCGTCGGCCGGGTCGGTCGAGACCACGGTGGCGTGCGCGGAGGCGGCGGGCGCGACGGCCAGGCCCCATACGCACAGGACCGCCGTCAGGACTGCGACGACGCGGCGGCGTATGAGGCCTTTGCCGCGCGCGCCGTCGTTGCCTGCTGCGGCCGAAGCGCCTGTCACTGGCCCGGTGCCGGGTCGAGGATCCCGATCACCGGCGCGGTCACGGTGATCGGCCCGGACGCGGCGAACGTCAACGTCAGCCGCACCGTCGTCCCCGGCTTGAGGGGGCCCGGATCGTCGATCATGAGGTGGTTGCCTCCGGGGGAGAAGTCCAGGCTGCCGTGCGCGGGGACCGGCGCCGAGGAGAGGGCGACCATCAGCGCGCCGTTGGTGGTGTGCATCGTGGCACGTCCGGTGGAGGCCGTCACCCCGGTGAGCGTGTCGTCCCCGCCGCCCTTGTTGGCGACGGTGAAGTACGCCGCCGCCTCAGCGGGGTTGGCCGGCTCGCGGACGTAGGCGTCGCTCACCGCCAGCTTCGCCGAGTGCGCCTCGGCGTCGCCGCCGGACCACAGCAGCAGGCCGGCGCCGGCGGCGAGCACGGCCACCGGCGCGACCAGCGCGCCGGTCTTGAGCGGGAGGTTCATGACAGCAGTGTGATGTCGTGGGCGATGTCCTTCGGCGCGACGCCGGAGAGCCAGACGACGTGTGCGAGGCCGTCGGTGCCGAAGGCGTTGACCTGGGTGCCGTGGTCCACCTCGATCGAGCCGTCCGGGTTCTTCTTCGGCGGCTCCACCGGCGTCGCGGCGAGCTTGGCGGCGTTGTCGACCTGCGCGACGGTGCCGGTCAGGCCGATGAAGGAGGGGTCGAACTTGCCCAGCCAGGCCTTCATCACCGGTCCGGTGTCCCGGTCGGGGTCGGTGGTGACGAAGACGACCTGGACCTTCGCGCGGGTGTCGGCGGGGATCAGGCGCAGGGCCGAGGCCAGGTCGGCCATGGTGGTCGGGCATTCGTCGGGGCAGTGCGTGTAGCCGAAGTAGACCAGGGTGAGCTTGCCGGCGGCGTTGGCCTTCAGGTCGTAGGGCTTGCCGTTGACGTCGGTGAGGGTGACCGGGGGGATCGGGGTGGGGATTCCCAGCTCGGTTCCCTTGTACTTGGACTGTTGCGAGGAGACCTGGGAAACCTGCGCGACCTCCTGGGAGGGGCTGGCGCAGGCGGTGCTGAGCACGGCCAGCGCCCCGATGGCGGCTGCCATCGGGACGAGGCGTGCGATCCGGGTGGACCGCGGGTTCATTTCTGCTTCTCTCCGGGTCGGGATGTCGGAAGTCGTCGGAAGTCGGGGTGTCGGGGTCGGGATGTCGGGATCAGGAAGGCTGGTTGTTCTTGCGGCGCAGGGCCACGATCGCGGTGGCGAAGCCCAGGACGCCGATGCCGAGGCCGGCGATGCCCAGGGTGCGGGCGGCGGTGTCGCTGGTGCCGGCCGATTTCGCGGCCGGGTTGGTGTTGGCGTTCGCGTCGGCGGCCAGGCTCACTGAGGGAGCGGTGGTCGGGGCGCCGGTGGCGGTGTTGCCGGTGGCCGTGCTCGTGCCCGTGCTCGTCCCGGCCGCCGGGGTCAGGTGCAGCACCGGCGCCGGGTGGTCGGGCTCGGCCTGGCCCGGCTGCTGGACGTCGATCCAGCGCACGACGTTGCCGTCGGAGTAGGTCTGGAGCGCCTTGAAGACGATCTTGTCGGTGTCCTTCGGCAGCGGGCCGAGCGAGACGTCGAACTCCTGGAACTGGCCCGGGTCGATCTTGCCGCCGGTCCAGACGATCTTGGACACGGCCTGGGTGACCTGGCCGTCGTCGGTCTTGATCGGCGTCGCCAGCTGGCTGGTGGTCGCGGTCGCGGTCCAGCCGGGGACCGGCCGCACCGAGACCGAGGCGATCGGGTGGTCGACCGGGATGTCGACCTCCAGGCTGGTGGTCGAGGCGTTCGCCTCCTCGTTCGGGACGCGGAAGGAGACCTTGGCGTAGCCGCCCTGCGGTTCGGTGTTGGGGTTCACGGTCACGTGCGCTTCGGCGGCCGAGGCGGCGGCGACCAGCGAGACGGCCGCGGTGGCGAGCAGGACGGTGGTCCGGCGCGTGCCGGAGGTGAGCTTCGTGGACATGCCTATCCAGGGGATGGGCCACGCGGTTTCGGGCGTGGCGGATCGATGACGGTGTCGGGGCCGCATCGCATCGGACAGGCGCGCTCGAGGAGGCTTTATCGAGTCCCGACGCGTGTCAGGCGAATGCGGCAGCCGTCATCGGCGGGCCGCGCCGGGACAGGTCGAAGCGGAGGAGTCGGCCGGGGCCGAGGCGTGCCGGGGTGCGCGTGACGATCGCGACGGCGCGGCGCGGAGGCGTCCACGCCACGAGCGCGACGACCAGCAGCACCAGCGGCGCGATCAGCGCGAGGCCGAGCGTGCGGGCCAGCGACCACACCGCGGCCTCGCCGCGCCGCAGCCACCAGGAGGCGACCAGCGCGGCGGTGACGTGCGCGGCCAGCATGCCGCAGGTCATCGAGTGCTGCGGCGGGGTGCCGCGCATGGCAACGTTCTGCATCACCTGGGTGACGCCGGCCGGCTCGGTATGCCCGCACCAGAACTCGCCGCGCGGCGGCATCGCCATCGGCATGCTCATGTGGTCGGCGCCGCGCTGCCCGGCGGCGAAGAGCTCGTGCAGGCCCACCTGCACGCCGGCCATCAGCGCCAGGATGGTCGGCAGGCCGCGCTCACGCTGCGTGAGCGGCGCCACGACCAGGACCACGGCCGCCCCGCCGACGAGCAGGGCCCACATCGGGATCGCGCCGACGGAGAACGCGTCGTGACCGACCGCGGCCACGAGCACGCAGAGCGCCGCGAAGACCACGGCGCGGGCTGCGCGCAGGGTCGGCGGCGGTGGCGGCTGCGGTGGTTCGGCGGTCGGCATGGCATCAGACATGGTGCCAGGCGGGGATGGGAGGGAC
>NZ_JAACYW010000049.1 GCF_015356825.1 Catenulispora rubra | reverse complement strand
GGGCGGGGGCGCGGGTGCGGGCGCGGGTCAAGGTGGGAATGCCGTCGGGAGTACTGTCCCGGCGGGGGTGCTGCCGCAGTAGCCTGCGCTCTCCGTGTGACGACCAGGGGTCGGCTGAGGGGGTGTATGTGCTGTTTGTGTGTGGTTTCACAGGCGATCTTTACGGCTTCGCCAATGGTTGGATGGCCTCGCGGGGGACGCAGTTCGGTTGAGCGTGGCAGGTTGCGCTGGCGGCCGCCGGTTGTCGTGGGCACGACCGCGCACCGGCCCGAGTTCGGGCGTGGCGCGCTGGCGGCCGCTGGTGTGGGTGTGGGTTGTCGGTGGCGCGTGCTATATCTGTGTATAAGGGGCGATAATTCCCTAACAAAATGCCGCCATGCCTGACCCGCGCGCTCGGTTGCGCTGGCGGGTGGCGGTTTTCGCGTGCACGATCGCGCGGCGGTCCGAGTCACTGCGCATGCGTTTGGTCTGGCGGGTGGCGGCCGCGTTTGGTGGGTGCGTTGAGGCCTCTGGCGGGCCTCCTCGACGAGGGGGCGACCCGTGCGTCGGGCTTGATGGCGGCGGTCCGTGACTATTCAGTTTTCTGTCCGCTGTTGCCTGCGTTGCGCTGTTTGCTGGCGGTCGCTGCTTGTGGTCGCCAAGGTTCTGGGTCCCTCGCCGCGTCATCGCCGTAAACGGAACCTGCCCGGTTTGGCGGAATCAAGCCGGATCACACTTGCTGTGGTCCATCTCCGTCCGGCTTGACACCGCCAAACCGGGCAGGTTGGCTGCGCCCGCTGACGCGGCGAGGGACCCAGAACCAACACCCCGCATGGTCCGGTCGGACCCACGAACCACAGGGCCGGTCGTGCGCGCCCTGTCGCCACCGAGCCTGAACAGAGCCGGCCCCCGCGCGAACGGGGACCGGCTCGGCGTTCCTCACCTCAGGAAGCTGATCCGCATCGGATCAAGCGTCCGTCCGGTGGCCGTCGCTTCCTCAGCCCGACATCGCGCAGCCGTTGGCCGCGTTGCTCCATGTCGGCTGCATGGCGAAGCTGCCGGTGGGCAGGCTGATGGAGCCGAGGTTGTACCAGGCGCACAGGTCGCCGTTCTCTTCGCCGTCGCCGGCGACCCAGCCGGAGGAGGGCTGGGGGTCGGTGGCGGACTCGGCGTACTCGTGGCCTTCGACGATGCTGAAGCCGTCGAGTTGGTTGGAGACGCTGTTGGCGCCGCAGCTGCTGCCGGCGTCGAGGACGTACGGCATGTTGGTGTAGGACACCGTGCCGTCGTAGTCGTGCCAGGCGCAGAAGCCGGAGTTGGGGAAGCCGTCGGGGTTGGTGCCGGAGGGGCTCAGGACCACGATCTGGGTGTCGCCGGTCGGGGTGATGCCGAAGTGCGAGACGCCGTTCTCCGCCTCGGCGGCGATGTCGGACTGGGCTGCGGACTGCGGGGCCGCGTTGCCGTCGTCCACCCAGGTGCCGGCCAGGACGGCGCCGCCGAAGGTCGGGCCCGAGCCGGAGTTGTCGGTGTACTGGCTGGTGACCGTCGACCAGGAGTCCGAGCTGGTGCCCAGGCCGCTGAACAGGTTCTGCATGTAGCTCTGGACGCCGTTGGAGTCGCTGTCCCACTGGGAACCCCAGAAGACGAGGTACACCTGGACGTTGTGCTGGACGGGGCCGCCGCCGTAGTTCAGCGGGCCACCGGTGCCGCCGGATTCGGGGGAGAAGGTGTGGACCCGGGAGGCCGTCGACGCTGTCGACGTCGACCGCATCGGGACGATGCCGAACCGGCCGTGCGGCTGCGGCTGCGGCTTGTGGTGCTTGGCCAGCGGTGCGGCGTGCGGCGCGGAGGCCGCTGCCGTCCCGCCGCCCAGGGCGGCCAGGCCGGCGGCCAGCGCGACTGCGCCGATCACGGCCATGCCCCGGCGAAGCCGGCGCGGGGCGAGGTTGCGTTCACTCATTTCCCAGTACTCCATTCCGTCGCATCCGGAAGCACGCGGGCAGGGGTGGGCCCGCGGACTGGTGGCGACTGTGGGGGATCCGGGTGGAGCGGGATGGTCCACCCGGCGGAGCGGTGGATCAGTGACTTGATGTCAGGTCTCTGAACCCACTGCGACGGAACCTAGCGCCGCCGGCTGGAGCGGTCGAGGAATGATCGGGTCAAAGATGTCAAGAACGAGTAAAGGCCCGTCCATTGCGTCCAACCCGTCACTCCTGTCACTTGCGTCACATGGGGGTGGGGGTGGCGTGAAGGGAGCCTGTGAGCAGTGCGTGAGAGAACAAGGGCAGGAGGGGGGATTCGGCAAGGGGTGGCCGCGTCGGGGATGCTTGACCCCATGCCCACCTCGCTCAAGGTCACCTTCACCGGCGGCGGCGACACCGCCCTGGCCGCCTGTCTGGAGCTCCCCGACGGCGCCGAGCCCCGTGCGTACGCGATCTTCGCCCACTGCTTCACCTGCGGCAAGGACGCTGTCGCGGCCTCCCGGATCGCCCGGGCCCTGACCGACCACGGCATCGCCGTCCTGCGCTTCGACTTCACGGGCCTGGGCCAGTCCGGCGGCGACTTCGGCAACACCGGCTTCAGCTCCAACGTGCACGACCTGGTCGCCGCCGCCGACTATCTGCGCGCCGAGCACGCCGCCCCGAGCCTGCTCATCGGCCACTCCCTCGGCGGCGCGGCGGTCCTGGCGGCCCGGCACCTCGTCCCCGAGGTCCGCGCCGTGGCGACGATCGGCGCGCCGGCCGACCCCTCGCACGTCGCGCACCTGCTGCGGGACGCCCGCGACACGATCGAGCGCGAGGGCGAGGCGACGGTCTCCCTGGGCGGCCGCGACTTCTGCGTCCGGCGCAGCTTCCTCGCCGACATCGCCGACCAGCCGCAGGCCGAACGTATCCGCGAGCTGAAGGCCGCGCTCCTGGTCATGCACTCCCCGCAGGACGAGGTGGTCGGCGTCGACAACGCCCGGCGCATCTTCGACACCGCGCGGCATCCGAAGTCGTTCGTCTCGCTGGACGGCGCCGACCACCTGCTGACCCGCCGCCCGGACGCGGAGTACGCCGCGGTGGTGCTCGCGGCGTGGGCCTCGCGCTACCTTCCCGAGCCGGACGCTTCCGCTGAAGCGCAACAGGCCGTCTTCGAGGCACAGCAGGACACTGCGGTCATCGTCGCCGAGACCGGAACCGGGCCCCTGCAGCAACTGATCACCGCCGGACGCCACCACCTCGTCGCCGACGAACCGGTGCCGGTCGGCGGCGACACCGGCCCGAACCCCTACGACCTCCTGCTCGCCGCGTTGGGCGCCTGCACCTCGATGACCCTGCGGATGTACGCGGACCGCAAGAGCCTGCCGCTGGAAAAGGTGACGGTCTCCCTGCGCCACGACCGGATCCACGCCAAGGACTGCGAGGACTGCGAAAGCACCGCCGGATTCATAGACCGCATCGATCGCGTGATCCGGCTTGAAGGTCCGCTGACGCAGGAACAGCGGGCCCGGCTTCTGGAGATCGCGGACAAGTGCCCGGTGCACCGTACGCTGACGTCCGAAACGGTCATCCACACCTCGCTCCACAGCGATGATCAAGCCCTGACCGGCGCACAGTAACGAATCAAAGCCCTGTCGCCTCTGGTATTTCTGGAGGCGGCACTTCGTCGTCTGCCGGACACGGAGGTAGAACGACGATGTTCTCGAAGACAAGGTCGATATCGGCGCTGGCCGCAGCGGGGGCGCTGGCCGTGATGACGGCCGGCGGCGCGCAGGCCGCGGCCGGATGGCAGCAGGAGCCGGTGCCGGTCCCGTCCGGCAACATCGCCGCGCTGGTGCGCGTCGCGCCGCACGTCACCTGGGCCGCCGGATTCCAGGTGACGTCGACCGGCGGCAAGACCGAGCGGCTCAATCCGGTGGTGCTCTCCCGCGACGACCGCACCGGCCAGGGCTGGCAGCGCGTGGTGACGCCGGGCGACACGGTGCGCTCGCGGGTGAACGCGATCTCCGCACACGGCAAGGACGACGTGTGGGTCGTCGGCGACAACGACTCCGGCAACCCCGTCGTCTACGGCGCCCCGATCTTCACCGAGCACTGGGACGGCCATGCCTGGAAGACCGCATCGGCCCCGGTGCCCTCCGACACCCTCTCGGCCAACCTGCTCGGTGTCAGTACCCTGAATCAGCACGACGCGTGGGCCGTCGGCGCCGTGCAGCGGGTCGACGGGAACGTGTTCACCGGCGGGAGTATGATCGAACACTGGGACGGTACGTCCTGGCAGCCGGTCAAGATGCCCGTCGACCCCGCCGCCACCTACCTGTCCTCGATCGCCGCGAGCGGCCCGAACGACGTGTGGGCGGCCGGCTCCCTGAACCAGCAGACGGTGATCCTGCACTTCGACGGCAAGACCTGGTCCCGGGTGCCGAACCTGCCGACGGCCACCGGCGGCTCCGAGTTCGACACGATCGCGGCCGACGGCCCGAACGACGTCTGGGCCGCCGGCGACAGCGGCCCCGCCTCCGGCCCGCTCGTCGAGCACTTCGACGGACACCGCTGGAGCCAGGTCGCCGCCCCCGGCACCGGCGAGATCTTCGCCATCACCAAGACGTGTTCCGGCACGGCCTTCATCGGCTACACCCGGAACACCGGCGCGCCCTACGGCGAGGTGTTCGACGGCCGGACCTGGACCGATCTGAACCTGCCGGCCCTCGGCGTGTTCGACTCGCCCTACAGCGCGGTCGCGGACGGCGGCACGCTCACGGTGTCCGGCGCGTACGACACCTCGGACGGCGCCATGCACCCGCTGATGATCAGCCGCCCGTACAACTAACGAGCCAATAGGCAATCGGTGCCCCGCTGACGCGCTCGCTCACGGCCTCGCACGTTCCCGGCCCGGCGTGATCCAATGGTGGACGGCCGCCGACCCGGGAGTGCGGCCGGGCAGGCGCGTCAGCGGGAGAGGCGAGAGAGGAAACCCCATGGACTGCGACGAGTTCATCGAACTGGTCACGGACTTCCTCGAAGGCGCCCTCCCCGAGGCCGACGAAGCCCGCTTCGTCGAGCACCTGACCGGCTGCGACGGCTGCGAGACCTACCTCGCGCAGTTCCGCCAAACCATCGACACCCTCGGCGAGCTGCCCGCGGAGTCCATATCCGACGAGGCGCGCGACAAGCTCCTCACCGCCTTCCGCGGGTTCCACCGCAGGGAGTGAGCGCGGTTCAGCCCCGGCCGCAGTCCCGAAGCGTCGGTCGTACAGCCTCAGCCCCGTGCCGCCCGGAACGCCGCGGCCGGCTGCTCGCGCCGCTGTGCCGCTGCGGCTCGTTCGAAGCGAAGTACGTCTCCAACCGCGTCCGCACCGCAGCCCGCGCCCGATGCAGGATCACGCGCTGGTTCCCCGGCGAGATGTTCAGCAGGTGGCAGACCTCGTCAGACGTGTAGCCCTCTACGTCCCGCAGTGTCACCACCACCCGATGCCGATCCGGCAGCGCCGCCAGCGCCTCGCCGACCACCCGCCGCACCTCGCCGTGCAGCGCCTCGCTCTCCGGCGACGCCCACGCCTGCGGCTTCTGCCCCGGATTCCAGTGTCCCGGATATGCATCGGTGTCCGGCCGGAAGCGCGACGGATCCACCGACGGCCCCTCGTCTTCCGGCAGCAGGCTGCTGAACGGCAGCGTCCGGCTCTCCTTGACGCCGCGTCCCTTGGCGATGTTGACCAGGATCCGGAACACCCACGTCTTCAGCGACGAACGGCTCTCGAAGCGGTCGATCCCCTGGATGACCCCGAGCCAGGACTCCTGCACGACCTCCTCGGCGGAGTCCCCGGTCGAGACGAACGAGCGTGCCAAGCGCAGCATCGACGGCGACCACGCGTCCACCACCAAGCGGAAGGCCGCCTCGTCTCCGACACGCAACCGCGCGACGAGCTCGGCGTCCGGCGGTAGCCGGGACGGATCCCCCACGACGACTCCCTGCGGTGCGGCTGCGGTCTGGCGAAGGAAACCCTAGCCCGTCCCGGCCCTGTTCCATGATCAGTTCCTCGACTCGTAAGGACTCTCAAGTCATCGGGCTGTAACGCCTGGCCCGGAATCGGAACTGCACATGTGTGCGGACGTGAGTCCGCCGTAACTGTATGAACCGCGAACGAGGAGTGCACCCCGTCATGTCCAAGATTTCCCGTCGCACGAGCCTGTCCGTGGCAGCCGCCACCTTCGGCTGCGCGGCCATCGCGCTGACCGCCGCCCCGGCGAACGCGGCCACCCCGGCCGCTGCCACTCCGATCGCTGCAACGTCGACCCCTGCCGCCGCCGCCCACATTGCCGACGGTTCCGACGCCGTCTTCGTCCAGACCGACAACACCGCGGGCAACCAGGTGGCCGCCTACCACCGCGCCGCCGACGGCACTCTGAGCCTGGCCCACACCTACAACACCGGCGGGCTCGGCGGCATCCTCACCGGCAGCGCCGTGGACCACACCGCCTCGCAGGGCGCGCTCACCTACGACGCCGCGCACCACCTGCTCTACGCGGTCAACGCGGGCAGCAACACCGTCTCGGTGTTCGCCGTCCACGGCGCCGGGCTCACGCTGGTCCAGGTCGTCTCCTCCGGCGGGGCGTTCCCGGTGAGCGTCGCAGTGCACGGAGACGCCGTCTACGTGCTCAACGCCGAGAACGGCGCCAACATCCAGGGCTACCAGGTCTCGTACGGCCGCCTTGAGCTCAGGAAGGACTGGAACCGTCCGCTCGGTCTAGACGCCACCGGCACGCCGCAGTTCACCCACACCCCCGGCCAGGTCGGCTTCACCGGCGACGGCCGCCAGCTGGTCGTGACCACTAAGGCCGCGAGCAACGACGTGCTCGTCTACCGCCTCGGCTTCGACGGCGCCCCGGCGCACACCCCGACCGTCAACGCCTTCCCCGGCACCGTGCCCTTCGCCTTCGTCGCCACCGGCCGCCACGAGATCGCCCTCGTCCAGGCCGGCGCCGGCGCGGTCGTGAACTACCGCGTCGCCGCCGACGGCACGCTGACGCAGCAGTCCTCCTACGCCACCGGCCAGGCGGCGACGTGCTGGATCGCCCGCGACGGCGACCTGCTGTTCGCCTCCAACGCCGGCAGTGCCACCGAGACCGGCATCCGCCTCGGCGAGCACGGCGCCCTGACCGGCCTCGGCAACACCGCCACCGACGGGGGCACCGTCGACGCCGCGGCCGCCGGCCGCAACCTGTACGTGCAGACCGGCGCCAAGGGCATCGTGGACGAGTACTCGGTCGCGCCCGACGGCTCGCTCACCGCGATCGGTTCGGTCACGGTGGCCGGGGCGGCCGGCGGCGAGGGTATAGCAGTGGGCTGATCCAGGGCTTCGAGGAGCGGTGGCGTCGGCGGGCAGCCCGATCGGCTCACGGGTCGGCGGGGAGTTCGCCGGCGCGGACGGGCCGGAACTCGGTGCCTGCCCGCAAGGACTGATCGCGGACCGTGGGGCTTCCCCGCGGTCCGCGACTGCGTTCGCGAAAGCGGGGACGGCCACCCCACTTGGGCCGCCCCCGCCGCTCTCGGATCCGCGCTGTCGCCAAGCCTAGCGTCAGGGTACTGATTACGTCCGGTGTTCGGCGATGCCCGTCGAGGTCTGTCGACAACCCCGATGCCGCATGGCGCGGGCATACGTGGGTAAATGCTGTTGTGAATCCGCAGCCTGTAACTTCCCCGCGACCATCTACGAGCACTGCGACCAGCGTGTCGACTGCTCGTTCCGCCCGGAGAGGGACCTGGCTTCTGGCCGCCTCGGCTGCCGCGTTGATGTTCTGCGCCGGTTGCAGCAGCCAACTCCGTTCCGGCGGCGGCAAGTCGGGCGGCACCTCCGGCAGTAGTGCGCCCACCACTACCGCAGCACACGGCGGCGCCGGCTCACCGCTGGCCCGGACCCGGCTGGCGCCCGGCACCGTCACCATGCCCGCCGCTGGCATGCACTGCCACATGACCGGCAGCACGCCCACGACGTACCGGCCCGACCCCGCGTGCACGCCGGGCACCGTCGAGGACACCGTCACGCAGAACAACATCGACTCGACCATCTGCGTCACCGGCTACACCACCAAGATCCGCCCCCCGGCGTCCGCTACCGACAAGGTCAAGCGCGACCTGTACACCGCCTACGGCGTCCCGGACAGCACCTCATCGGAACTCGACCACCTGGTGTCCCTCGAACTCGGCGGCAGCAACGACCCCCGGAACCTGTGGATAGAACCCGGCTCGCTGCCCAACCCGAAGGACACGGTCGAGAACGCCCTGCACAAGGCCGTCTGCGACCACAAGGTGACGCTCGCCGCCGCCCAGCAGGCCATAGCGACCAACTGGACGACGGCGCTCGCCGTCACCGGGGCCGGCAAATAGCTTTCCCAGCCTCCGCGCCGCGACCCGGAAAGGTCAGCCGAAGCTCATCGCGATGTCGTCGATGTAGCCGTCATCGCCGGTCCCGGCCTGCCGCGTGTAGTTCACGGTGAACAGCACGCTGCTGGTCCCGACCGGCACCGTCCCGGTCGCGGTCTCTTGCACCAGCTCGGTCTGGTTGCCCCGCTGCGCCGCTGTGACCGGCGCGAGCGTCGCAGTACCCAGCGACGCACCCGAGGCGTCTGCGCAGACCGGCGTGAGCGGCTCACCGCACATCGAAGACGCGCCGCAGCGCCGGGACAAGGTGCCGCGCAAAGTGTTCACCAAGACCGCGGCTATCACTGCCATAGCCGAAAACAGGCGCCCCCTGCGGCCTCGCGAATCTAAGTCACATTACGGAAGCCGCCCCGAAACCGCTCCTCATAGTGTCCATCGCATGCCACACCGATCCACTGCGTGAGGAGTCCCATGAGTACAGAAATGTCCCGCCGCAAGGTGCTGGCTGCCGGAGCGGTGCTGGCCGGGTCGGCGGCGCTGGTCGCCGGTCAGGAAGGAACGGCGGCTGCCGCGGCCCCGTCCACCACCTCCAAGAGGAGCCCGAAGGTGAAGCCCACGATCGTCCTGGTGCACGGCGGCTACGCCGACTCGTCCTGCTGGAACGCCACCATCGCGGAGTTGCAGCACCGGGGCTACACCACGATCTGCGGGGCGAACCCGCTGCGCGGCATCCCCACCGACGCCCCGTACATCGCGAGCCTGCTGGACTCGATCACCGGTCCGGTGGTGCTGGTCGCGCACTCCATGGGCGGGACGGTCATCACCAACGCCGCCGCCGGGAAGGCGAACGTCAAGGCTCTGGTCTACATCTCGGCGTTCGTGCCCGACGTCGGCGAGACGCAGGGCGACCTCATCAACAAGTTCCCCGGCAGCGAAGTCCTGCCGGTGAGCGTGCCGGTGCCCTACACCAAGGCCGACGGCACCACCGGCACCGACCTGTACCTGAGCAGGGACGGCCAGGCCGCCTTCGCCGCCGACATCCCCGCCGAGACCTTCCGGGTGCTCCAGGCCACGCAGCGGCCGTTCGACGCCGCCTCCTTCACCTATCCGACGACCGCCGCGGCCTGGAAGACGATCCCGGTCTGGGGCCTGGTCGCCGGCCAGGACAAGGCGATCCCGCCGGCGTGCGAGCGCTGGATGTACACCCGGGCCGGCGCCCGCAAGATCGTCGAGGTGCCGACCTCGTCCCACGTGGCGATGCTCAGCCACCCGAGGATCGTCGCCGACCTCATCAAGGACGCCGCCGAGGCGGTCAGCTGACGCTCTGACGAGACACGTGCCCCGGTCTGCCCGCGCGGACCGGGGCGTTCACAGCGCGAAGGTCTCGAGTTCGGCGTCGGCCAAAGCCATGAGGAAGCCGCGCTGCTGCGGACGCTCCCAGTCGCCCCATTCCTCCGCGGCGATCAACGACCAGACGCACCACTCCAGCAGCATGTACCGAAGCGCGACCGGCCACAGCCGCCGCTCGTCCGGCGTGAGTTCCACATGCTGTGCGTACGCGTCGCGGAAGACAGCCCACTCCTTCACGTCGAACAACCGCGGCGGCGCGCCCTCGGCCTCGTTGTGGAACAACAGGACGGCCAGCGCCAGGTCCAGGATCCGCGCGGCCATCTCGGCGTTGTCCGGGTCGATCAGGATCGGGCCGTCCGGGGTGTAGACGAGGTTGTTGGCCCGGAAGTCCATGCTCGCCACGACGACCGGCAGCCCGGCGTCGCGGATCGGCGGCAGCGTCTCGGTCATGAAGTCCTGCAACCACGACGACAGCCGAGGCAGCACGCGGTCCAGCAGCTCCGGGGCGTGGCGCTTGAAGACGGCGGTGAGTCCTTCGACGTCCTCGTCGACCGAGGCCTGGTCGTGGTCCGGCCAGCTGAACCGCGGGATCTCCTCCGGTCCGCCGGCCGCGGCGTGCATGCGGCCGAGCAGGTCTCCGGCGAGCGCGATGTGCTCGGCGGAGCCGTCGTAGGGCGTGCCGGTTATCCAGGGGTACGCGACCCAGCAGCGGTCGCCGACGGCCGCCGGGTTGTCGGGAACCGGCAGCGGCTGGACCACGCGCACTCCCCGCCGGGACAACTCGCCGAGCCAGCTCGCCAGCGCGTTGGCGGCGCCGATCGGCCTGCGCGTCCGCTTCACCGCCGCCTGACGGCCGCCGACCACGGTGCGGAATACCGGGGAGTACACATAGCACGACCTGTCCGGTATGTCAGTGGCCTGAATGCCGAACCGCTCGAAGACCTCCGTGTAGGCATCGCTGGATTCGCCCTCTGTCTCCATCTTCGATTCCCTTCACTCCGCCTTGGATCAATACTAAGATATAGTCATGGAACTGCGGTGGCGTGCCTTGCGAACGTCTGATCTCCACTCCTGGTCGCATCTTCTGGAGCGCATCGAAGAAGTCGACCGCCGGGGTGAGAACTTCGGGCTGGAAGACCTCGCCGTCCAACTCGCCGCATGCACGGGTCCTGATTCGAACGGGGACTCCCTCGCCGCGTTCCATGCCGATCGCCTGGTGGCCTACGGCGTGGTCCGGCCGCGTGGCGGTCATGGCGGCCACGGCGGCGAGCACGCGGTCGTGGACGGCGGCGTAACTCCCGACTTGCGTCGACAGGGTCTGGGCCGGGCGGTCGTGGACTGGTTCGAGCAGTGGGCAGGCGCACGCGCCGCCGTCGCGGGGCACAGCGTCACGCTGCACTGCCGGGTCAGCGACCGAAACCCCGCACACGCTTTGACGATTCTGGAACGGGGATTCGAGCCGGAATGCTGGTTCACTGATCTGGAACGTGACTTGCCTGCGGACACATCGCAGGACCCGATATCGGGGCATGCGGAATCGCGGCATGCGGAATCGCAAGACTCGGTGTGGACTGGGAAAATCATTCCCTACTCGGGTGCCTTCGCCGAGCCGGCGCGCGTGGTCTGGAATGACGCTTTCTCCTCGTCGCCCGGAAACCCGCGGCACACCGCGGATTCCTGGCATCGGGCCACATCCGCCCCTTCTTTCCGTCCGGAATCGTCGTTCCTCGCGCGGGACGCCTCCGGGGTCGTGGTGGGCGTCCTGCTCGCCGACCACTTCCCGACCGACACCGAACGTACAGGCGTCCGCGAGGCCTGGATCACCGGCGTCGGCTCCCGGCGCTCGGCGCGCGGCACCGGAGTCGTCGACGCTCTGCTCACGCACGCCGGTCGCGCCCATGCCGAACAGGGCTACCAGCGTGCCGCCCTCAGCGTCCGCTCCGACGAGCCGGCTCCGCAGCTCGACGTCTACGAACAGGCGGGTTTCCGGCGGGCCCATGTGTGGGCGGGCTATGCGCGCACTTTCTCAGCAAGCTGATCACCTCCTTCTTCCACCGGATCGGCCGGGTCCGCGTATTTGGCCAGGTCGATCTGCGGCACGTCCGGATAGGCGGCCCGCAAAGACCGGAAGTCCGGGAACCGCGCCACCTCCCGCAGCAGCTCGACGGTACCGGCCAGCGACGGCCCGGACCTGGCTCCCATCGCGAGCTTGAACAAGCCCTTGCGGTCCTTGAGCCGCGGCAGGATCGTCTCGCACCGGTGTCCGCGGAACCCGAAGCTCGACCCCCAGTCCAGCAGCAGGCCGCGCCGCACGGCCTCGTGCCGGACCACCGCCAGCAGCAGCCCGTGGTGCGCGATCTCGTCCTCGGCCAGCCGGCACACCACGAACGGCGCGTGCTTCGGCGTCCCGGCCGGCACGTCCGGCAGCGAAGGATGCCCCACCGCGCTGAACAGCCCCTGCTCGGACTCCAGCTCGGCGGCCAGGCGCTGGTTGGCCAGGAACACCTGCCCGGCGTGCCGCGCGGTCAGCGCGGGGTCCAGGACGATCGGCACGTCCAGCGCGGCGGCTGCGTCCAGCGGAACCGACGTCCCGGTCACCGCCCGGCTCATCCGCAGATGGCCCGCGAACTGTTCGGCGCTCGGCGTGCCGGCGCCCTCGTCGACGCTGTGGACCGTCACCAGCCCCAGGTTCCCGAGCTCCAGTCCCTGCTGGTCCAGCTTGAGGCCGGAGCGGAGCTCGACGACCAGCAGCGGGTCGCCGTCGCGCAGCGCCTCCAGGACTTTGCGCGAGGGCCAGGTGAACGAGCTGAGCGTGGTGTCGAACACCACGCAGCGGGGCCGCCCCGCGCCTCTGGCGCGCCATCGGGAAAGGAAGTCCCGCAGGTCCACCGCGTCCAGGTCCCAGTTGTACCGGACGGGTTCCACGAACAGCAGGTCATAAGCACCCTGCGACACGGCCTTGCCGAGGTCGGTCAGGCGCTCCCAGCCGAACAGCGGCGAACTTCTGAACTCGAAGACCATGTCGGTCTCGAAGTAGCTCGCCCAGACCCCGGCGCGCACGGGACGGCCGAAGTCCGCGGGGACCATCCGCAGATAGCAGTTGAGGACCGCGCTGATGGCCGCAGTACCGCTGCCGAATACGACGTGCTCGCTGTGCCAACCGCCCCGGGTTTCGGGCGCGTCCCGTGAGTCCCGCGCGTCCGGGGCTTCCAGTGCACAGCGGCCGAGGCGTTCCTCCAGCCAGGCGGGATCGGCGCTGCGTTCGTAGCTGTATTTCATGGTTCTGCCAGACGGCAGCACCGTCGGACGCTCATGCGTGGGGGAGCGGAAGTAGGGATCGATGCTGCTGTGGGCCCGGGCGAGCAGCGCGTGTCGCAGGCGTTGAGACACCGAGTCCAGGCGCCGTTCCAGGTCCAGCGACCCCGGCTCGGGATGGTCGGCCAGTCGCACCAGGTCCTCGACCAGGCCGTCCAGAGCCGGATCGGGTTCGGCCGCGGCTTTCGCACACCGTTCGACGAGGTCGAGCAGGATCTCTCGCTCGATCCGGTTCCCGTGCACGGCCTCGGCGGTCCGCTCGTACCAGGCGGGCTCGCTCATACCCGTTCTCCTTCGCGGGGTGCGGTCGCGGCGTCGAGAACGCGCAGGATCAAGTCCGCCGCGGTCAGCGTCGAGGTCTCGCGGTCGCCTGGAATGAGCTCCACGAAGTCCATCCCGATCAGGCGCCGGCGGGCGGCCAGGTGCTCCAGGAGCGTGACGAGCTCGGCGTGGCCGAACCCGCCGGGCAGCGGCGTGCCGGTGTCGGGCAGCGCGGACGGATCCAGGCCGTCGGCGTCGACCGTCAGGTAGTACGGGATGTCCTCGGGCAGCTCGGCCAGGACCGCGTCGGGATCCGCCAGCACGGCCGTGCGCCCCGGCCAGACCCGGACGTGCTCGGGCCGCTCGATCTCGTACTCCGTGAGCTGGCGGATGCCGAACTGCGCGAGCACCCCGAGCCTGGCGTCGCCGACCACCCAGCTCATGAAGTTGCCGTGGTGGCAGTCGCGGCGCCAGTCGTCGGTGCGCGCGGCGGCGAAGTCGGAGTGCGCGTCGACGTGCAGTACCCCGACCCGGCCGTGGACGTCCAGCGCCGCGGTGATCAGCGGCAGGCTGATCGAGTGGTCGCCGCCGAGCGTGACCACGAACCGTCCGGCCTGGAATGCCGAGCGCGCCAGGCGGTTCAGGCCTTCAAGGGATTCGCCGTTGCGGGTGTGCACCGGCTGGGAGATGTTCGCCAGGTCGGCGATCCGGACGCCGTCGAGGACGGCCCGGCCGCGCAGTGGGTCGTGCAGTCCGCGCGGGCGTCCGTCGGCGTCGCAGCGGTACTGGAACAGGGCCGTGCTGATCTGCCGCAGTTCGTCCGGCGCGAAGCGGGAGCCGGGGCGGTGCGTGGAGCCGACGTCGTAGGGCATGCCGATGACCACCACGTCGGTCGCGTTCCCGGTCAGCGCTGTCGGTGCGTCCAGCACCGGGGCGCCGAACAGGCCGGTGCCGCTGGAAGCGGGTGTCGGCGCCGGTGCCGCGGCCGCGGCGGCGCGGTAGCCGACGAGCAGTCCCGCCTCCTCCAGCGCGGTCACCGCGTTCCGCGCGGATTCGCGGGCGGCGCCGGGGACCGCGGCGACCACGACGTCCACCGAGGACGGCATCGCGAACCGGGCGGCGAGTTCGGCCAGGGCGTTGCCGAGCCTGATCTCGTGTCCGCTCTCGGGATTCCAGAACACCTGGCCGTCATCGCGGCCGCCGGTCCGGATGTAGCCCGGTGCGACGACGAGGACGCGGCGGGAGTCCGTCGGCAGATCCGTGTTCATGCGAACGGTGCTGCTTCCAGGCGCCGCAGTCCTCCGGCGGCGTCCTCGAACGCGAACTCCTCCGGCGCCGGGATCCGGTTGAACCGCCGCGAGTTCGTCATGGTGTAGGCGCCGGCCGCGGTGATCACGAGCCGGTCGCCGGGGCGGCAGCGCGGGAAGCTCAGCGGCGACAGCTCGCCGTGGATGCCGGTGGCGAAGAAGTCGTTCTCGTACAACGTGTTCCCGGCGATCAGGCCCGGCTCCACGACGCCGCCGTCGGCGGCCGGGTCGGCGGCCAGGACCGTCGGCTTGTGCCAGGGGGCCAGGTTCCAGGCGGAGGAATCGACGGTGACCACCCGCGTGCCGTAGTGCGGATGGTGTTCGGTGACCGACCGGACCTCGGTGAACAGGTAGCCGTGCGCGGCCAGGATGGCGCCGCCGGGTTCGAACCGGAGCGCGATCGCGCGGCCGTGCCGGTCCTGCCAGGCCTGCACCATCTCGGCGACGCGCGCGAACGCGGCCCGGGCCCGTCCGCGGTGGGTGTAGAGGTGGAAGAAGCCGCCTCCGAGGTCGATGGTGTGGACCGCGGGGAACCGCGCCGCGATCTTCAGGGTGTAGTCGGTCTTGTAGACCAGGGCCTCCGGCGACATCTGGCCGGTGTGCAGGTGCAGCCGGGTCAGGGTCAGTCCGTGGCGGCGCAGGGCGTCGTGGACGGCCGGATCGGTGATGGAGACGCCGAACCGGCTGTTGACGCCGAAGGTCGTGTTGGTCTGCAACGCGTCGGGAAGCGGGACGCGGACCCGTAGCCCTATGTCTGTATTCTGATATTCGAGCCCGTAGACATCGAGCTGATCCACGGAATCGAGGTCCACGACGACGCCGGCCGCGCGGAACGCGGCGAAGTCGGTCGGACCGAAGGCCGGGCCGGTCGTCGTGATCTCGCTGAACCCGGCGTCCCGGGCCAACGCCAGCTCGCCGACGCTGGCCACGTCGCCGCCCAGCCCGAGCACGGCCAGATGGCGCAGCACGTCCGGGGTGTGGCACGCCTTCACCGCCATGTTCAACCGCGCACCGGGGACGACGGCGATGTCCTGCCGCATCCGCCGGACCGAGGCGGCGATGCCGGGGTAGTCGTACACCAGCGCCGGGGTCCCCACCTGGAGCGCCTGCGTGAACAACGCGGTCGGCGGGTCGGACACCAACGGCTCGACCGTGGGCGGCTTGAGCGCGGACTCGGGCTCGGCCAGGGGCATGGGCACAGGCCGTTTGGTGGACGCGATGGATGCGGTGGGCGCGGCGGCCATCGCAGGCGTGCCGGTCGGCGCATCGGCGGCGACGTGGGTGGACATGGATCCCTCCGGGCGATCAGGACCGCTTGCGCGGCGGTCGGGCGGGAATGGTCACCAGCGTGTACCGCACCGCGGCCCGGACCGGGTCGACCCAGTGCCAGGCCGCCGGGTCGTGGTGCACCAGCGTTCCGCTCCGGTCGGCGACGAAGGCCATCGACCCGTCGCCGGCCTGGACCACCAGGCCGTCGGTCGCCGAGTCGCTGAGCATGTAAAGACCCTGCTGGAGCTTGTCACGGTGCGGGAGGATGTAGTCCCCGCGGTCGTAGCGGTTGATCTGGAAGTAGAACCGGCTCAGGTCCGAGTCCTCGTCCGCCAGCCCGGCCAGGATCGCCCGGCGCAGCTCCACCGGCATCGCAGTGGCCTGAAGAACGTGGTACCGGTCGTCGTCCTCGTACTCGGAATCGCGGTACGGGTTCAGCGGTTCGTGATCGCCTCGGTGCTCCAGGGCCGCCGCCGACGGATAGTCCTCGAACAGCCGCCGGTGGCGTTCGGCGATCTCGATGATCTCCGCGCAGTTCGGCACGACATCCGGCACCACGATCAGTTCGTCCACAGCCGATCCCCTCCGATCGCCAACGTGTGCCGGACACCGCCGCGCACCGGGCTGGTCCAGCACCACCACTCCGGCTGGAGCCGCAGCGCCACCCCGCAGCGGTCGAACGTCCGGGTGAAGCGCTCGCCGTCCCAGTGAGTCAGCGCGTCCAGATCGGAGTCGTCCAGCGCGCACAGCACCGTCCAGCCGGTCCCCGTGCCGGCGGCCTCATCGCGGAACCGGTGCGCGGGGGTGTAGTCGCCTTGCTCATAGCGACGGAGCACCGCACGCTCCGGCGGGCCCGGCAGCGCCGACTCGTCGATCACGTCTGCCAAGGTGCTGATCAAGCCGCCCGGCGCGCCGCCCAGGTCGACGACCGCGCACCGGCTGCCGACGCCCTCCAGAACCTCGGTCTCGGCACCGTCGACGGTGCCGATGTCCCACAGCCAGGCCTCGGCCAGCGTCCGGATGGCTGCGGCGTCTCGCAGCAGCATTTCGGTCATCTTCATCATCTTCCGCGCACGACCTCCTCGTGAGGCGGCTCCATACCGTGCAGAGACCGCGCCATGCTCGTCACGTAGGCGCCGGCCGCGTTCAGCACCAGCCGGTCTCCCACTCGGACCTCGCCCGCGGCCAGATCCGGGACCAGTACGTCTTCCTCGTAACAGCTGTTGCCGACGAGCCTGTAGTGCTGCGGCGGCTCGTCCCGGTCCGGGACCTGGGCGACGAGCCGGGGCCGGGTCCAGCTCAGCAGGTTCCATCCGGAGGCGTCGGCGGTGACGGCGGAGACCCCGCCGGGATGGGCGTCGACTCCCCGAGCGGTCACCACGAGATAGCCGGCCAGGGCGGTCAGCAGCATTCCGGGCTCGACGATCAGCTTCAGTCGTCGTCCGGTCGTCCCTGCGAACTCGCTCAACGCCGCCGCGATCGATGCCCAGGCCTGCCGTGCCTCAGCCGGGTCGGCGTACAAACCGGCCAGGCCGCCGCCGACGTTGATGGCTGAGACGTCGGGGAACGCGGCCGTGCAGCACTGAAGGAGGGCCTTCGTCAGGGCGTGGGCCCGCCGGGCTGTCATCATCTCGCCGGCATGTGCGTGCAGCCGGGTCACCTTCAGCCGGTGCCGTTTCAGAAGCGCGTGCAACTCGGGATCCGCGGCATCGACGCCGAAGCGGCTCCAGGCCACTCCGGTGCCCGCGCGCTCCACCGGGGCCACCGGAACCCTGATCCTCAGGCCGATCTCCCCGTCCGTCGGCAGTCCGCCGGCCGCGATCCAGCCCTCCAGCTGTGATCGGCTGCTGATGTCGACGGGGACCGCGAGGCCGCTCAGCCGGCGCAGCGCCGCCGCGTCGAAGCCGGGCGAGGTCGCGGTGATCGGTGTCATCCCGGCCTCGACGGCTGCTTCGTACTCCCGGAGCCCGGCCACGTCCGCGCCCACCCCGAGCGTCGCCAGGTGGCGCAGCACCGGCGGATACCGGTTCGCCTTCACGGCGAACAGGATCGTGGCATCGGGGAGGCCGCTCAGGTCCGCGCGCAGCGCGGCCTCGGCCTCGGTGACCAGGTCCAGGTCGTACACGACCGCCGGGCTGGGGACCCGGGCGGCAGCACGCAGCACGGCACGGCTCGGCCTGCCCGGAAGGTTCATGTGTCGATCCCCGTCGCGTGCGGGGATGACCGGGTGGTCGCTTCGCGGCCGGCCGGCCATCCCCGGGTTAGTCCCGTCCCCGTGTGTCACCTGTGGGAGGGTCGGGCCCGTTCTGGACTCAGTTACCGACCGGACGGCTGCCCATCAGATCGTTGAGGTCCATGTTGATCGGACGGATCGAGGTGTCGACCAGCTCGGTCCCGGACTGCTCCGCGATCGCGGCGTCCAGACCCCAGTCGCCGGCCTCGAACGTGGCGGCCAGCGTCGCCTCGAGATCCTGCAGCGTGCTCGATTCCTGCATGGGCTTTCCCCTTTCTCAGGGCACGGTGCACCGGTGCCTTTACTCACAAGCCGAATTTGATCGGCCCGGCGTGAAGCTAGCCAATGCCGGAGTCCATTGTCCATACAAAGCCGATTGCCCGGTTGGACAGTTGAACGCGATTGCGGAGCCAGTCAACTGCTTGAATCCGCTGTCCAGGCGTGCGGACTTCCTGGTTTGCACGGTTGAACGTGACGGCGTCACCGCGTTCATCGCGAGCGGCGCTGCTACTCTCAGGGCATTGGTGGCGCTGTTCACGGGGAGGTGCAGTCATCAGCTCGACTTTGCGCGCGCGGTCTGGGAGATCCGCCTCCACCACGGTGTGGCTCGGGCAATTCGCCTCCGCGGTCGGCGGGCAGATCTGTTGGTTCGCTATCACGTTGTGGGCCTGGCAGACCGATGGCCGCGCGTCTACTCTTTCCTTTCTGCTGCTTTCCAATCTGCTGCCGGGAATCCTTTTCTCGCCTTTTCTGGGCGTGTGGGTCGACCGGCTCAGCGCCAAGTCCGTGATGCTGTCGTGCGACGCGCTTCTCGCTGTGGTGGCCGTGGTTCTGCTGCTCCTGGCGCACAACCACGACCTGCGCACGTGGCACTTGTATCTCGTGGGGGTGACCGAGGGCGTCCTGGAAGCAGCACACTGGCTCGCCTACTCGAAGGTCGTCACCACTCTGGCCGGTGCTGACGGTCTGGCCCGCGCCAACGCGCAGATCGGCTTCGGTGAATCGGCGGGGTCTGTCATCGCCCCGTTGGCGGCCGGGCTTCTGCTGAAGCTGGCCGGGCTTCCTGCCGTGCTTCTCGTGGACTTGCTCAGCTACCTGGCCGGATTTGTCACGCTGGCTCTCACCAGGGTTCCTGTCCATCGCGCGGAGCTGCCGGCGGACAGCGTTGAAACCGTGGCCGGACGGGACAGTGCGTTGCGGACGATGAGAGCGGGACTGAGCTTCATCGCCAGCCGACCGGCGTTGCGCGGGCTGGTGTTCGTCTTCTTCACGCTGAACTTCGTCTCGGCGGTCGGAGCCGTGCTCAGCAAGCCGCTGTTGATGCTGCGGTCCGGGCAGAACGCGGTGCTCCTGGGGTCGGTGTCGTCCGCCGCCGGGTTGGGGGCGGTGCTCGGGGGACTGAGCGCCGTCGTCATCATGCGCCGGGTGAGAAGCAGTGTTCTGGTACCGGCCGGAGTCGCCGCCGCGTGCCTGGCGGGTCCGGTGCTGACGGCGGTCAGCGGACAGGCGCCGTTGTGGCTGGTGTCGTCGTTCTGCGCGGCGTTCGTCCTGCCCAGCGTCACCAGCGCCTACCAGACGCTGTGGCAGACAGCCGTGCCGTTGGAGCGGCAGGCCCAGGTCTTCGGGATCCGGCGCTCGCTCGTGCAGGCGGCGACGCCGCTGGGGCTGCTGATCGCCGGACCGGCGGTCGACCTGGCGCACGCCGACCCCGTCCGGACGAGCGCGGTGGTGCTCGGCGCGGCGGGGGTTCTGGGAAGCATCGTCGGTGTGGCCGCCCTGGTGGCCCCGACACTGCGCGCGGCCCGCTCCGAGGCCGCCGCCCCGACCGGATGAGTGTGGGGGGAATCATGGCCCTGGGAGTCGGTTACCGCAGGTCGCAGGAGTGGGACGTTCGGCCGTACGACGACTTGTCGAACGCGTTCGCCTTCACGGCGCGGCAGCCCTACGTCCTGATCCTCGACAAGGTCAGTCTGTACGTCCTGGAACTCGTCACGAGGCATCCGCGCCCAGCGGCTACGGAGCGGTTCGTGGTGACGGTCGGCGTACGCCTCGGGGCTGCCGAGGCCGAACGCCGCTTCGAGCGTGTTCTGGGAGAACTCAGTGGAGCAGGCTTGATCGAGCTCGTGGAACAGCAGGAGGCCGCACGGTGACGGACGTAGGGCTGGCCAGGCTTCGTGAGCTGGATCAGCATCTGGCGCGCGAGATGTTCGGCGACAGCAGGTCCCTGAGAGCCAACGCCGACGTCTACTACGGCGGCCTCTACGCCTTGTTGGGCAAGGTCTTCCCGCCGTTCGCGGATCTCGCCGAGAAGGCACACAGCTCGCAAAGCCGGTCGTTGCTTCGAGGATTCGCCGACGAGGCGTTCCTCCGGCTGCGCGACCGCGATGAGCGCTCCGACGAGCGGCTGCGGCAGCTAGTCGAGCTGCTTGCTCATGCGCGGAGCTTGGAGCCCGTTTCACCGGTGCGGGTCGCGGCCTCGGGTGCCGCTGGTCTGCTTCGGCCGCCGACTATCGGGGACGTCGACGACAGGCTCGGTCAGCAGCTGGCAGAGCGTTTCCATGCGGCTATGTCGCACGACGGGTTCACCGTCGAAATCGTGCTTCAGGAACCGGCATCGCCTTCGCAGGACTCTGTCGATCGGGCGTTCCGGCTGCTGTACGCGTGCCTGCCGGCGGTGGCTCCCGAGACGGCGGCGCTCGTCGACGGCGTCGTGCTGTTCCACGGCCCGCCGCACAGCGCCTACATCAGCGCCACACCGCTCGTGATCTACCTGAACGAACGCGTCGCCGCCGACCCCCTGGCCGGCGCGGATTCGGTACTTCACGAGTCCCTTCACCAGAAACTCGTCGACTTCGGCTTGGCGCGCCGCATGCTCCGGAGCGGTTATCAGGATGCTGTTAGCCACCGTGCCCCGGTGCCGTGGGGCGGCCCCGGCCGTAGCTTCACTGCGGACCGCACTCTGGCGGCGTTCCACGTGTACGTCCATTTGACGCTCCTCCACGCCGTCGCCCTGTTGGATCGCGAAGGACTCGGAATCGAGCACACCGAAGCCGAACTCACGGACCGGCTGGCAGTGCGGTGGGCCCGCGCGGCGTATCTCGGTTCCTGTTTCGACGCGCCGGAACTCGCGGCTGAGCTGGACGTGGACGGTGCTGCCTTGGTCGCGTGGCTGACGTCGGTTAACGCCGAACTGGGGGATCTCGTACTTTCTTCCGGCGATCGGCTGAAGGCGGTGGCGCGCGTTGAGTGACCGGAGGCGTCGGCCGACTACGGCAGGACGTGGTGCTGCGGTTCGGCGCCTGAGCCTGAGTCGGCGCGCAGTCTGGCCGCGTCCTGCCCGGGCGGTGCGCCGAACAGCCGCCGGTACTCGCGGTTGAACTGTGACGGGCTGCCGTATCCGACGCGGTGGCCGACTGCGGCGATGTCGCCGGCATCGGTGACCAGCAGTTCCCGCGCTTGCTGGAGCCGGATGCGCTTCTGGAACTGCAAGGGGCTCAGCGCGGTGACGTCGCGGAAGCGGCGGTGGAATGCGGACGGGCTCAGGCCGGCCTGTCGGGCGAGCTCGGGGATCCGCAGCGGCTCGTCGTAGTGCTCGCGGATCCACTGGATGGTGCCGCGTACGTGAGTCAGGGCACTGTCGGCGAGGCCGATCTGGCGCAGCACCCCGCCGTGCGGGCCGGTCAGCAGCCGCCAGAGGATCTCCCGCTCGTACAACGGCGCGAGCACCGGTACGTCCGCCGGGCGATCGAGCAGCCGCAGCATGCGGACGAGGGCGTCGAGCAGTTCGGCGTCGGCGATGCCGGTCGCGATCGCGCCTGCCCTGATGCCTGCCTTGACGCCTGTCCTGGTACCAGTGCCGGTCGCGTTGAGGAGCAGTGGCGCGATCAGCGCGGGACGCAGTTCGAGCCCCACGGCCAGCGACGGGGCCTGCGGTGAGAGGTCGAAGAAGTGGCCGGTGACCGGCAGGTCGGCGGTGACCAGGAGCAGGTCGCCGGCCCGGTACTCGAAGACCCGGTCGCCGAGCAGCAGGCGCTTGCCGCCGCGCGCCATCACGACCAGCAGCGGCGAGGTCATCGAATAGTCGGTCTCGGTCGAGCTGACGCGCGAGAGCAGCAGGCCGTCGATCGGTGTGCGCAGGTCCGGCCGCGCGTGGGCGGCGATCAGGCGGCGGAGCTCCTCCAGCATGACTTCACGAAACCATCCGCGACGCGGCTCGGACAACTCGATCCGCGCAGATGGAGCAGGATCGTGCAAGCCTTGGCGCGTTCTGGTCTACCGGCCGCAGCTCAGCGAGGGTTTGATCGAGGGGACACGATGTACCGGTCGCCTTGAGGAGCACGATCATGCCACTCGACAGCTACGTCACCCTCGGCCGTTCCGGGCTGCGCGTGAGCCCGTTCGCACTCGGCGCCATGACGTTCGGCGAGGATCCCGGCGGCGCCGGATGCAGCGTCGCGGAGTCGGAGAGGATCCTGGACGCTTACCTCGACCGGGGCGGCAACTTCATCGACACCGCGAACTTCTACACCAACGGCCACTCCGAGGCGATCCTCGGCGACTACTTCGCCGCCCGGCCCGGCCGCCGCGAGCGCACGGTCCTGGCGTCGAAGTTCTTCTTCAACATGCACCCCGGTGACCCCAACGGCGGCGGCGCCGGACGTAGCGCGATCCGCCGGCAACTCGACCAGACGCTTCGCCGTCTGCGCACTGACTACCTCGACCTGTATTGGCTGCACAACTGGGACCGCAACACTCCCGTCGAGGAGACCATGCAGGCCCTGGACGACCTCGTGCGCGCCGGCCGGATCCGCTACATCGGCTTCTCCAATACCCCCGCGTGGTTCACCGCCCAAGCCCAGACGACCGCCCTCCTGCGCGGCTGGACCCCGCTGATCGCCCTGCAGGTCGAGTACTCACTCCTGGCCCGCACCGTCGAAGGCGAACTCAGCCCTCTGGCACGCGACCAGGGCATGACGCTGGTCCCCTGGAGCCCCCTGAAGAACGGCTTCCTGTCCGGCAAATACCGGCGCGGCACGCAGGTGACCGACTCGGCGCGCACCTCGTTCGTCGGCGGCCCGACCGACGCCGAATACGAGGTCATCGATACCGTCACCGCGATCGCCGAAGCCCTCGACACGACTCCCGCAGCCGTCTCCCTGGCCTGGCTCCGCGCCCAGGGCAACGTCGTCCCCATCATCGGCGCCCGCCGCATCGCGCACCTGGAGGCCAACCTCGCCGCTCTCGACGTCACCCTGAGCGCCGACCACCTCCGCACCCTGAGCGAGGTCTCCGCCCCGACCCTCAACTACCCGGCCCCGATGCACGGCGCGCAACGCGCGATGCTCCAGTTCGCCGGCACCACCGTCGACGGCGAGGAATCGGCGGTCTACCCGCCGCTCCTGCAAAGCGATGTGCGGTACTAAAGAACGAACGTTCTGTTGACTCCTGCCGAGCCAGGCTTCTAGGCTCCGTGTCATGGAGAGAACGAACGTTACTTCTGCTCGCGCCGTCGTCCTGGTCCACGGCGCACTGACCGACGCCTCGATCTGGCATCAGGTCGCCCGGCGACTGCAGAGCTCCGGCCATCCGATCGCCGCTCCGGCGCTGCCGATGCGCAGCCTTGAGCAGGACGTGGCTTACCTCGTGGGCTATCTGGAACGCATCGAAGGGCCGGTGGTGCTGGCTGGCCACTCGTGGGCGGGCGCCGTGATTTCGCATCCGGACATCGCGGCGACCGGCCGCGTGAGTGCGCTGGTGTACGTCGCGGCGTTCCAGCCGGATTCGGGGGAGAGCGCCGGCGAGCTCAACGCCAAGTACCCCGGCACTCTGCTCCTCCCGGAGAACCTTGATGTGTTTCCGAACCCGCTTGGTGGCGCCGACCTGACCCTCAAACCGGAGCGGTTCGCGGAGGCCTATGCCGCCGACCTGAGTCCGGAGGACGCCGCGGTACTCGCCGCGAGCCAGCGCCCGATCGAGCCGGCGGCGCTCGGCGAGGCGTTCACCGGCCGGCCCGCCTGGCGCGCGATCCGCTCCTGGGCGGTGGTCTCCACCGAAGACCGCTCGCTCCCGCCGGAGATCCTGCGCTTCATGGCCGCGCGCGCCGGTTCGAGGATCGTCGAGGTCGATTCCTCGCACGCCGTCCCGCTTTCGCAGCCTGATGTCGTCGCGCGCGTGATTCAGGAGGCGGCTGCCGGGACGGCCGAACCGTAGAGAGATCGCGCGGTGGGCCAACCTGCGCATCGGGTGCGTACGTGGCTTCGGGGGAGCGGGTCCGAGTAAATGGACAGCCTGTCCACCTCTCACTAGAGTGAAGTGGACAGGCTATCCGATATCGCGGTGCCGCCCTCTCTCCTGGCGATCGCGGCGAGTCCGCAGTCGCCCCAGGAAGGACTCCCGATGGAATACCGACCTCTCGGACGCACCGGTGTCTCGGTCAGTCAGCTGTGCTTGGGCGCCATGATGTTCGGCGCCTTCGGCAACTCGGACCACGACGAATCGGTGCAGATCATCCACAAGGCGCTCGATGCCGGGATCAACTTCATCGACACCGCCGACGGCTATTCCGCCGGCGAGTCGGAAGAGATCCTCGGCAAGGCGCTGGCCGGCGGGCGGCGTGAGAACACGGTGCTCGCCGTCAAGTTCGGAGTGCCCTTCGGCGACGACGATCCCAACCACCGCGGTGCGTCGCGGCGGTGGATCACCGAGGCCGTCGAGGGATCGCTGCGGCGGTTGCAGACCGACTGGATCGACCTCTACCAGGTCGGCGTGCCCGATGCCGCCACCGACATCGACGAGACCTTGGCCGCGCTTTCCGATTTGGTGACCGCGGGCAAGATCCGGTCGTTCGGCACGTCGAAGCTCCCTGCCTCCGAGATCGTCGAGGCGCGGTGGACTGCCGAACGCCGCGGCCACGGCCTGATCCGTAGCGAGCAGTCTCCCTACAACATGCTGACCCGTGCAGCCGAATACGACCTGCTGCCGACGTGCCGGCGGTACGGAATGGGCGTCATGGCCTACAGTCCGCTCGCCGGGGGCTGGCTCACCGGCAAGTACCGCAAGGGCCACGAGATAAGCGGACCGGGGTCGCCTGCCCGGCAGCGGCGCTTCCCCGCGCTCTACGATGCCGCGCTCCCGGCGAACGCGGCGAAGCTCGACGCCGCCGACGCCCTCGGCGCGCTCGCCGACGAGGCCGGGCTCACGCTGGTCCAACTCGCGGTGGCCTTCGTCGTCCGGCATCCGGCGGTCACCTCGGCGATCATCGGCCCGCGCACCATGGACCACCTCGCGGGCTACCTCGCGGCGGACGGCGTCGACCTGCCGGCCGAGGTCCTGGACCGCATCGACGCGATCGTGCCGCCGGCCGCCACGATCAACGTCGCCGACAACATGTGGAGCCTGGGGACGCCCGCACTCAGCGCCGCGAACCGCCGCCGGTAGACGCGCCCCTTCTAGCTCACCCCCGCCGAGGTCGCAGCCCGTCGAGCGCGGTCTGAAGGATCGGCTCGACGTAGCGGCCGTCCCGGTGGATCGACGCGATGGCGATGACCAGGTCGAGCGTCTGCTCGAAGGTGACGTCATCGCGAATCTCGCGCGCCGCCGTCGCGGCCGCGAACAGCGGTTCCCCCGCCGCGATGACCCGGTCGCGATTGGCGCCGAAGACGGGGTCGTCCCTGTCGGTGTGCTGCAGGAGTTCCGCGGCGATCGGCCGCTTGCTCGTCACGAACGCGAAGAACCGGTGCAACCACGCGGTCAGCGCCGCCCCCGGCGTACCGCCACCCATGGTCTCGGCCGCGGCGCAGATCGCGTCAACCTCGTCCGCGAACAGTGCTTCGAGGAGCTCGCGCCGCCCAGGAAAGTTGCGATAGAGCGTGGCCATACCCACACCGGCCCGCCGCGCGACCTCAGCCATCGACACCTCGGCCTGCGGCTCACCGAACGCCCCCCGCGCCGCAGCGAGGATCTTGTCGCGATTGCGCGCGGCATCCGGCCGCCGCGCAGGCGGTTGCGGTACTTGCTTCGCAGTCATGGCCATCCCGACGGACACGCTGTCCGTTTATCGATCGAAGGAATCGGACAGGCTATCCGACACCTTTGATCACTATATCCCGCCCCCGGCGATCACCCCGGCGATCACCCCGGCGATCACCCCGGCGATCACCCCGGCACGAGCCCCGAGTCCAGTAGCCTCGGCGACGTGTACAAGGTCCACATCGGCTACCGCTACATCCAGTACAGCGAGGGCGACGACCACCTACTGACCCTGGGCTGGGACTGGGCCGGCACCCCCGACACCTTCTGGATCGACATCCCATCACCCTCCGCCTGGAAGCGCTCGATGCCACCCTGGGCCCGCGCCCGCCGCGAAGAGATCCTGAACCGCATCCGCGAGGAGACGGCGCACATGGGCTTCCGCGAAAACGAAGGCTGACCCTCTCCGAGGAGCAGGCACGTTCCGCGTTGGCTGACGAGTCCTACCTGGAACACCTGGCACACGACGTGCAGAGCAATTCCTAGGCTCACTGGGACGCGAGCATCGACATCCCCGACTCAGGTCGCTGAACGGCCCACCCGCCAAGGGCCTAGCCCCGATCGGCGCTAGGTGTGCGGTGCGTCCGCAGGCTGACGCCCCGCCGTGAGTCCAGCCCCACTTCGCCCGCGCGCGGAAAGCTCCGCTCGGCATGAGAACGCGCTGGCACGGCCTCCGGGTTGGCTCCTCGCCCTGTCGGGTTCTCGCCAAATCAGGTCCCTGACAGACGCTGTGCCTGTCTGGTTGATTGGGTGCGTCCGACCGACCTTCACCAGAGGGAATCAGGGTGCGAAACCATAGAACTCGATCCGCCCGTGTGGCGGCCTTGGGTGTTGCCGTGGCAGCTTTCGCGGCGCTCACCGTCATGCCTGAGGGTGCCTCCGCTGACGCGGCTGCGGCTGCGGCTGCGACTGCGGCTGGGGCTGGGGCCGCGCCTTCGGCGACCCCGGCCTCGTCCGGCTTCACCGGCCAGGTCGTGCTGCCCACAGGCGACACCGTCGCCGTGTCCCCGGCGGGCATGCGGGTGCAGCCCGGTGGGCCGAGCAAGGCCTTCAACACCTTCACCGACGCGCACGGCGACGACTATCTGATCCCGGCCGAGGCCGTGCCGTTCGTCGGCCGGTTGCTCGACCTGTCGCTGTTCGACGTCACCCGGCTCGCTGCCGCCGCGCCGAGCGGGCAGGTCCCGGTGTCGCTCGCGTTCCGGGCCGGGGTCACGCCGAGTGCGCCCGCCGGGGTCACCTTCACGGCGGTCGCCGGGCAGACGGCCACCGGCTACCTGACCCCGGCGTCCGGGGTGGCGTTCGCCGCCGCGTTGCGGCAGCAGATCGCTGCGGACAAGGCTGCGAGTCGGACCGTGGGCAGCGGCGACCTCCTCGGTCTGGCCTCGATGCGGCTGGCCGGTGTCGGAACGCCGGTCACCCCGGCCTACCCGATGCGGATCCTGCAGGTCAACGCCATCGGGACTGACGGGGCGCCGCTCAACGGCTACGTCACGGTGATCAACACCGACGACTCGCGGATCATGGCGCTGAGCGAGCCGGTCGAGAACGGCGTCGCCCGGATCGCGCTGCCCGCCGGGAACTACGCCGCCTACATGAGCGACTACTCCTTCGATGCCATCGGCGACATCACCGCGGACGCGCAGGTCGCGGTCAACGACTTCGCGGTGCCCGCAGCGGGCGACGTGCCGGCGCTGACTCTGGACGCGAGGACCGCCACCGCGCCGGTTTCCATCACTACACAGCAGCCCTCGACGCCGCAGGACTCGATGCAGCGCCTCACGCGGACGCCGACACAGGGCCCTGCCGTCGTCCTCGGGGCGTTTTTCATCTACGCCGGCGCGACGCCGATCACGGTGTCGCCTCAGCCGACGGCGAAGGTCGGGAAGTTCCTGATAGACACGTTCGAGGCCGCGTCCGGTCCGATCGGCTCGGCCGGCGGCGCCTCGAACCAGAGCCAATACCAGTACTTCATGGACTTCCCCTCGGACCACATCGACGCCGACCAGTCGCACCATCTCGCCGACCGCGACCTGGCCGCCGAGACCGAGAACATCGCCTCCGATCCGGCCCTCGCCAGCACCACACGCGGTGTCGACGCCGCACCGGTGGTGCCCGCTGCGGGAGACGCCTTCATGTTCGGCACCGCCATGCCGCTGAAGTCGACGTCGTACTTCACCCCGGGGCGCTGGGTGACCGGCGTCAGCGGCCCCTGGGCCACCGCGCCCGGCGGCCTGGGGGGACTGGTTCTCCAGTCCGGTGCAAAGACTTACCGCGCCGGCCAGGTTTCGGAGCGCACCTGGGCCAAGGCGCCGGCCGCCCCCGTCTTCGGCCGCTTCCCCGAGGCCGCGGCCGGCGAGGACTGCCAGGCGTGCGTCGGCGCCGGGAACATGGACCTGGCGTTCGACGACACCGGCGACAGCAGCCCGGACACCATCGGCGCGGGCATCGGCGACACCACCACCGCTGCCTTCTACTGGAACGGCCAGCAGGTGTCCCAGCCGTCCGGGCCGTTCCAGCCCCCGCAGATCATCTTGCCGAACGTCGGTACCGGCCCGGCGACCGTCCGCGCGGTCCTGGACGCCACCCGCCCGGCCGGGGCGACGCAGTCCACGAAGACGCACACCGACGTGACGTTCCAGTACACCGGCAAGACCGACGCGTGGTCCACGCTCCCGGCCGGGAACTACTGCCCGGCCGCCAGGGCCGCGGGCCAGCCGTCGGCGCCGTGCCAGATCATGCCGATCCTGACCATCGGCTACCAGTACGCCGGGCTGTCGAAGACCAACGTCTCGACCGGTCGGGACCAGGTGCTGGTCCTGGACGTCGGCCACCACTCCTTCGGCGGGCACGGCTCGCTCGCCCCGGTGGTCTCAGCGCAGGTCTCAGTGTCCTTCGACGGTGGCACCAGCTGGCAGGACGTGCCGACCTTCGGCGCCATCGGTCACTACGTCGCGCAGTGGTGCAACCCCGCACCCGGATCCTCGGTCACCGTGCGCGTCACCGCAGCCGACGCGATCGGCGGCTCGATCACGCAGACCGTCACCAACCCCTACACCGTCGGCTGACCGGCGCGCCAGCAAGGAGATCCCCGCAGACATGAAGTCACGAATAAGAGTCCTGGCACTCCTGGCCGCCGGCGCCACCGCCGTTCTCGGCCTGGCGACGTCAGTCGCGCCGACGGCGAGCGCGACAACCACCCACAGCGGGGGAACCCAGCCCGCCGCGCCTCGCTCAGTACCCGTGTGCGCCACGGCCCTCCCCGGCCATGCGAGCTGCTTCGCCCGGATACGGACCGACGTCCACGGCGGAACCGGAGTCCGTGGCCCGGCAGCCGGCCGCGCCACAGCGGCGGCCGCGACCCTGCCGGCCGGCCTGAGCCCGACCGACCTGCGCGCCGCCTACAGCCTCCCGGCCACCGGCGGCGCGAACCAGACCGTCGCGATCGCCGACGCCGGCGACGACGCGACCGCCGAGGCCGACCTCGCCGTCTACCGCACCAGCTACGGCCTGCCCGCGTGCACCACCGCCAACGGCTGCTTCACCAAGGCGAACCAGCGCGGCGCCGCCACGCCGCTGCCGCCCGACCAGGGCTGGAGCGTGGAGATCGCGCTCGACCTGGACATGGTCTCGGCGGCCTGCCCGCGGTGCCACATCCTGCTCGTCGAGGCCGACGACGCCACGACCGACAACCTCGCCGCGTCCGTCGACGAGGCGGTGGCGTTGGGGGCGAACGAGGTCTCCAACAGCTACGGCGGTCCCGAAAGCTCCGACTCGGCACGGCTCGCCCCGCACTACTCCCACCCCGGAGTGGCGATCCTCGCGTCGAGCGGCGACTACGGCTTCCAACCGACCAGCGCCCCGGCCGTCTACAGCAGCGTGATCGCCGTCGGCGGCACCTCGCTGACCCGCGCCGCCAACGCCCGCGGCTGGTCCGAGACCGCGTGGTCGGGCGCCGGCAGCGGCTGCTCGGCCTGGTTCGCCAAGCCGGCCTGGCAGACCGACCCGAACTGCCCCGGACGCATGGTCGCCGACGTCGCGGCCGACGCCGACCCGAACACCGGCCCGGCCGTCTACTGCACGGAGGGCTGCCGAGGCTGGGGCATCATCGGCGGCACCAGCGCCTCCTCACCGTTCCTCGCCGGCGTCGTGGCCCTCGGCGGACACCCGGGACGGTTCCCCGACGCGTCCTACCTGTACGCGCACGCGTCCGGCCTCAACGACGTGATCGGCGGGAACAACTCGGTGAGCGGCATGGACTGCGGCGGCGACTACCAGTGCAACGCGGTGGTCGGCTACGACGGTCCCACAGGGTTGGGAACGCCGAAGGGCTTGGCAGCCTTCTGAGACGAGTCCGTCGACACATCGAGCGTGGACGTCGTGGAACAGCCACGGCGTCCACGCAGCATCACGGTGCCACCTGTCGGCGCTCGTCGCAGCTACCTGACAGTCACGCCGCCCCGACCGGCGGCGGCGCACTGAGCACCCGCCCGAAGTGGTCGGTCGTCCCAGTGTTCGTCTGGAACAGCTTCGCCAGGTCCAGGCCCTTGCCCGCGAGCGCGGCGCAGCCGGGGAGGAGCACGCGTGCCTCGGCGGGGGAGCCGATGTCGGGAAGGTGGCCTCCGCTGAAGCAGGGGTCGACGGTCAGGCCTGTGGACTGGCCGGACAGCTGCTCCTCGCCGGTCGCCGTGCGCCAGCCGGGCAGGTTGGTGTACGTCGTGGTGGACCAGATCACGTACCACAGTCCTGATGAGGCGAAGTAGTCGTTGCCCTGCAGGGTGACGTGCGAGGGGGTGATGGCGAGCACGGTGGCCACCGGTGAGCCGTCCGTGGCCAGGATGTTGTTGCGGACGGTGACGCCGTTCGTGCTCCCGCTCACGAGCAGTGCCGGCGCCTGGCCCCCGGTGCCGGTCATGACCACGGTGTTCTGGTAGACCTGCAGACCACTGATATACGTCCCGTAGACGGCCAGCCCGCCGTTCTGCGGCATCTTGCGACCGTCGTTGTCGCTGATGTTGTAGCGGATCGTGTCGCCGGTGTAGAGGCCGGTGGGCGTGTCGGTGTAGACGTACACGCCGGGTCCGTCGTTGTGGAAGGCCAGGTCGTACTGGATCGTCGACGCCGAGACGTTGTCGTCCAGCCCGAACCCGGCGCCGTCGGCGAGGGAGGCGGTGTGGTTGTCGTACGCGGTGTCGTGCTCGATGACCACGCCGGTGGAGTTGTACGTCCAGATCCCCACGGGCCCGTCGTGCGCGAGGGACGCCGAGTTGGCGCCGTTGTCGTAGGCGCTGGACCCGCTCACCTCGGCGCCGCGGACGCTGCCCAGGCTGATGCCGTTTCCGGTGCTGTGCGCGAGGACCGAGGGGTCGCCGGGATTGCCGTACGCCTCCACCGCTTCGATATCGATGTTCTCGTGCGCGTACGCGGGGTGCGCCGCGTCGAAGGCCGGGCCGTACGTCTTCAGCCCGGAATCCTCGTTGCCGTGCAACCGCGCCTGGCGGACCGCCACGTCGGTGAAGCCGGTATCGCCGGCGGCGCCGATCGCGATCCCCGTCTGGAAGCTGGAGACGTCGACGCCGGAGATGGTGACGTGGCTGGGCTTCGTACCGCTGTGCAGGTCGCTGTAGAGGTTGATACCGCTCCCGTGTGAGTAAGGCGCGCCGATCCCGGTGATGGTGAGATCGCGGATGGCCACGCCGCCGGTGTCGTGCACGTCGATACCGTCGCCGGACGACTGAAGAACGGCGTTTCCGGTGCCATACGAACCGATCACCAAGGGTTGTCCGGCGTTGCCCGCATCGCCGGCGGCCACCATGAGCGTGCCGGAGAACCGGGCTCCGCCCTGAAGCAGGATCTGGTCTCCTGGCCGAAGCTGCACTTTTTGAACGCGTGCCAGGGACTGCCATGCGGTGGCGGCCGAAGTACCCGAGGCGCCGTCGTTGCCGCTCGGGCTGATGTAGTACGTGTGCGCCGACGGTGCGTAGTGAGGCAGACCGGTGCAACCGCTCGCGGCGACCGCCAGGCCGACCGCGGCCACCGCGGCGACGACCCACGGCACGACGCGGGCGAACCCGGTGGCGGTCGTCGACCGGGGCACGGCGATCAGGCCTTCACGAACGCCGGACCGCCGCGATCCGGGGCCCGGTCCGGCTGCCGGCGCCGGTCGGCGAACCACGCGACGGTGCGCTCCAAGCCCTCCTCGATGGAGACCACCGGGGACCAGCCGAGCTGTTCGCAGGCCCGGGCTATCACGGGCTGCCGGTGGGTCGGATCGTCGGTCGGCAGCCGCCGGTACTCGATCCGCGAGTGCGAGCCGGCGGCTTCGAGGACGAGGTCCGCCAGTTCGCGAACGGTGTGCTCACAGGGGTTGCCGAGGTTGATCGGGCCGTCGCGGTCGCTGTCGGCCATCGCCGTGAGGCCTCGGACGAGGTCGTCGACGTAGCAGAAGCTGCGCGTCTGGCTGCCGTCGCCGTAGATCGTCAGGGGGCTGCCTTCCAGCGCCTGCCGGATGAAGGTGGACACTACGCGTCCGTCGTGTGGCCGCATCCGCGGGCCATAGGTGTTGAAGATCCGGACGATGCCGACATCGAGGCCGCGGCTGCGCCGGTACGCCGATGCCAACGCCTCCGCATACCGCTTGGCCTCGTCGTAGACGCTGCGCGGGCCGATCGGGTTGACGTTGCCCCAGTACTCCTCGGGCTGAGGGTGGGTCGCGGGGTCCCCGTAGACCTCGCTGGTGGACGCGAGCAGGAAGCGCGCGCCGTGCCACAGAGCCAGGCGGAGGGCGTTCTCAGTACCCTGACTGCCGACCGCCAGCGTCTCCAGCGGCAGCCGGTCGTAGTCCGGCGGCGAGGCGGGGCTGGCGAGATGGGCCACGACATGCACCGGCGCCGGAACGTCGAAGGGTGCTGTCACGTCGGCGCGAACAGGTCGGAAACGGGGATGGTCGCACAGATGGGCGGTGTTCGTAGGGCTGCTCGTGGAGAAGTTGTCGAGACACCAGACCGTATCGCCTCTGCGCAGCAGGGCTTCGCAGAGATGGGCGCCCAGGAATCCACCTCCTCCGGTTACGACGACATGCATCGTTCTCCTCCTCGCCCGGATGACAACCCGGATGACAACAACGGGGACAGCAACGGTCGGCCAGGCACCCGCACGGTCCAGCCGGCCGACCACCAGGGCTCCGGGTCCAGGCAATTGCGAGCGTCCAACAGCACGGGGGAGCGCACCACCTCGGCCAGCGCCACGGGATCGAGCTCGCGGTATTCCTGCCAGGGAGTCAGGTGCAGCACCAGATCGGCGTCCTCGCACACCTTGGGGATGTCCGAGGCGTAGGTCAGTTCGGGGAAGACGGCGCGCGCGTTGTCGAGGGCCTGCGGATCGTGGACCAGGACGTCCGCCCCCTGCCGGTGGACCGCCTCGGCGACCGCAAGCGCGGGCGAGTCGCGCACGTCATCGCTGTCCGGCTTGAACGCGGCACCGAGGACCGCGACGCGGCGGCCGGCGAATCTCCCGCCGAGCAGCGACCGTGCGCGATCGACGGTGCGCTGCCGCTGCCTGAGGTTGATCCGGTCGACCTCATGCAGGATCTCGACCGACTCGGCGGCTCCGAGCTCCTCGGCGCGGGCCGCGAAAGCCCGGATGTCCTTCGGGAAACAGCTGCCGCCGAACCCCAGTCCGCTCTGCAGGAAGAGGGGGCCGATCCGCGGATCCGCGCCGAGCGCCGCGGACAGGACCGACACGTCCGCGTCGGCTGCGTCGCAGACCTCTGCCATGGCGTTGATGAACGAGATCTTGGTCGCGAGAAAGGCGTTCGCCGCCACCTTCACCAGCTCCGCGGTGGCCGGATCGGTGCTGAAGAACGGGACGTTCGCCCGCAGCATCGGCGTGTAGACGGTCCGCAGGATCGCCTCGGCGCGCGCCGAGACCACTCCCACGACGAGTCTCGCCGGCCGCAGCGTGTCCTCGACGGCCGAACCCTCGCGCAGGAACTCGGGGTTCCAGGCGACCTCGACGCCGGGGGACGTCACCGCGAGCCGCGCGGCCAGCCGGGCCGCGGTACCGACCGGCACCGTGGACTTGCCCACCACCAGGCTGCCGGGACGCAGGTGGGGTGCCAGACCGTCCACGACGGCGTCGACGTACCGCAGGTCGGCGGCCTGACCGTCCGGGCGTTGCGGAGTGCCGACGCAGATGAAGTGCGTGTTCGCGGTCGCGGCGGCCTCGGCCAGGGAGGTCGACAGCCGCAACCTGCCGGAGGCCAGAGCCCGGGCCAGGATCTCGTCGAGGCCCGGTTCGTGGACGGGTGCTCGGCCCGAGGCGAGCGCGGCGATCCGGTCGGCGTCGATGTCGACGCCGAGAACCTCGTGCCCGATGTCGGCCATGCACGCGGCGTGCACGGCGCCGACGTATCCGGTCCCGATGACTGTGATCCTCATAGCGCTGCTCCGATCCGCCTGTCCCTCGCCGACCTGTCCCTCGCCGACTGCCGCCGGCCGTAGCCGTCAGGGTTGAGCCGCTGGAACCGCCAGGCGTCCCGGCACATGTCGGCCAGGTCGCGGGTGGCGTGCCAGTCCCAGGCGCGCGCCACGGCGGTCGCGTCGGCGACCAGTTCGGGCACGTCGCCCGGGCGGCGGGACACGATCCGATAGGGGATCGGCCGACCGCAGGCGGCGCCGAACGCCGCGATGACCTCGAGAACCGACCGGCCCCTTCCGACCCCGAGGTTGTACACGCGCATGCCCGGTCCGTCGGCGATCCGGTCCAGCGCGATCCGGTGCGCCTCGGCTGTGTCCATGACGTGGATGTAGTCGCGGACGGCGGTACCGTCGGCGGTGGCGTAGTCGTCGCCGAACACGTCGATCCGCGCGAGCCGGCCGACGGCCACCTGGGCCATGTACGGCATCAGGTTCGCGGGAACCCCGCGGGCGTCCTCGCCGAGCAGTCCGCTCGGGTGGGCGCCGACCGGGTTGAAGTACCGGAGGCTGATCGCCGTGAACTCCGGGCACCGGCGGCACACGTCGGCGAGGATCTGCTCGCAGACCCACTTGGAAGCCGCGTACGGATTGGTCGGGCGGGCCGGCGTCGCCTCGTCCAACGGCCCCCCTCCGGCGTCCCCGTAGATCGAGCAGGAAGAGGAGAAGACCAGTCGCTGCACCCCGTGCTCGTGCATGGTCCGCAGCAGGCTCGTCGTGCCGCCGACGTTGGTGTCGTAGTACTGCGTCGGCATCCGGGTCGATTCGCCGACGGCCTTCCGGGCGGCGAGGTGAATGACGGCGTCCACCCGGTGCCGGTCGAAGACGGCTGCCAGGGCCCGCCTGTCGCAGATGTCCACGGCGTAGACGGCGCCGGCGCGGCGGCCGGTGAGCTTCTGGATGCGCGGGAAAACTCGCGGCGTGCTGTTGGAGAAGTCGTCGACGACGAGCACGCCGTAGCCATGACCGAGCAATGCGGCACACACGTGGCTGCCGATGAAGCCAGCCCCTCCGGTGACGAGGACGGTTGTCATGGCAGTCACCCGTGCAGAACGGCGAGCGCGTACGCCGGGTAGAGGGAGATGGCCGCGGCCAGAGGCAGCAGCGGCAGCGCGGACACCATCAGCGGGGTGCGTGCGGTGACGAAAGCGCTGCGCAGCCGGGTGCCGGCCGCTCTGGCGGCTTCCCTGACGTGCAACGTGGCGACCACGATGCTGACCACCGTGTACGCAAGCGAGCCGAGGATGCACAGGAAGACGTATCCCACGGCCGGTCCGGTCAGCTCGCCGATCAGCGCGCACACCGAAAGGCCGACCGCGATGGCGACGAACGGCACGACCAGGCCCTTGGGCAGTATCTCGTGTCCCGTGCGGTCCTTGGGGGTGACCTTGAAATAGATCGGCCGGCGCAGCGTCTCCTGCACGATCGCCCCGAGCACGCCCCAGGCGACGTACGGCCAGCGCGCGAGCATGAACAGCCACAGCTCCCAGCTCAGGACCGGCGCGGTGCGCGGCCGTAGCAGCCCTCTGTGACGCAGCAGGAGCAGCAGCGCGAGCAGCCAGATCGTCATCGCCCACATGTGCCCGAGGAACGCGGCGTAGTTGACGCTCACCCAGACCCGGCCGGTCACCGCGGCCACGGCGGGCAGCAGGACGCCGGCGACGGCCCCGAGCGCCAGCAGCGGGTAGTAGATCAGGACGATCGCGAACCGCACCTGCATCCGCAGCGGGAGCCGATGCATGTGGCGCGGGAGCATCCCGAACATCATGGCCACCAGGCTGCGCGACCACTGGTACTCCTGGGTGACCATGTCCGAGAAGGTCATGGGGCCCAGTCCGTGCGCCTCCGCGTCGATCGCGAAGGCGCCCTGCCAGCCGGCCGAGTTGAGCAGGAACGTGGTGGTGAAGTCCTCGGCGAGGTCGGGCCCGAGGCCGCCGATCTCGCGCAGGGCCCGGGTGCGGACCCCGTAGTGCGAGCCGATGCACACCGGGGCGAGCCGGTCGACGTGCCCCAGTTGGAACGGCCCGTGGAACGGGGCCTCCCGGTACAGCCGGCCCCGGGCCGCCCAGGAGTCCGCGGCGTTGGCGTCGCAGATGCTGGGTGCGGCGACGTAGCCGATGGCCGCGTCGGCGAAGGGCCGGACGACCTCGGCCAGGTAGGTGGGGCGCGGCTCGTGGTCGCAGTCGAGCTGGACGACGACGTCGTAGTCCCGGTACCCGCACCGGTCGTAGAAATAGGCGAGGTTGCCTTCCTTGCACTTGGTGCGCCGGGGCCAGGTGGTGCGGTTGTACTCCTCGATCCCGCGCCGCGTGGACACGTGGATGCGGTGCGAGCGGCACCACTGGTCGATCTCGGGGGACGGGTCCTCGTCGCAGAGCCAGACGTCGTAGCCGTAGGGGAAGTCTTGGGCGAGCATGGCCTCCAGCGTGTGGCGCGCCATCGACCACGGCTCCGAGGGGGCCCGGGTCACGGCGATGGCGAGCCGCAGGCGCGGGATCCCGGTCGCCGGGTCGACCTTGGGCAGCCGCGAGACCGCGAGCAGGAAGTAGCTGGCCTGACCGGTGAGGTAGAGCAACAGCAGGCTGGTCAGGACCAGTCCGGCCCAGGTCACCCGGTGCCCCGGGGCCAACCACCACTGCCAGAACGCCACGAAGCAGACCACCCAGCCGGCGGCCAGCACCGCGATCGCGACCCGGTCGCGGGCGGTGAGCGTGGGGACCAGGGTCGATCGGGCGATTCTGGACCGGTGCGGCGGACTTGCGAAGAGCGGGCCGTGCGGCGTGATCCGGGCGACGCGGCCGCCGGAGAGCTCCACGATCTGTGCTTGCAACGATGCGTAGGTAGCGGGGTCCGGCTTCTGGCGAGGCGTGACCCGGCGCTTCCACTTCGCGACGGCGGCGGTGACCTTCATGACGTGCGCTCCACGGAGCGCAGATCGGTAAGGCCCGCGTCAGACCTCGGCCGTTCCGGAACGGAGGCCGAGGTCGAGGTCCCTACGTGTTCGGCGGACATCATGGTTTCACCTGGTTCTCGCCGGAGCGGCTGCGCTGCCGTTGAGACCAGGCTCGACTGGGGATATCCAGCGTGATTTAAGGCATCATCAATTTCTCCTCAAGATGCCGCTCAGCCGGCGACTGTGACTCCGGTCTGCTGAGACGCGATGGCACGTCGGCAGTAGAGGAACTGCTGGATCTCCGGGAGCGCCTGCGCACTGCTCGGCGCGTATTTCAGGCTGTGTTCTTCCAGGACCTCGAAACCGGCCTCGATCGTCAGTCGGCGCAACTGCTCCGGGAAGAATCCGGAGACGTGCACCGACACTCCGAGGAACGGGATCGGCACGTCGTCCATGTCGGCTTCCACCATGGCCAGCGCGAGGTAGCCGCCCGGGCGGAGGACCCGGTGTAACCGGCCCAGCGCACCGAGGATCTGCGCGCGCGGCAGCATCAGCAGTGAGAAGAACGCGACGACACCGTCGAAGGGGCCGATGCCCGAGTCGATCTCCGTGATGTCCAGCAGCCGGAAATCGGCCTGCGGAACATTCGTCCGGGCCAACTCCAGCATTACCGGAGAAATGTCGATGCCGGTGACCCGCGCGCCGGCCGTGACCAGTTGACGTGCCGTGGGCACCCCGGTGCCGCAGCCGACGTCGAGGACCCGCGCTCCCGGCTCCAGCTGCCCGACCAGCCACTGACCGGCGGCGACCTGCCCCTCCTTGTGCGGGAAGGCCTCGTCGTACCGTTCTCCGATGAAGTCGAACGCGGCCGCCTGCGTCTCGCGGCGGTAGGCGCGCATCGCGCCCTCGAACTCGCCTGTCATCGGCGCGCCCTTCCCTGAGCATTTGGCTCCCCATTAGAGGGCTACGCCCGCGCGCCGCTCGCGGCAACCGCTGTCGGCCGCGTATACGCTGCCCAGGTCAGGGCCGTCGGCCGCGCAGACCCGTCGAACCGGCCCGCCGAACACATCGACAGAACAGATCGACAGGACAGATCGACCCACCAGGGAGCGACCCACATGATCCGCGGCGCCGTTCGACACGGCGCGGCCCGGCCCGGATACCGGCGCGCCGCGTCTGCCGCCGCACCGATCCGCCCCGTCGGTGACACGCTGATCACCCAGCCCGATCCTGTGTCCGGAATCCGGTTGACCATCGTGGCCCTGGGCGTCGCCGCGATCGCCGTGGTAGGCGTCGCCTTCGTCATCGCCGACTACCGCATCGCCGTGGCCGTCTGCCTGGTGCTTCTCGGGGCCTGCGCACTCCTCGCGCTCCGATTCGCAGAGTCCTGGCGCGAGACCTGCCGCCGATCCGCAGGCGACGTCGCAGACCTGCTCGACATCGTCGACGAGATCGGCGCGGTGGTCTGCGTACGCGACGCCGGCGGCCGCTACCTCCTGGTCAACAGGCAGTTCGAGCAGCTGAACGGAGTCCGCCGCGAGGACGTCCTCGGACACCGGCACCAGGACCTCTTCCCGGCGGCCGACACCGTCGGCGTCAACGATCGCAAGGCCCTGTTCCACGGCGCGCCGGTGCAGACGCAGGACACCGTCGACCAGATCGACGGCCCGCACACCTACTACACCGTCCGCCACCCGGTCACCGACACCGACGGCCGCGTCTACGCCGTATGCGGCATCTCCACCGACATCACCGATGTGATGCGCGCCGAGGAAGAGGTCCGACGGCTGGTCACCGACCTCGAACAGCGCGTCCGGGACCGCACGGCCGACCTGGAAGCCTCGATCCGCGACATCGACGCGTTCACCTACTCCGCATCCCACGACCTGCGCGCCCCGCTGCGCGTCATCGCGGGATTCTCCGAGATCCTGCTGGAGGACCACGCCGGGCAGCTCGACCAGACCGGCCGCGACTATCTCGATCGGGTACACGCCGCGACCGGGCGCATGACCCGCACCATCGACGCCCTGCTCGACCTGTGCCACGCCGGACGCGGTGAGCTGCGGCGCAGCCGGTTCGACCTCGGCGACCTGGCGCGCGACATCGTGGCCGACCTGCGCGCGGCGGAGCCGGACCGCCGGGTCGAGACCGTCATCGGGCCGATGCCCGTGGCCGGCGATCCCGTCCTGCTCAGCCTGGTCATGCAGAACCTGCTGTCCAACGCGTGGAAGTTCACCTCGGAGCGGGGCGAGGCGCACATCGGCGTCGGGACGCGCGAGTACGACGGCGTCCCGGCCTTCTACGTCGAGGACGACGGCGCGGGATTCGACATGCAGCACGCCGACCAGCTCTTCGCCCCCTTCCAGCGCCTGCACAGCACGGCCCGGTTCCCCGGCACCGGCATCGGGCTGGCCGTCGTCGAGCGGGTCGTCGGCCGCCACGGTGGGCGTGTCTGGGCGGAGAGTACTGCCGGGGGCGGGGCGACCTTCTACTTCACCGTCGGCGATGACGTTGAGTGAATCCGAACGGTCACCGGGCCGAGGGGTCAGTTCGGATCCGGGGGCGCGACGCCGAGCACGTCGCCGAGGGCGCGAAGCAGTGTGGCGGCTGTGAACGGCTTGCGGATCAGGGACAACCCCGCCGGGAGGCTGCCGTCCGCGGACATGGCGCCCGCCGAGTACCCGGACATCACGAGCACCGGCAGGTCGGGCACCAGTGCTCGGGCGGCCTCGGCCAGTTCGATGCCCGACATCCCGGCCATCACCAGATCGGTCAGCAACGCGTCGATCTGCGGGTCCGACTGCTCGACGACGCTGAGCGCGTCGGCGGGCGAGGCCATGCAGATGGCGTGGTAGCCGTGGCGACGCACCATCGTGCCGACCATCTCCCGCACCGCGACATCGTCCTCGACCACCAGCAGCGTGCGGCCCTGTCCGCCCGGCGGGTCGGGTTCGGATACCGCGGGCGGCTCGGCGCGGCCGACGGCCGCGGGTAGGTAGACGCTCACTTCGGTGCCCGCGCCGGGCCGCGAATCGATCCGGATCTCCCCGCCTGCCGCCTTGACCACCCCGTACGCCGAGGACAAGCCCAGGCCGGTGCCGTCGCTGGCACCGCCGGTGTAGTAGGGCTCGAAGGCGTGCTTGCGCACCGTCTCCGACATGCCGACGCCGTTGTCGATCACGCGCAGGCGCACCAGCGGGCCGGGTGCGAGCCGTGTGCTCGGCGCGTCCTCGTCGCCGACGGAGTTGATGGAGCCGACCGCGCCGACCGCGCCGATCGCTCCGATCCCGGTCGGCGGCGTGCGTGGCGTGCTCCGAGCGTCCGGCGGGTCGACGTTGCCGGTCTCCACGATCAGCCGGCCGCCGTGGGGCATGGCGCGGCGCGCGTTGGCCAGCAGGTTGAGCAGCAGCCGCTCGAGCTCGCTGCGGTCGATGGCCACCGGGCGCAGGCCCGGGTCGAGGCGGGTGACGATCTCGACGTCCTCGCCGATCGCGCGGCGCAGCACCCGCTCGGTGTCGGCGACCACCTCATTCGCGTCCAGGATCTCCGGGTGCGGCGGCTCGTGCCGGCTGAAGACCAGCAGCTGCCGGGTCAGGTCCGCGCCGTGGGCGGCCAGGTCGCGGATCAGCTCCATCCCGGGGCGGTGCGGGCTGTCGCCGGGCAGCTCGGCCAGCGCCAGGTCGGTGTTCCCGAGGATGACCGCGAGCAGGTTGTTGAAGTCGTGCGCGATACCGCCGACCAGCCGGCCGAGGGAGTCGAGCCGTTCGGCCTGCCGCAGCCGGTCCCGCAGGGCGTCGGCACGCACCCGGTCGGTGATCTCGCGCAGGATCCCCTCGACGGCCAGGACGCGCCCGGACCCGTCGCGGCGTGCCACCGCCCGCTGCTCGGTCCACGCCTCGGTGCCGTCCGGCCGGCACCAGCGCACCACCAGCGGCTGCGTGTCCGCGGCGTGCCACGCGGCCGCCAGCGGCACCCGGTCCTCCGGCGCGACGAGGGAGAAGAGCCGGCCCGGGTCGCCGCACAGCTCCTCCGGGATCCGGCCGAGCACCGCGCCCGCGGCCGGGCTGAGGTACTCGACCTCGTCGGCCGGGTGGATCCGGAAGCGGAACATCACGTCCGGCGAGTGGTCGGCGAACAGGCGCAAGCGCTGCTCGCTGCGCCGCAGCGCCGCCTCGGCCGCCCGGCGCTCGGCCCGGTCCCCGGCCTGCTCCAGCTCCCGCCGCACCGCCGGGGCGAGCCGGGACATCCGGTCCTTGAGCACCACGTCGTGTGCGCCGGCGCGCATCAACGCCGCCGCGGACTCCTCCCCGATCCGCCCGCTGACCACGATGAACGGCACGTCCAGGCCGCTGGCACGCAGCAGCCGCAGGGCGCTCTCCGCGCCGAAGCCGGGGATGAAGTAGTCCGAGACGATCAGGTCGGGCGGGCGCAGGCGCAGCGCGAGCGCGGCGTCCTCGGCGGTCTCGACCCGCTCGTGGTCCACCGCGAGGCCGTCCTGGCGCAGGCGCCGGACGACCAGCAGTGCGTCGTCCTCGCTGTCCTCACAGATCAGGAGCCTGATGTGGCGCACCCCCGCTCGGAAACGGACAGGCACAAGTCACTCTCATGCTGGACCGCCAAGATCGGCGCCGCAACTTCTTGAGCAGATTTTGAGCGGGACCAGAGGTGACCTTGGGGCGGTCCTCGGATCCTGGTGCCAGGAAGACGGAAAGGACGAAGCACGCGATGGCCGGAGACGACCCATCGGAGACCGGCGGCGAGCCGGTGAGCCGCGCGCACCTTTCCCGGCTGCGCGCCGAAGTGGGTGACGAGACGCTGCGCCGCTACGCGCAGGCCTACCTCGACCTGCTCCCCGAACGGCTCGACCGGATCGGCCGGGCGATCCGCGCCCACGACACCGCCGAAGCCGAACGGGTGATAGTCGACCTCCGGATCAGCAGCAAGATGCTCGGCACCCGGCGATTGGCCGCGACACTCACCGCGCTCGAGTCGTCGCTGCACACGGGGCTCATACCGAGCACCGTGCAGCTGGCGCGCGTGCGCACCGAAGCGCGGCTGGTGGCCGAGATGGTGCGCGCGGCTATGGATCTTGACGGTCTCGGGCGCCCGGATCATGGCGCGCCGACGGATTGATGCGGTCCTGAGCTGTGTTTGGAGCTGCTAGACTCCCGGCTGCCTGCTGCCTGCCGCCCCAGCATGCCCGCGACCCCGCCGCCGCCTGCCGTGGCCTATCCGCCGCCCGCCTGGCTGCCGGCTCCGGCCCGCGCTCCCAGCCGGCCTCGACGTCCCGCCGCGCTCAGCCGCACTCAGCCGTGATTCGGATCAACCGGCGCCGAGCCCCCGAACCGGTAGCCCACGCCGCGCACCGTGTGCACCCAGCGGCCCTCCCGGCCGGTGTCGCCCAGCTTGTGCCGCAGGTTCGCGATGTGCACGTCGATCACGTGGTCGTCCCCGGGCCAGTCGGTGTGCTGCACCCGGCGGGCCAGGGTGTCGCGCTCCCACACCCGGTGCGGGTGGCTCATCAGGGCGGCCAGCAGGTCGAACTCGGTGCGGGTCAGCGCCACTGGGGACCCGTCCAGCGTGACCTCGCGGCTCTCGCGGTCCATCTCCAGCCCGCCGAAGCGCAGCACCGCGGCGCCCTGGCTCCCGGCCCCCGGATCGGCCAGCCGCGGCCGCCGGAACATCGCGCCCACCCGGGCCCGCAGCTCGCGCGGCGAGAACGGCTTGACCATGTAGTCGTCCGCGCCGACTTCCAGCCCGATCAACCGGTCGGCCTCCCCGTGGCGCGCGGTCAGCACGATCACGTACGCGTTCGAGATCGCGCGCAGCTGCCGGCACACCTCGATCCCGTCGATGTCCGGAAGCGCCAGGTCCAGCGTCACCAGATCGGGGCACAACCCCCGCGCCGCCTCCAGCCCCCGGGCACCGGTATCGACGCCGGTCACGTCGAACCCGGCCTGGCGCAGCGTGTCGCACAGCAGCAGACAGATGTCCGCGGCGTCCTCGATCACCAGCGCCCGCCGCCGGCGGTCCGAGGCCGAACCCGTCAACACCCTCGCCCTGCCGATGGACCCGCCTGCTCCAGCTCCGGCTGCTCCAGCTCGGGCTGCTCCAGCTCGTCGAGCATCGCACCCAGCCGGGTCGCGCTCGCCGTCACCACTTGCAGCACCCGCATCTGCTCGTCGTTGACCGGACCGAGCACGCCCTCGGCCAGCATCTCCAGATACCCCATGACGCAGGTCAGCGGATTGCGCAGCTGGTGCGAGAGCGCACACAGCAGCTCGGTCCCGTCGGCATCCATTGAGTGCAGCGTCTCGACCAGGACCAACGTCGCACGCGGCCCGGCTTCGTTCGCGTCGGCGGGCAGCTTTAACGCCACCCGCGGCAAATCGCCCACCTCATCAGGCTAATTCCAGCTCGGCCAACCAGCCACCCGGCGCGCGCTCGACCACCTGCCGTGACACTGTCAGCAGCTTTCAGGGTGGTCGAGCGCGGGCAGCCGGTTGGCGGTGGCTAGCTGATCCAGGGCGCCTTGTAGGTTCCGGTGTCGTCGAGGATCGCGGTCCAGTCGTCGCCGGCCCAGATCTGGCTGATCTTGCCGTCGCGCACGACGAAGATCTCGATGGCGTTCCAGGTGACGCTGTGTCCGCTCGCCGGGATGCCGATGATGGCGCCCTTCTGCGTGCCGGTCATGACCTGGCGCACGACCACCTGGTCACCCTGGCCTATCAGGTCGTGGACGGTGGAGTGCAGGTCGGGGAGCGCGGTCACGATGCCGGTGAACAGGCCCGTGACGTTCGAGCGGCCCGAGACGACACCCAGCGTGCCGCCGTGCCAGGACACGTCCGGGGTCACCAGGTCGGCGGTCGCGGCGCCGTCGTGACCGTCGATCACTTCCTGCAGGAACGTCTGCACGACGCGCTCGTTGGCTCGGAGGTCTGCGGCTCGTGGGTCTGTGCCGTGCCCGGCGCTCGTCGTGGACTGCGCACTCGTCGTGGACTGCGCGCTCGCAGCGTCGGCGATTCCCAGCCCACCGGTGACGGCGGCAGCGGTGACGGCGATGGTCAGGGCGGTGCGGTGCAGCTTCTTCATGGTGGGCTCCTGTGGAATTGACTTGAAGCTTCAAGTTAATGGGTATACTTCGGCGCGCGAGATTCGCGGTTGTCAGGCGACGTCGGACGCCCGCTTCACGGCCGAGGCGAAGTCGAACGAGACCCCCATCTGGGCCATCCTGATGTTCAGCATGGGGTAGCAGTCGAAGGTCTGGATCCTGCCGTCCCGCAGGTGGAAGATGTCGGCCGCGGGGACGCTGGTCCGCGCCCCGTTCGGCGCGAGCAGGCCGGCGGGGGTCGGAAACGGGCCTTGGAAGGTGCCCTGGATCAGGAGCTGGACCGCGACCAGGTCATCGCCGAGGGGATGGACCTGCAGCAGCTCGCGATGAACGTCCGGGAACACGCTGAACATGCCGGTCAGCAGGTCCGCCAGTCGATCACCCTGGTAGCTGTCCCCGGTCGACATCATGTTGAAGACGCCGTCCTTCGTGAAGGAGTCGCGCCAGCCCGTGAGGTCCCGGACGTCACCTTCGGCCGCCCGGTACGCCGCGCGGACGATCTCTTCGTTGCTTGTCATGACTGCTTCTTCCTTCGAGGTCTATCACTGTGCTGGCAACCTGAAGGTATCCCCGGTGACTTGAAGAGTCAAGTGATGTCGGCATGCGTTACGGCGCTCAGGGACGCACCCGGATGACGGTCTTGCCCTTGCGCCGCTGCGTCGGGTTCAGCGCGGGGATGGCGTCGTCGAGGGCTGCGACAGTGCCGATGTGCATACGAAGGCGACCGTCCCGCACGCGGCTGACGATCTCCGTCAGCTGACTCGGTACGGACTCGACGACGAAGTCGATCGCGAGGCCGTCGACAGGGCGGGCCTCGACGGGCCCGACCACTGAGACCAGGGTCCCGCCGGGGCGGATGATGCTCGCCGAGCGTCGCTGGATGTCGCCGCCGATGACGTCGAAGACCAGGTCGACGCCGCCGATGTCTTCGAGTTTGTCCTCGTCGAGGGCCAGGAACTCGTTCGCGCCGAAGTCGAGCGCGGCTTGGCGGTCGGCCGCCCGTCCGGTGCCGATGACGTAGGCGCCCGCCTCCCGGGCGAGCTGCGTCACCACGGATCCGACCGCGCCGGCGGCGCCGTGGGCGAGGACTGTCTGTCCCGTTTGGAGGCGACCGTGCTGGAACAGCCCCTGCCATGCCGTCAGGCCGGAGATCGGCAGGCTCGCACCCATCGTGAAATCGACATCGCCAGGCAGCGGCGCGAGGTTGCGTGCCTCCACGGCCGTGTACTCGGCCAGGGTTCCGTCGCGGTGCCAGTCTGTGATCCCGAATACCCGCTGGCCCACGGAGAGTCCTGTCGTGCCATACCCGAGGGAGGACACCACTCCGGCGAACTCGTGGCCGATGATCGCCTGGGTTCGATCGGCGCCAGCGCGGTCGACCCACGTCGAAGGCCACTCCCACTCCGCGGGGACGAAGCCCGACGCATGGACTTCGACGACGACGTCGTTGATGGCAGGCGTCGGCTCCGGCCGCTCCGCGAGGGTGATGCCGGCTGCTTCCGCGGCCTGATCCGTCGTGATGATTGCCTTCATTGCTGCCTCCGGATATCTCGTGTTCGATGTAATCAGTGCATTGCGATCTCAGTCGGCGATGTGGCCGACGACTTGGGGGATCTCGAACAGGTTGCCGGTGTCCCCGGTGTGCAGGAACGCTACGTTGCTGCCGGCGGCGATCCGGCCGCTGCGGGCGTGGTCGAGCAACCCGGCCAGTCCCTTGCCGGTGTAGACGGGGCCGACGAAGACGCCCTCAGCTCGGGCCAGTTCGCGGATGGCTGCCGAGCTTTCGGGCGACGCGACGGCGTACTCCTCGCCGATGAAGCGCTGGTCGACGTCGATCTCGGCGCGGATCGTCGCGTCGTCGGGCACCGGCGCACCCAAGGTGTCCAGCACCGCCTTGGTCCGTTCGACGATCACGCCGGGGTTCATCCAGTCTCCGTCGTTGTATCTCAGGATGGAGATCGACCTGAACTTCACCGGGTGGCCCAGGCTCAGCTTGGCCGCCAGCATCCCCGGCAGCGCGGTCCCGGTACCGATGGTGTGGTAGACGAAGTCCAGATCGACTCCCGCGGCATCGGACTGCTCCAGCATCTCCCGGAACGTGAGGGCGTGCGCGATGAAGCCGTCGGGGTGCGCGCCGCCGGCTCCGACGATGAGGACCTTGTGTCCCTGCGCCTCCAGCTCGGCCTTCCGGTCCGCGATGGTTTCGGCGACCCGCACGGCCACGTGCGGAGCGTCCCAGGTGCTGCCGATGACGTTGACGACGTGAGTCTCGACCCCCATCGTCTTGTTGAGCAGGTAGTTGCCGCGGAACTCGCCCAGCTCACCGTGCCGGGGCACGTTCCGCGTCAGGACCAGGATCGGCGTGATTCGCGCGCTTAGGCAGGCGGCGGCGAACTGTAGCCCCGAGTTGGTCAGGTACGCGCCCTGGGTGATCACGTGCGTCACGCCGTCCTGGATGGCCCGACCCAGGATGAACTCGGCCAGACGCATCTTGCTTCCGCTGATCGCACTGGGGCCTGCCAGGTCCTCGCGCTTCAAGAAGAAGTTGATCCCGTACGCGGCCGACAGGTTGGGCAAGGCGTGGAACGGGGTGGGATAGAACCCGACGCGACGACGGGGGAGCACGTCGATGGCGGTGTCGAAGTGTGTGAAGTCCATGCGTCCAGCGTCATCCCGACCTCTGGATTAGCACAAGCGATGATCTCTTCTCGATCGATAAGCTACCCTTAACTTCATGTCCTGGCAGTTCGATCCGCGGCATCTGGTGACTCTCGCTGCCGTCGTGCGGCTCGGTTCGTTTGCCGCTGCTGCGGAAGAGCTCGGCTACACGCAATCCGCGGTCTCGCAGCAAATCGCGGAACTGGAACGACGAGTCGGCGCACGCGTCGTGGTCCGGCGCCCCGTCCGCGCGACCGAGGCCGGGCAGGTCCTGCTCGACACCGAAGCCGCGATCAGCATGTCGATGAGCCGCGCCGCCACCGAGCTGGCGGCGCTCGCGGAGGGCACCGTCGGCGAGGTGCGGCTCGGCGCGTTCATCTCCGCGGCAGCCTCCATCGTCCCTCCCGCGCTCGCACGCCTGCGTGCTGCCTGCCCGGGAGTTCACATCGCGCTGCGTGAGCTCGAGCAGCGCGAAACGCACGCGCTGCTGTTCCGGGGAGAGATCGACCTGGCCATCACCTTCGACTACGAACACGCTCCCGTGCCAGTGCCTACCGGGTTGCGACAAGAGCGCCTCATGGACGATCCGATCATGGTCGTCCTTCCCATCGGTCATCCCCTGGCGGAAGCCGACAACGTCACCCCGACGGACCTGCCGTCGGACGCGTGGATCAACACCCCCGTCGACTTCCGCGACTTGGCGGCATCACCCGCCGTCGGCGACCGCGGAAGCGGCCAGCGCCTCGACTTCGACGGCATGGACTTCCGCACGGCACTCAATCTCGTCGCAGCCGGCCTCGGCGTGGCGCTGCTGCCCCGGTTACTGCTGCTGGACGCCCCCACAAGCGTGGTGGTTCTCCCGATGCAGAAGCCCACACTCGTCCGTCGTCTCTACACTTGCCGACTCGATACCCGAGGCGTGACCGCACCGATCAGACGGCTTGAGACATACCTGCGGGAAGCCGCGACGGAACTCTGAAACGACGCGCGGGCCGCCGCCGGGAACGGTCGCGGCGCTGCGGCGGGACACAGATGGGACACGGAGGGAGACTGAGTGACCGTCGTCGACAGCGCGACACCGTGAGACACCGGCGGTACTGACCCAGCCCGCCAAGATCACCAATGACCTGGCCCTTAAGCGCTTCACCAGCTGCCGAGGGCCGTCCCTTGCTCTAGTGCGTTCCGGACTGCCTCTGACCTGTGGCTAAGCGGTTGAGCGGGTCGCGCGCAGGTGAGCTGTGCCGCGTATTTGCCGCGACACTGTCAGCAGCTTTCAGGGGTGGTCGAGCGGGGGCAGCCAGTGTTCATCGTCCCAGCGTTGCTCCAGCTGGCAGATCTCGACTCGCTGCAGCGTGTACTGCAGCAGTTCAGGGCTCCAGGTTGTCAGATGTCGCCCCAGTGATGCGAGTGCGGCCGCTGCTTCTTCGAAGTCCAAGCCGTCGCCGTCCAGAACGGCTGTGACTGTCGCTCCGCCGGAGTAGCAGATGACATGGTGTTCGAGTACCTTGCGGACGGGTGGGACCCGGTCTGCCACTGAACCGATTACGTCGGCCGTACTGAGAGCGACCGCGAAGACCGATGTCCATCCCTCGGTCATGGCTGCGGACAATGCGTCAACGAAATGTTGCCGGCGTTCCACTTCGGGTTCCGGTCCGGTGATGTTGATCCGACCCAGGTATGGCACGTCGTTCCCTCTCGCTGCCGGCGCCGCGGGCGGTGATCGGTAGCCGGACGTCACGCGCCGGGCGGCCGCGTGCGGGTCTTGCTCGACTATGCGGAGGACGCCTTGCTGATCGTCGTGAAGAACGGCGGCGCCCGGCGGCCCGTAGCGGCCGACGCTGCCAGGGCGTCGCTCAGGACGCGGGCCCGGCTCGTGGCTCCGCCGCGCCTTGAGCGGTTGACTCCTCGCGAACGCGAGATCCTGATGCAGGTGGCCCGCGGCATGACCAACGCGGAGATTGCCGCGTCGCTGCACCTGGCCGCGCAGACCGTCAAGACGCATGTCAGCGCAGTGCTGGCGAAACTGGGACTCCGTGATCGCGTCCAGGCCGTCGTGCTGGCGTACGAGTCCGGTCTGGTCACGCCCGGAGACGGTGGCGCGGCGGCTTCGCAGTTCCCCGACTGATCAGGGTTCTGCTGGACGAAGCCGTGCTGACCAGCGCGTTGCGATGCGACTCCGGGTCGAGGGCTTCTGGCTCTCCAGAGCCAGAAGCGACCTGGAATCCGAGTACGCGGGTGTGATGCTGCCGGATCGGGGGCCGCCGTAGCGTCGGGCCATGACCGCAATCCGAGTAGACGGCGTCACCAAGCGATTCGGGTCGATCACCGCCGTCGACGACCTGTCGTTCGAGGTCCTGCCGGGGCGGGTGACCGGATTCCTGGGCCCCAACGGCGCCGGGAAGTCCACGACCATGCGCATGATCGTCGGTCTGGACCGCCCCACTGCCGGCACCGTCACCGTCAACGACTCTCCGTACGGCCGACATCGCCGGCCGCTGCACGAAGTCGGCGCCCTGCTGGAGGCCGGAGCGCGCCACAGCGGACGCAGCGCCTACACCACCTGCTGTGCCTGGCCCAGAGCAACGGCATCGCCCGACGCCGGGTCGACGAGGTCCTGGAAACCGTCGGGCTCACTGGTGCTGCCCGCCGGCGCGCCGGGGGCTTCTCCCTCGGTATGAGCCAGCGGCTGGGCATCGCCGCGGCCCTGCTGGGCGACCCTCCGGTGGTGATCTGCGACGAGCCGGTCAACGGCCTGGACCCGGAGGGCATCCTGTGGATCAGGAGCCTGCTGCGCGGCCTGGCCGCCGAGGGACGCACCGTGTTGGTCTCCAGCCACCTGATGAGCGAGATGGCGCTGACCGCCGACCACCTGATCATCATCGGACGCGGTCGGCTGATCGCCGACGGGAGCACCGCCGGCATCGTCGCGGCGAGCGCCACCAGCCACGTTCTGCTGCGCACTCCGCACCCCGGCCGCTTCGCCGAGATGCTGCGCGCCGAGGGCGCGCGTGTCGAGTCCACCGGCGAGCTCAACACACTGAAGGTCAGCGGCCTGGACTGTGCGGCCATCGGCGACCGCGCCGCCGGCCATGGGCTCACCATCCACGAACTGGCGCCACACAACGCCTCCCTGGAGGCCGCGTATATGGAGGTCACGCGAGACAGTGTCGAATTCACCGCGGCCGGGAGCGGCGCGAGCGCCAAAACCAGTGCTGATGAGACCGCTGAGACCGCTGAGACCGTTCAGACCGCGACAGGAGCACGACTGTGACCGCCGCTACGACACACCCGGGCACGGCGATCAGGCCGACCACGGTCGGGTTCGGCAACCTGCTGATCTCCGAATGGACCAAGCTTCGCTCAGTCCGGTCCACCTACTGGACGACCGTGGTGTCCGCGCTCGCGACGGTCGCGATCGCCGGCCTCGTCTGCGGGCGGTACGTCCACGACTTCGACCACATGAGGCCCGCCGAACGCCAGTCCGACCTGACGAACTTCGGTCTCACCGGGGTCTTCCTGGCGCAGATCGCGTTCGGGACGCTCGGCGTGCTGGCGATCTCCAGCGAGTACGGCACCGGCATGATCCGCGCCACCTTGACCGCGGTACCACAGCGCCGCACGGTGCTGGCCGCCAAGGCCGCCGTTCTGGCCGCGGCCACGATCGCGATCGGCGAGATCATCGGCTTCGCGGCGTTCGGCCTCGGCCAGGCCATCCTGTCCAGCAAGCACACCGGCGTCTCACTCGGCGACCCAGGCGCATTCCGCGCCACCATGGGTGCCGGACTCTACCCGGCTGCGACCGCGATGCTCGGGTTCGGCCTCGGAGCACTGATCCGTCACACGGCCGGCGCGCTGTCAGCGCTGTTCGGGCTGCTGTACGCCGGGACGGCGGTGATCGACCTGCTGCCGACCGACTGGCGCAACAGGCTGATCAACTACATGCCCGTCAACGCCGGCAGCCAGGTTCTGGCCGTCCGGCACACCCCCGGCGCCTTGGGCGCCTGGACCGGCTTCGGCGGCTTCCTCTGCTACGCGGCCGCCGCAGTGATCGGCGCGCTACTGCTCATCAACCGTAGAGACGCCTGACTCCACTCAGCCATGACTTCGCATCCGGCCCCCTTGATGGAACAGGGCACTGACAAGCGCCCGAGACGGTAGGCCGATGGCGGCGACGCCCGGCCCGTGTGACACGCTGGGCGGCCGTTCGGTGAGGCGTTGGCGGCGCAGACGGCGGCTCAGTTCGTTGGATCAGGCGCGTGTCGGTGGATCCGATGCCGCGCAGGCCACGAAGAGCTTGAGTCTGGAGCTACTTGAGGGTGCACACTCACCGGTATGGACGACGATGGCCCTGGCCTGCTGACCATCGGGCAGCTCGCTGCGCGCACCGGCGTGCCGGTCAGCGCTATTCGGTACTGGTCGGACATCGGCGCGCTGTCTCCAGCAGGCCGCAGTGCCGGCGGCTACCGGCTTTACGCCGCTGCCGCTGTTGCCCGGCTCGACCTGATCGCCACCCTGCGCGAACTCGGCCTCCCCTTAGCCGACGTGCGCCGGGTCCTACACCAGGAGACCACGGTCGCGGCCGTCGCCGCCGTTCACGTGCGGGCGCTCGACGCGCAGTTGCGAACCCTGCGGCTACGCCGGGCGGTACTGGCCACCGTGGTCAAACGAAAATCCCCACCGGAGGAGACAGCACTGATGAACAAGCTCGCCCGTCTTTCGGCGGCGGAACGGCAACGGATCATTGAAGACTTCGTGGACGAGGTGTTCGGCGGCACCGACGTCGACCCGTGGCTCTACGATCGGATGAGCCGGGTCAGCCCGGATCTGCCGGACGATCCCAGCCCCGAGCAGGTCGACGCCTGGGTGGAACTGGCCGATCTGGTGCGCGATCCCGACTTTCGCGTGACCATGCGCGAGCTGGCCCGGTCCAACGCCGAAGGACGGACTGACCGGGAGCGCGGCCAGAAGCCCAACGTCTACCAGTGGTTCGCCAAGAAGATCACCTGGCAGGTCGGCGAAGCCCGTGAACGCGGCGTCGCCCCGAACGACCCCGAGGCTGCGCACATCCTGACCCGGCTGCTGGGCGATGACCCGGCCCGCCGCGTGAACGTCCTGACCCGCCTGGAACGCGGCACCGACCTGCGGGCCGAGCGTTACCGCCAACTCCTGGCCGCGATCAACGGCCAGCCGGCCGACCGCTCCCTCGCCCCCGACTTCGCTTGGCTGATCGCCGCCCTCCGTGCCCACTACCTTCCACCGGCCGCCCCCGAAACCCGCGCCGCGTAGCGGGCTCTGCCACCTGGGGAGAGGGCCGCCTTGCCGCGCCGATCGGCGCGCTTCGCGAGTCTGCCGCAAGACCCGTTCGGTGGTGGGGTGCCACGTGGCGCCAAGGACTCGGATGTGCCTGGTGGCGTGCCCGATCACCGCGAGGCCACAGCCTTTGGAACTGTCCAGCAGGTCGACGACGAAGTCGGTTGTCAGGATCGCCTGGTGCAGGAGTGCAGGAGTGCAGGAGTGCAGGAGTGTGGTCCGGGTCGGTATCACGTCGTGTGACGCCGGACAGATTCCTGCGCTCTCGGGGATCTCCCACACGGTGCTTGGGCGACCGGCGCGAGCAGCACCCGCCCCGCCTGGGCGTCCACCCTACTGTTGGCTGGCAGCGCCTTCATCGTCGCGCCGATCCCAGGCTGCGTCACAGCTCATCGAGCAGATGCGCGCCGCCGACCGGGCGGGAGCCGGTGACCTCCAGGCCCGTGTTGCCGGCGGCCGTGGCCGCCGAGGCCGGGTCCGCTCGGCGGCGGTCAGGGCTACCGGGCGGGCGCAGGCCAGGCCAGGCCACGGGCACGGGATCATCGAACAGATCGGCGGGACGGAGCAGGAAACGAAGATCAGAGTACTGTCACGCCGCTCGGGCCGCCCCGCCTCCGGGGCTCCGGAAATCGGGCGCGCGAGACCACGGCCCGCATCGCCGTGGGCTCACCGCATGTGCGACCATCCGCAAGATCGGACCGATGGTCGTCGGCCGCCGGCCCGTCAGGGGCGTCGTGCCCCCGAGCTCTGGACAGCTTCGTCCAAGCGGCCGAGGCACCGGTCTCCGGCCGCCTCAGCCGTCCAGTGCGGCCAGGTCGGCCGCGACCTGGTCGGCTCCCGGTGCGAACTCCAATTCCTTGAAGATCGCCATCGCCTGCTGCCAATAATCGCGGGCGCGCGCCGTGTGTCCGAAATGGTGGTAGACGCGGCCGAGGGTGTGCAAGCAGTCGGCCCGGCGGTGCTCGTTGTTGGCGCGGAGGCTGAGTTCCACGGCTTCCTCGATGGCGGTGACCGCTTCGTCGAACCGACCCAGACCCTGGTAGGCGGCGCCGAGGGTGGTCAGGCAGAAGGAGCGGTTGGAGAGGTCGGCGTCAGGGTCGAACAGGGTCAGGGCATGCTTCAGGTGGTTTGCGGCCTGCTCGTATCGGCCCAGTTCGAGAAGGGCGTGCGAGATGACCAGGAGAACCCCCCTTTCGGGGTGGTTCAGATCGGTTTGCGGTGATTCCGCGAAGTGATCCAGCGCCCTTTGCCCATACGCGAGGGCGAGCTCGTACTGCCTGGCCAGGTTGTAACCGCTCGACAGGTTCCGCAGCGCGAGGCTCTCGCCGAGGCGGTCGTCTGTGGCCTGGTGCAGCGCGAGCGCCGATTCCAGGAAGGACAGGCATTCGGCGGTACGCTGCCACAGGCCGTGGAAGACGCCCATGCGGTGTCGTACCCAGGCCTCGGCCCGGGTATCGCCGTGGTCTTGCGCCACCCGCAGCGCGTGTTCCAGGCAGCTGCCCCAGTCGCGGCTGACGTCGGTGATGGCGTAGGCCATCAACTCGACCGCGATGCGTGGGGCGATGTCCGGTCGGCCGAATGCCGCTGCGATTTCGACGGCGCCGGACAGGGCTTCGTAGTGGCGCGAGCACCAGGCTGTCGCGGTTTCCGCGTCGGGGAACACGGGAGGGTCGGGGGTCCCGGGT
>NZ_JAACYW010000489.1 GCF_015356825.1 Catenulispora rubra | reverse complement strand
GGCCGGGGCCGGGCCCGCGGCGAACCGCGGCGGCTCCGGCGCCGGCTGGTGGGGAGGAACCATTCCAGGCGCTTCCGGAGCGGGTGCCGTCGGCGGCGCCGGGACCGCGGGCGGCCGGCGCACCGGCAGCACCCCGGTCTCCCGGCGCGGTTCGGGCACGGGCTGGTGCGGCAGGTGCTGCGTCTCGCCGCCGGCCAGCGCGCGCCGGCGGCCGAGGCCTTCGGGCGGCACGGGGGCCAGCGGACCGAGCGAGTACCGGGCTCCGGGGGCGTCCGGCGCGCCGGGCCGGCCGAGCGCGTCGAGTCCGGACGCCTGGAGCGACGAGCCGTCCGGTCCGGCGGCCGGCGGCTGGTGGGGCTGGTGGCCCGCCGGCGCCTGGGGCTGGATCGGCTGATACGAGGGTGCGGACGAGAGTGAGGGCGAGGCTGGTGCTGCGGGCGCCGGCGCTGGCGAAGGCGGTGCGAACTGGCCTTCGGCGGCGGTCGGGGTCCGGTCGAACTGCTGGAACGAGGGCGACTTCGGCTGGCCTTCGGCGGGGTTCGCCGGGCGCTCGAAGCGCTGGAACGAGGGCTGGCCGGACTGGCGTGGCTGACCTACCTGACCTGGCTGGCCCGGCTGGCCCGGCTGGCCGGTCTGACCTGGCTGGCCCGGTTGGCCGTCGACAGCGCCTGCGGCACGTGCCGCGGCGGCTGCGGCAGCCGCGGCGGCCGCCGCCGGGTCGATGGGAGCAGGCTGATACAGCGGAACCGTGTACGCCTCGGCCTCACCGGCGCCGTATCCAGCGGGCGCGGCAGGGGCGGCAGACGCACTCCCCGTAGTGGCGTAGGCGTCGAACTCCGAAGTCGGCGTCGGCAGGCTGAAAGCCTCCCCGGGCTGCGACGCCCCGGGCACCCGGCGCGGCAGTCCTTCAGCCCCCGGCGGCAACGCGGCCGCAGGGCCCGGGTTCCGGCGCGGACGCGAAGGCGGCGGCGCGTGCAGCGGATCCGCCGGCGTCAGCGGCGGCCGCCCCCGCATCTCCAGGTTCTGAGCGTGCGCCTGCGCCGGGCTGGACGGCAGCGCCGGCACCCCGTTGGCGGCCGGCGCCGGAGCCGCCGCCGGCGTCCCGGTCGCGGCGGCCTCGGCGGCTTCCCCGCGCGGGGCCCGCGTCGAGGCCGACTCCGTGACCGGCCCGGCCAGCAGAAATCCGGGCACGTACACCCGCGCCGTGGTCCCGCCGCCGGTGGTCGGCGACAGCTCCACGGCGGCGCCGGTGCGCACCGACAGCCGGCCCACCACGAACAGCCCCAGCACCCGGGTCGGCGCCAGGTCCAGGCGCTCGCGGCGCACCAGGCGCGCGTTCTCCTGCGCCATCTGCTCCGGGGACATGCCCATGCCGCGGTCCACGATCTCGATCACGAACCCGCGCGCGGACAGCCCGACCGCGATCTCCACGCGCTGGCTGGCCGGGGAGAACGACACCGCGTTCTCGACCAGTTCGGCGACCATCAGGGTCATGTCGCCGACCGCGGACGGCGCGACCATGGCGTCGTCCTCGGCGATCAGCACCACGCGCTGGTAGCCCTCGACCCGGCCGACGGCCGAGCGGACCACGTCGGTCAGGCGCATCGGCGAGCCGGAGATGTTCGCCTCGCGCTCGCCGGAGAGCAGGATCAGGCTGTCGGCACCGCGCTGCAGCCGCACCGCGAGGTGGTCGATGCGGTACAGCCGGTCCAGCAGCACCGGATCGGTCTCGGTGCGCTCCACCTGGTCGATGATCGAGAGCTGGCGCCCGGTGAGGTTGTGGATCCGGTGCCCGACGTTGCCGAACATCTCCGCGGTGTTGCGCCGGATGGTGACCTGCCGCTCCAGCATCAGCAGCGCGGTCTCCTGCACCTTGTTGAACGCCAGCGCCAGGTCGCCGAGCTCGTCGTCGGTCGGCACCGGGATGGCCTCGAAGTCCGGCAGCTCGCCCTTCTCGCCGAGGTCCTCGTCGGTGACGCGTTCCAGGTCGGCCGCGGCGGCGCGGGCCACCCGGGTGGCGGCCGCGGTCAGCGCCACCACCGGCTGCACCACCGAGCGCCGGATCAGCCCGGAGAGCACCATCAGCGCCCCGGCGGCCAGCACGCCGACCCCGATCAGCAGGCCGACGGTGAGCTCGGCCTGCCGGGCGTTGTCCCGGGCCAGGCCGATGATGCGGTCGGTGATCTGGGCCTCGGCGGCCTCGCGCTGGTTGCTCGCGCTCTCGAAGGCCGCGGTCAGCGCGGTGCGGTCGCTCAGGGTCTGGATGTTCTGCAGGTTGACCTGGGTGTTGCCGTTGACGCCGCGGACCGGGTCGAAGGCCTGGCCGTACAGGGCCTCGGCCTTGCCCTGGTAGTCGCGGAAGACCTGGGCCTGGGTGGATTTCAGCAGCGCGGCGATGGCGTCGCGGTCGGAGGCGGCCGTGGACTGCTGCACCAGCCCGAACTGCACCTGCGCGACCTGGTCCCAGCGCAGCGCGGTGGCGTACTGCTCGCCGGCGTTGTACTCGGTGGGGCCGGAGGCGAAGGCGGTCAGCGAGGCCTCGCGCTGGCTCTCGGCCATGTCGCCGGAGTACAGCGCGGACAGCTCGGCCTCCAGCGAGGCGGCCGGTCCCCCGGCGGCCGCGTGGCCGCCGAAGTCCAGGGCCGAGACCATCTGCGAGTCGATGGCGCCGTACACGGTGTCGACGAGCTGCTGGACGTGCGCCTGCAGGACATAGTTCTGCGACATGCCCTCGCTGGCCGGCAGTTCACGCACGTAGCTCAGGTCGGAGACGGCGGCCAGCGCGGCCTTCAGCGTCGGCGTCGCGGTCTGGCCGAAGTCCCGGGTGACCTGGTCGACCTGGGCGTCGGTGGCGGCGATGGCGCTCTGGTACTCGCGGTCCTTGTCCGGGTCGCCGCTCATCGCCGCCTGGGCCTTGTCGCGCTCCAGCGACAGGTCCTGGATCAGCTGGCTGACGGACTTGGAGGAGGACAGGAAGTCCGCCGCCGAGTTCCACTGGCCGGCCACGTTGACCTCGTGGACCGCCACCGGGGTCATCAGCGCGGCCATGGCCACGGTGGGCAGCACGACCAGCAGGTCCATGCGGCGGCGGAACGGCAGCCGGCCGCGGAACGCCACCGGCTTGGCCGTGGCCGCGGTGCCGGCCGTGGTGCCGGCCGTAGTGGTGGCCGTGGTGATGGCGACATCGGCGCCCGAGCCCTGCGTCACGTCCGCACCGCCTCCCTTGCCCCGAGCGGTCATTGCTGTTTGATCCGGTTCCAAGCCGCGACCCACTGCGGGTAGGACGCGCAGTCGTCGCCGGTGCCGTCCAGGCAGTGCGCGGTGGGCGTGGCCCAGTAGTAGACGTTGGCCCAGTACGACGGGTCATCGGCGTGGTAGGTCGCGCAGAACCCGGGGTCGGCGGTCTTGGTGCACGCCCGGGTGTTCGCCGGGGCCTCGCCGACGTACTCCGCGACCTGGGCGTTGACCTGCGCGGAGGTGATGTAGTCCAGCCACTTGTAGGCGCAGGTCAGGTTCTTCGCCGTGGAGGTGACCATCCAGGTGTCCGACCAGCCGGTGCTGCCCTCGACCGGCTTGGCCGTGGCGATGTCGGCGTGCCCGGACTTCTGCAGGCCGTTCACCACCACCTGCCAGCCGATGCCGATGCTGTCCGCGCCCTTGGCGAAGGCGGCCTGCTGGTTCGCGCTGCTCGGCCAGTAGTCGCCGACCGCGGCGCGCTGCTTGGTCAGCAGTGCGACGGCGGCCTGGAACTGGGCCGGGTGCAGCGAGTAAGGGTCCTTGATGCCCAACGACGGCTGGCTGTGCATGAGGTACAGCGCGGCGTCGGCGATGCTGATCGGGGAGTCGTAGACCGACAGGTGGCCGGCCACCGACGGGTCGGGGTTGAACACCGAGCCCAGAGACGTCGGCGCCGGACTCACCTTGTCCTTGTTGTAGATCAGGACATTGGCTCCGCGACCCTGCGGGATGCCGTAGGGCACGCCGTTCACCGAGTTCCAGCGCTTGTTCTCCAACGTGGAGTTGATCTGCGCGTAGTTGGGGACCTTGGAGACGTCGACCGGGGCCACGTCTCCACTGGCTATCATCCGCAGGCTGGCGTCGCCGGAGGCGGAGACCAGGTCGTAGCGGCCGGACTTGACGTCGGCGACCATCTCGTCGGAGCTGCCGGCGATTTGGGCGTGCACGGTGCAGCCGGTCTGCTGCTGGAAGGGCTGGACCCACTGAGGCTCGGCGTAGCCGTCCCAGACGACCATGTAGAGGTCGCCCTCGGAGACCGCGCCGGGCTCGGCCATCGGCACCGGCGGGGGCGCGAAGGCGCCGGCGGCGCCGGATCCCGGCCCCGAGGAGCAGCCGGCGACCAGCGCCACGGCGGCGGCCATCGCGGCCAGGCGCGCCGTGATGGACCCGTATCGACGTCCAGGGGACACCGACCGCACTATCGCCATAGACCGGGGCGCTTTCTGTCACTCGTCGCTTGTCATGCCAGAGCCTTGCGTGGGGGGACACGGACGGCACGCGACCGTACGCGACGCGCTGCACACTACACGATCGTATGGTCAGTAGAGAATCAGGGAGCGTATGAAAAGGGCTGGATCCGCCGGGAGGCAAACATCAGTGCGTAGGGGTTCTGGCAGGTAAGCGTTGGCGGGGGCGGGGAACGTCGGATGCGCGCCGCGTGCGGGCGGGTTCGGCGGTATGGAGCGCTACTGATGTTCATCGGGGGAGCTGCGGGATCGGGGCGGGGTTCGGGTTCATC
>NZ_JAACYW010000488.1 GCF_015356825.1 Catenulispora rubra | reverse complement strand
AGCCCGGTTTGGCGGAATCAAGCCGCACCCCTGCTGCTGTGGTCCAGCTCCGTCCGGCTTGACACCGCCAAACCGGGCAGGTTGGCTGCGCCCGCTGACGCGGCGAGGGACCCAGAACCAACACCCCACATGGTCCTTCGGACCCCCTCACCACACCACCAGCCGGTCTGCCCCGTCACCAACCGCAGCCGCCAAGGCACCGGTGCTCATCGCGGCTGGCAGCCTGGCCCGTCACCACCCGCAGCCGCCAAGGCACCGGCACTCATCACAGCTGGCTGCCAGGCCTGTCACCACCCGAGGTTGCTAAAACCACCTGCGGCCTGTTATCTGGGCTGCCAGCGCCGCGCCGCACCAGCTCGCCGGCCGGGCCGGATGTCGCGAGTCACAAGTCAGGCCTCTGCCGCTGCTCCGGCCGCCGGTGCCGCGCCCATGCCGAACCAGTCGTGGATCGGGCGCACCTCGACTGCCACCACGTGGAAGTCCAGCACTCGTGTCGCGAGCTCCTTCGCCCGCTCCGCGTTCTCGCACTCGACCACGTAGTACGCCGTCACGTGTTCCGTCGCCTTTGCGAAGGGGCCGTCCGTTGCCGTTGGCGCGGCGTCGGGCTGCCAGCGCAGTGTCGTGGTGTCGGTTGGGAAGGCCAGGCCGGCGCCGTTCAGCATCTCGCCGGTGGCTTGCAGGTCCTGGTGCAGTGCCTCGTGGCGGGCGAAGACTTCGGCGCGCTCGGTGGGGGTCATCGCTGCGGTGGTTGCGGGGTCGGCGTACATCAGGACCATGAATTTCATGCCGCGACGGTAGCTGTTGGGTCCAACAGGTGGCGGAGGATGGCGGCGATGGAGTCCCACTGCCATTTCTCCTCGACCCAGGCTCGGCCGCGTTCGCCCATTGCCTTGGCCTTTACCGGGTCCTGCAGGAGTTCCACGCAGCGGGTTGCTGTGCGCTCCACTGAGTCGCCGGGGACGACGTAGCCGGTTTCGCCTTCCAGGACTGCTTCTGGGGCGCCGCCGCTGTCGCCGGCGATGACTGGGAGGCCGACTGCTGAGGCTTCCAGGTAGACGATGCCTAGGCCCTCGACGTCCAGGCCGAAGCGGCGGGTGCGGCAGGGCATTGCGAAGACGTCGCCGACGGCGAACAGGGTCGGCAGTTGTTCCCAGGGGACCGAGCCGGTGAAGACCACGTGCTCTGAGACGCCCTGCTCGGCTGCCAGCTTCTGCAGTGCCTCCTTGTACGGGCCGCCGCTGCCGATCAGCAGGGCGGCGTCGGGGACGGCGCGGCGGATCAGCGGCAGGGCCCTGATCAGGGTGTCCTGGCCCTTGCGGGGTACCAGGCGGGAGACGCAGGCCACGACCGGGCGGTCGGCCAAGCCGAGGGAGGCGCGCAGCTCGGCTGCGCCGGCGGGGTGGGGGTGGAACATGTCGACGTCCACGCCTGGGGTCAGCTGGACCATGCGGGCGGCGGCGGCCGGGGTCAGGGCCTGGGCGATGCGCGCCCGGTGGTACTCGTTGAGGTAGGTGACGCAGTCCACCTCGTTGGCGATCCTGCGGAGGAGGTCGCGGGCGCCGGGCAGTTTGGCCCAGCCGGACTCGTGGCCGTGGGTGGTGGCGACCAGGCGCTGGACGCCGGCCTTGCGGAGGGCCGGGGCCATCAGGCCCAGGGGGGCCGCTGCTCCGAACCAGACTGATTCGGCGCCGATCTCCTTGGCGATGGCCACCGCGCGCTTCGTCCGGTCCGGGGTCGGCAGGAGCATGCCGGTCTTCTCGCGGATCACCCGGTGCTTCTGCTGGGAGTCGAACTCCCGGCAGCGCTCGGGGTCGCCGTGCCAGGACGAGGCGTAGACCACGGTCTGCTCGGCGGGCAGCCGCTCGACCATGTTCTGCACGAACTGCTGGATCCCGCCGGGCCGGGGCGGATAGTCGTTCGTGACCACGAGAATCGTCAAAATACAGTCCTTCGTCCCTGGTCACTGCGACAGCCCGATGACTCAACGGAGTTTAGCCGGTGGTGGCCCCCGGTCCTGACGCGCCGAGCCGTGCGGCGCGGCCGGCGCCGCGAAGCCGATTAGGATGGCTCGCACCATGAGGATCATCCGCCGCCGGCCCGTCGTGCTCTGGTACGCGGTCACCCGTGTTTTGATACTCCTGCTGGCCTTGAACGTCCTGCCGTACTTCAACCGCGGCGCGATCACCGGCGACGTCAAGCTGTACCACCAGTGGCTCACCCAGTCGTTCGACCACGGCCAGTACCCGCTCGACGACAAGAAGTGGCAGTACCCGCCCGGCGCCGCCGCGCCCCTGCTGCTCCCGCACTTGCTGCCCGGCAGCTACTACGTGCTGTTCTTCCTGATGTGCCTGGTAGCGGACGTGGTGGTGCTCGTCCTGCTCCTGCGGGCTGCTGAACGCGCCGATCCGGAGAACCCGCCGAAGGGTGGCGCGTGGCTGTGGACCCTCGGCATCGCCGCCATCGGGCCGATGGCCTACGGCCGCTACGACCTGGTCGTCACCGCGAGCGCCGTCGCCGCGCTGACCGTGACGCTGCGCTCCAAACGCTCCACGGCCGTGGCGCGAGGCGTCCTGATCGGCGTCGGCACATTCCTCAAGCTATGGCCTGCGGCGTTCTTGGTCGGGGCGCCGAAGCGGCGGAACGGCCGGTTGTTGTTCGGTGTGGCGGCGGCCACCGCCGCGGTGCCCACGCTGGCACTGGAGCTGTTCTTCCCCGGGGTGCTGTCCTTCCTCACCAACCAGAAGAGCCGCGGGATCCAGATCGAGTCGGTGTTCGCCACGCCGTTCCTGGCCGGGAAGTGGTTCGGCTGGTCCGGACACATCGAGAACACCCAGTACGGCGCGTACGAGTACATCGGACCCGGTGTCTCGTTGGCCGGCAAGGCGGCGCTGGCCGGGACGGCGGTCGGCTTCGGCGTGCTGCTGCTGATCCGGCGTCGGGCTGCGGTGCGCGGCGGCTTCCCGTTCCCGGCGATGCTGGCCGATGTCGGGTTCGCGGCCGTGCTCGTGGCCGTCGTCACCAGCCGAGTCCTGTCCCCGCAGTACCTGGTGTGGCTCCTCGGCGTGGCCGCCGTGTGCCTGGCCCGCCGCGAGACGCTGATGCGCACGCCGGCCTGGCTGGTCCTCGGCGCGGTCTCGGTGACCCAGCTGATCTTCCCGCTCTTCTACCACTCGCTGCGCGGCGGCCAGATCTACTCCGGCCTGATCCTGATGGGGCGCAACGCGGCCCTGGTGGTCGCGGCCGTGCTGGCGCTGCGCGCGCTGTGGCGGGCGACCGGACCGGCGTCGGGCCTGCTGTCAGGGGTGCTTCTTGGCGAGGATCGCCGTGACGGTGCGGGCCTCGTTCAGGACGAAGGCGCGCCACTTGGCCGTGAAGTCGGCCGTGGTGGTGTCGAGCACGGTCCGGAACGCGTGGTCGACGGGGTCGGCGGTCCCGGCCGGGTCGGTGCCGACCGCCTTGTAGAACGCGACTAGCTTCGCCTGTCCGTACTTCTGCGCGATCACCGCGCATGCCAGATTGCTGATCTGGTACGTCCGCGACACCGAGTCGCCCGATCCGGCGAAGTCGTCGGTGGTCGGCAGCTCCTGGGGCCGCCAGCCGTCCTTCGACACCGCGCTCGCCAGCTCCTCGAACCGCCGGTCGATGGAGATGGACGAGCTGAGGTAGCCGGTGTAGTCGGCCGCCCCCTCGGAGAGCCACAGCGGCACCGCCGGCGTGGTCCAGGCCCGGGTGGCGACGTGCGTGAGCTCGTGGTCGAAGAAGAACTGCCACGCGTCCGGCGCCTCGCCGTTGAACGCGTCCGGGTTGACCAGCACCCGGCTGGCCGGGGCCGCGGTCAGTGCCTGGCCGCCCTCGCCGGCGGTGATCGCGACCACCCCGGTCAGGCTCCCGGGAGCGCTGTTCAGCAAGGTCTCGACCTGCGCCTGGGTCACCGGGACGACCACGACGACGGTCCCCTTCCAGCCCGCCGCGCCCCACACCGACGCCGCCTTCGTGGCCGCGTGGTCGGCCAGGTCCGCGAACGGCTTGAGCCGCTGCTCGCCGCCGAGCCCGAGGACCAGCGACCGCGAGCCGTGCACCACCGAGACCGCGCCCTGGTCCCAGATTTGGGTGTCCGAGTGCAGACCCGCAGCGGCACCGTCGCTGCCGGAAGACAGCAGCCACCGGTCTCCGCGCTCGACGAACGTCAGATACCGGGTGTCGGTCACCGGCTTGTAGTCGACGCCGGAGACCTCATAGGACTCGGTCACCTGGTACAGGCGCGCCGAGTCGAGCTTTCTCGCCGTGCTCTGGCCGGCGGCCAGCGTCACGGTCCACGAGTCGAGCGGAAGCGTCGTCAGGTTGTCGAAGACCTGCGCGTCGGCGGCCTTGAACGTCCCGTCGACGTCGGTGGCGAGGTAGGCGGCCTTGTTGTGGGCGGCGACGGCGGCCGTCCGCGCGGCCAGGGTGGCGGCCACGGCCGCCTGCACCTTCGCCTCGGGCTGCGACCCCGAGGAATCGATGGCGCAGCGGGCGGCGACGGCGACGATCACGACCGCCAGCAACGCCGCACCGAGGCGCACCGGTCCCCTGCCCGGGCGGGAGGTGGCCCCGTCCGGTCGCCGCAGCCCTGCTATGCCCGCCATAGCCGACCATGCTAAGCCTTGGGGTCGAACATCCGGGCCACCCCGACGACACCGCAGGCAGCCTGCCCACCTGCCGGTCTAACGCACCGTCACCGGAAGGACCGCCAGTCCTCGCAGGTTGATCCGGCCGTTCCACACCGGCTCCCCGCCCAGC
>NZ_JAACYW010000487.1 GCF_015356825.1 Catenulispora rubra | reverse complement strand
GCTCACCGAGACGTTGGAGCTACCGCTACCGCCGCCCCAGGCTTCCGTGGCGAGGATCTGGTAGTTGAGCGTTCCCAGGTTCATCCCGTGGCCGGCCCACGCGTTGAAGAAGTTGGACACGGTGATGGTGCCGCTGGACACCGGCGACGTCCGGATCGCCAGGTACTGCTCGAAGGTGGCGGTGCCCTGGATCGAGGGCTGGTTCACTTGCTGGTGCTCGTAGATGTCGAACGTGCCACCGTCGCTGGTGACCTGTCCCATGTACGTGCCGGCCGTGGGCGGCGAACCGACGTAGTTCTCCATGACGTAGTACTCGACCAGCGGACCGGTCGACCAGCCATAAAGCGACACGAGCGAGGTACCCCCGGAGGCGTTCAGGCTGCCGGTGAACGACTTCGTGGACGTGTCGCCGGGGTTCCAGCCCACACCGGCGACGAAGTCGCCGATCCCGCTCCAACTGGAGCTGTAGCTGTTTCCCGAGTTCATGGTGATACAAGCCGACCCTTGGCCACTACTCCACATCTGGTAGTAGTAACCGCCGTTGTTGCCAGTCTGGTTAGAGCAGATACTCGTCGCCGCGGACGCCGGGCCGGACGGCATCACCGTGGCCAGGAACAAGGCGACGGCGGCGCCGATGAGCAGCCGAAGCCGGAGCCGGCGGCTCCGGCGGATTCCGGGGAGACGTGGGTTGCCGGGCATGCGAAATGCGCCTCCTAACTGTGATGGAGTCGCCGAGAGCCGGCGACCGGGATCAGGTCGCTGAGACCTATCGGCAGTGTTGAATCCCGGCGAACCGTCGTCAATGAGTTTCGGACATGTTTCGAAGAACTACAGCATGCCGTCGCCGATGATTGACCACGATATGGCTGCGCTACGGCGGGTCCAACAGGGGAAACGAGCGAACAGCCGCTGCGGTGATCGAGCTTCGGCTCGCCGCTTCTCACCGAAACTTTCGGCCTCCACGACGACCTCGGCGTCCGATGGATACGGCGAACGCGCGATCTCTCGTCTCCCGTCCGTCAGTACCCGCAGGCGTAGAGCGGCCCGTCGGGTCGGCGCCTCCACGACGATGGGGAAAGGATGCGGCGGCAGGGTGACCACCCTCGCGCGCGAGCGCGGCCACCTCGGCCCGGAGCGAGACCACGGCTGGCAGACACCCCCAGCCCCGCCAGCCGCGAGCTGGACGTCCCGAGCCTGGTCGCCGAAGGCCTCGTCAACCGCAGGATCGGCAAGGAGATTCTTCATCGCCGAGGGCACCGCGACCGTCCACATCCACCACATCCGCCACATCCTCGCCGAGCTCGGCGTCTCCACCCGGGCCGAGGCGATCTCGCTCGCCTGCCGCACCGGACTCGTCGAAGTCCTCGGTGACCGCCCGGACCGCCGGGCCCGGGCTTCGGCCCGCCGCGCTGAATTGGAGGGACCATGGTTGGAAGGGCACTGTTGATCGGCGTCAGTCTGGACGGACTCAGCGGCTGTGAGAACGACGTCGAGGCGATGGCCGCGGCGCTCGGCGTCCGCGGCTTCACCGTCGAGCGCTGCGTCGGGGCGGACGCCACCCGCGACGGGATCCTGGCCGCGTACGAGCGGTTGACATCCGACGTCGAGGCGTCCGAGCCGGCCGTCGTCTACTACAGCGGCCACGGTGGTCGCGCCACCGCGCCGGCCCCGGGCGCCGCCGACCCGCCCCTGTGGGACCTGCAGTTCATCGTGCCCTTCGACTTCCATGCCTCCCGGCTCGGCGACTACCGCGTGATCACCTCGGTGGAGCTGTCCGTCCTGCTGGCCGGGCTGACCGCCAAGACGGACAACGCGGTCGTGATCCTCGACTGCTGCCACGCGGCCCACATGTCCCGGCGGCCCGGGCTGGTCGCCAAGGCCGCGCACGGGCAGATCCCGTACGAGCATCTGCGGTCGTACATCGAAGGGCTGCGTAAGGACGGGAAGCTGCAGACGGACCTGAGGCGGCCCGGGGGCGACGCGGAGTCGGTGAGAATCGTGGCCTGCGCCCCCGACGAATCAGCCTACGAATATGACGGCGACGACGGCCGCCGGATGGGCGCCCTCACGGAGTCTTTGGTCCTGGCGCTGGCTGAGGCCGGCCAGGAGCCGGTCAGCTGGGCGTCCCTCATCGCCCGGGTGCGCCGCCGGGTCCGTGACATCTCCCCGGGCCAGCGTCCGGAGGCCGAGGGCCGGTTCGGCAGGCTCCTGTTCCAGACCGCCGAGGCCGACCTGGTCACCACGCTGCCCGTGTGCGACGCCGGTCCGGGACGGGCTCGTCTGGAGCTCGCTACCTTCCTCGGAACGGGTGTGAACGACACGTTCGTCGTCATGCCGGCCGACGCGGCGGAGGCCGACCCCGCCACCAAGATCGGCGACGTGCGGATCGACCGGGTCGGGCCGGTGGCGGCCGAGGGACCCCTGGTGCTCGCGCCGGGGCGGGACGCGCTGCCGATCGGTGCTCGTGCGCACCGCGAGACCGTGGCCGCGCCTGCCATCCCGGTCCTGCTCCCGGACGGCCCGCAGGCGAAGGACCTGGCGCGCGCGGTGGCCGCGGCGCCGCTGATCCGGCCGGCGGATCCGGGTGACCACTGGCAGGCGGCCGTTCGGATCGACGCGGCCGGGCGGCTGACCGTCGAGGACCGGATCGGACCGCTGCACGCCGCGCGGGCCGCCGACGCCGCGGGCGTGGGCCGCGTCGTGCGGGACTTGAACGCCCTGGCCCGCGCGGCCGCGCTGAGCAACCTGGCCGGCGACGACCATTGGGCCCTGCACGCCGCCGTCAAGTGGGAATGGGGTGTCGTCGAGGACGGCGAGCGCCACCCCCTGCCGCCTCGCGGCGCGGTCGTCCCCGTCGGCGCGATGCAGTACTTCAGCGTGCGCAACAGCGGCACGGGTGACGTCTACATCGCCCTGATCGACATCGGCGTCGCGGGCCGTGTCGCGGTCCTGACCGCGGTGTCGCCGTCGGGAGAGCGGCTCGCCGCCGGCCAGGAGTACGTGTTCGGCCTCGACGGCTTGGACGGCGTGCTCACCGGCGAACCGCTGACCTGGCCGGAAGGTGTGGACGCCACGCTGGTCCGGCCGGAGACCACGCTGCTCCTGGTGACCTCGGCCCCGCTCGACGTCAGTGTGCTGGAACAGGAGGGCGTCCGCGGCCGGATCGGCCACGTCAGCTCGCTGCAGCAGGTGATCGACCAGATCGGCTCCGGCCGCGACCGGGACGCCGGCCGGTCCCGGGGCCCGGTGGTGCGGTACGACCTGCACACCATCGATTTCGGTCTCGACCCGGGTGTCCCACGGGCACGCGAGCGCTGAACGCATTCTCGTCGGGCGGTCGGAGTGGACGTTCCCCGGAACCGTGGCAGATGAGTGCGGCGGAGCGATTTCGGAGGATACTGAGAGTGGACCTGTGTCAGGCGTAATCGGGAAGCGTCCTGGCTATGCGTCGCCGACTGACCGCAAGTGCACCGTAGGCACCGTCACCCTCTGAGAAGCAGCGAACGGCGAACCCACCTCATGACCTCACCGAAACCAGGCCGGCCAGCTGGCGACCGCGACGGCGCCGGCGCCGGCGACCGCGACCGCGACGCCGAGATCACCGCCCTGCTGCTCGCCGAGCTTCGGGCCGCGACGGCGGCGGCCCGAGCCCGCGGTGCCACAGACGAGCAGGTGCACCGGCTGATCGAGCAGCGCAGTGCGGCACTACGGCGGAGTCTTCCGGGGGTGGCGCCCGGCCCGGAGGACGACTCCGGGTCAGACGCCGTCACCGTCGGCCTCGGCTGGGTCGCCGCCGATGCCGTCTCCGACGCCGTCCCCGAGGATGCCGAGCACCGAGGCGACGATCCGCTCGACCTCCGCGGAATCGCGTAGCCGCGTCGAGACCGCGTCGCTGTGCGAAGGCGACTCGTGCGGCGCGTATTCGAGATCGAGGGCGCCGCTCCCGCTGTCCTCGCCGAACAAGGTGCCCACGACGTCGACGACGGCGTCCGTGGCGGCCTGGCCCGCGTCGATCCGGGCCCGGATCGACGTCAGCGCGTCCTTGGCGAGGGCGAGCAGCAGTCCGTCCTGGACCTCGTACGGCTCGGCCAGCGCCAGGGCGGCAGGCTCGGCGGACGGGCCCGGGCCGTCGGCGTCGCTGAAGGTCTCGGAGACCGTCGGTGTCTCTTTGCGGCCCAGCGGCCGTTCGACGTAGTCCGTGTACCAGCGCTCCCGCTGGCGCATCGCGGCCAGGACCAGATCTATCTCGCGGCGCAGCACCACCCGGTTGGCGCCGGCCCAGTCCCCGACGACCTCGCCGCGGCGCTGGGTCCACGCGTCCAGGGGCCACAGCTGGCTGCCCGCGGTGCCCGGCAAGCCGGCCCAGACCAGGATCTGCATGGCGAGGTCGACATACCAGGGATCCTCGCCCAGCGCGGCGGCCAGCCACTTCGGCACGCGCGGGCGCTGCAGGGCACCGCGGCTTCCCCGGGCCCGGCGGTGCGCGTTCACCGTCGCCGCGGTGAGGCGCGCCGCGATCCAGGCGTCGAGGTTGCGGATCGGCCGGTCGGCATGCTGGAGGGTGTCCTGGACGACGGCCTCGACGTCGTCGTGGAAGCGGTCCAGGCATTCGGGCGCGAGCTTGTGCACGGCCTGCGCGCAGCGCAGGTGGCCGTGGCGCAACTCGGCCCGCCGGGTGATCCGGGAGAAGACGATCGGCCAGGCCACCGCGTAGACCCCACCGCTGATCGCGGCCCGGGCAGAGGTGGTCAGCGCGGCCGACCGGGCCAGTGCGCCGTTGCGCGCCAGCTTCCGGACCCGCTCGGCGGCCGCCGTCGTGGCCGGCTCCGGGGGCGGGTACGGGGG
>NZ_JAACYW010000486.1 GCF_015356825.1 Catenulispora rubra | reverse complement strand
CAAGCCGCATCGCTGCTGCTGTGGTCCGGCTCCGTCCGGCTTGACACCGCCAAACCGGGCAGGTTGGCTGCGCCCGCTGACGCGGCGAGGGACCCAGAACCAACACCCCGCATGGTCCTTCGGACCCCCTCACGACATGACCGGTCAGGCTGCCCCGTCGCTACCCGCAGTCGCGGGGGCGCCGGTTCTCACTCGAACCGCCAGCCTGGCCGCACCGGCTCGCTTGCCGTCCCACCGCAACTACGGACACTGATACTTCAGATCCCCAGCACTCGCCGCATCCGCCCCCGCCGCCAGCACTGCGGGGTTGGTGATCCGGAACGTGGCGGTCACCGTCCCGCTCCCGGACAGCTTCAGCTGCCATGCCAGGTGTACCTTCGGCGACTTGCCGCTCACCGTCTCCGCGCCGGCGACGGTCTGCGTCGTGTGGTTCTTCGCCGGGATGTCCCATTCGTAGTCCACGACGCCGGTTCCGCCGTTCGTCGTGAGCTCCGCGACCATGTCCACCGAGGTGTCGCAGATGCCTGATGGCTGGACCGGGGCGAAGTTGTGCACCGAGATGCTGGAGATCTGTACCGGCGTCGTGGGCTTCTTGTCCTTCAGCTTCACCGCCGCGAATGCCGCTGCGCCGAGCACCGCGCCGACCAGCACCAGGCCGATGAAGGTGCGGATGATGCGGCTGGGGAGGCCGTCCTTCAGGTCCTTCTTCGCAGGCTCCTGAGTTCCGTGGCCGTTCGCGACTCCGCCGGGTGCCGACACCGGCGCCGTGCCGAGCAGTAGCGCGGTGGTGCGGGCGGCGTCCGCGGATTCCGGCACCATCGGGGTGATCAGCCAGATCAGGCCGGCGTCCTCGATCAGATCCAGCACCGGCAGTGTGCCCGGCAGCAGTCCGCCGCGCGCCGCGACGGTCCGCTCGACCAGGCGCGGTACGCCGCCGGAGGCCTTGACCCGGGCCGGGTCGAAGCGCAGCACGCCGAGCGTGCGGCCGTCGGCGCCGGTGGCCGAGTACCAGACCCCGTCGGAGACCCGCAGCACTTCCGGTCCGAGCTTCAGGCCCATCCCGGGCAGTCCACCCTCGCTCAACGCACTCCCCCAGGTCGTCCTGCCGTGCAGCCGATCCGCGCTTGCGGCAGTGTAGAGCGTCCGGCGACGATGGAGGTCGCCCGTCCCGGAAGAAAGCAGTCGAACCATGCCTGTCACCCGTCTCAACCACGCCGTGCTGTTCGTCCGGGAGCTGGATCGCAGCGTGGCGTTCTACCGCGACCTGCTGGGCTTCGAGGTGCTGACGCAGGCCCCGAACGCCGCCTTCCTGCGCGCGCCGGGCTCGACCAACGACCACGACCTCGGGCTGTTCGCGATCGGCTCGCAGGCCGGGTCCTCGGAGGCCGGGCGCTCCCGCGTGGGGCTGTACCACCTGGCGTGGGAGGTGGACACGCTGACGGAGCTGGCGCGCTTCGAGGAGATCCTGAAGACGCACGGCGCGCTGGTCGGCGCGAGCGACCACGGGACCACGAAGGCGCTGTACGCGCACGACCCGGACGGCCTGGAGTTCGAGATGTCGTGGCTGGTGCCGGCCGACCGGGTCGGCGACGCGCAGCTGCCGGAGGGCTCGTTCACGCTGCCGCTGGACCTGAAGAAGGAGATCGAGCGGTACGGCGCCGACACGCGGGGCGGGGTCGGGATCTCGCACGTCGTCGTGCCCTGAGGGATGAGACCAATCACACATCCGGCGATCCCGGCCGGCAGCGGCACCGGCGCCACCGACATCGTCAGCGACGCCGACAGCGATACCGACAGCGCCTCGCCGTCGAATATCCGATGACCCGCCCAATCAATCTCGGGGACCTCCAGGCCAATGCGAAACCCGTGAGCCGCGCCACCGGATAGTCTTGTTCAGTCTTGACGCGCCGCAGGTCTCGCCTCTGCCGACCACCTCACTTGGAGTCACCCGCATGTCGCTGCCCAGCCAGCAGGCCCTGTCCCGAACGGTCGTCGCCATCGACGGCCCCTCCGGGTCGGGCAAGTCGAGCGTGTCTCGCGGGGTGGCCGCGCGGCTCGGACTGCGCTACCTGGACACCGGCGCGCAGTACCGGGCGATGACGTACTGGATGCTGCAGAACAAGGTCGACGTCGGCGACGCCGCCGCGGTCGCGGCCGACGCCGAGGTGCCGGCGATCGCGTCCGGGACCGATCCGGCGGCGCCGGCGATCAGCGTGGACGGGCACGACGTGGCGGTGGCGATCCGTGAGGCGGACGTCACCGGCGCGGTGAGCGCCGTGGCCGCGGTGCCGGAGGTGCGGGCCCGGCTGATCGCGCTGCAGCGGGAGCTCATCGGGGCCGGCGGGATCGTGGTCGAGGGCCGGGACATCGCCTCGGTGGTGGCCCCGCAGGCCGGCGCCAAGATCTTCCTGACGGCGTCCGAGGAGGCGCGGGCGGCCCGCCGCAACAGCGAGAACGGCGGCGGGGCCGGCACCGTGGCGGCCACGCGCGACGCGCTGACCCGCCGGGACAGCGTCGACAACCGGACCAACGCGCTGGAAGCGGCGCCGGGGGCGGTGGTGGTCGACGCCACCGAGCTGACACTGGAGCAGGTGATCGAGAAGGTCGCCGACATCGTCATCCACGCGGCCCAGGGCCCCGCCCCGGATGCCGCTTCCCAAGGGGTGGGACTCACCAGATGAAGGTTCTCCGCGATTCACACGACCGACCGTCGGTTCCCTGGCGCGTCCGGGCTCGGGCCGGCGTAGCCGCGCCCGGCGGCCAGGGCCCGGGGCAGGGTTCAGGACAGGGCCACGACCGCGACCACTCGGCCGCGCACAACCACACGCCCAGCGCCCGCGGGGCCAAGCGCGCGCACCGGATCGGCGTGCCGCTGATGCACTCGCTGTGGCACGTCACCCAGCACAACACCGCCAACGTCCCGACCGACGGCCCGCTGCTGCTGGCCGGCAACCACACCGGCTTCCTGGACGGCCCGCTGATCGCCGGCGTCGCGCCGCGCCCGGTGCACTTCCTGGTCAAAAAGGAGATGTTCGTCGGCCCGCTGGGCCCCATACTTCTCGGGTTCGGCCAGATCCCGATCGACCGGGACCACCCGGACCGCGCGGCGATCCAGTCGGCGCTAGCCACCCTGCGCGCCGGCGGCGTGCTGGGCGTCTTCCCGGAGGGCACCCGCACCACCGGCGAGTTCGAGTCGGTGCACAACGGCCTGGCCTACTTCGCACTGGCCACCGGGGCCCCGGTGCTGCCGGTGGCGTGCCTGGGGACGGCCACGAACGGCAAGACGGTCGGCTCGCTGCCGACCCCGCGTGCCCACCTGGACCTGGTGTACGGAACACCGGTGAGCCTGGAGGAGTTGTCCCAGGGGTCCGAGGGCCTGGGCCGGCGGCAGAAGATCGCCGCCATCAGCGAGGAGCTGCGGGTCCGCCTGGCGGCGCACGTGCAGTACGCCAAGCAGCTCACCGGGCGCGACAATTAGAGACGGACCCGGACCCGAAGACTGACCTGTCCGGTCGGCGGCACCCCTGAGCAGCAGGGGAACCGCCGACCGAACGTTTTCCCCCGACGCATTGATCAAGACATGAGGACCCCCTGATGCAGCCCGAGACCGAGGACTACACTCCCGGCGACCCGAGCGCCGCAAGCGCCGCCCCCACTGCTGCCTCAGACGGGGGTTTCTTCGACGAGGACTTCGACTACGAGGCCTACGCCGAAGGACTCGAGTCGGAGGACTGGGAGCGGGGCGAGGGCGAAGGCGTCCGCCTGCCGGTCCTGGCCGTGGTGGGACGCCCCAACGTGGGCAAGTCCACCCTGGTCAACCGCATCCTCGGCCGCCGCGAGGCGGTCGTGCAGGACGTGCCCGGCGTCACCCGCGACCGGGTGTCGTACGACGCGCACTGGAACGGCCGCCGCTTCACCCTGGTCGACACCGGCGGCTGGGAGCGCGACGTGGAGGGCATGGCCAAGGCCGTCGCCTTCCAGGCCGAGGCCGCGATCAACGCCGCGGACGCGGTGATGTTCGTGGTGGACGCCACCATCGGCATCACGGACACCGACGAAGCGGTGGTGCGCGTCCTGCGCCGCGCCGGCAAGCCGGTGATCCTGGCCGCGAACAAGGTGGACGACCAGCGCACGGAGGCCGTCGCTGCGGAGCTGTGGAACCTGGGCCTCGGCGAGCCCTTCGCGGTATCGGCACTGCACGGCCGCGGCTCCGGCGACCTCCTGGACGCCGTCCTGGACGTCCTCCCGGAGACCCCCGCGGTCCGCTTCGGCGAGCTCATCGGAGGGCCCCGCCGCGTAGCCCTGGTCGGCAAGCCCAACGTCGGCAAGAGCTCCCTACTGAACAAACTGGCCGGCGAGGAGCGCGTCGTCGTCGACGCCACCGCCGGCACCACCCGCGACCCGGTCGACGAACTGATCGACCTCGGCGGCAAGACCTGGCGCTTCGTGGACACCGCAGGCATCCGCCGCCGCGTCAACCAGACCTACGGCGCCGACTTCTACGCCAGCCTCCGCACCCAGGCCGCCATCGAAAAAGCGGAGGTCGCGGTCGTCCTGGTAGACGCCAGCGACTCCCTGACCGAGCAGGACCTCCGCATCATCACCATGGTCGCCGAAGCCGGCCGAGCCCTCGTCATCGCCTACAACAAGTGGGACCTGATGGACGAGGAACGCCGCTTCTACCTCGAACGCGAGATCGAGCGCGACCTGGTCCAAGTCCGCTGGGCCCCCCGCGTGAACCTCGCGGCCAAGACAGGCCGCCACGTGGACAAGCTCGTCCCGGCCCTCGAGCAGGCCCTGGAGGGCTGGGAAACCCGCGTCCCCACCGCAAAACTGAACGCCTTCCTCGGCACCCTCGTAGCGGAACACCCCCACCCCCTCCGC
>NZ_JAACYW010000485.1 GCF_015356825.1 Catenulispora rubra | reverse complement strand
GGTTCGGGGGTTCCGTCGGGGTTGGTTCGGGGGTGGTTCGGAGGTTGGTTCAGGGCTGCTTCGGGGGTTCGTTCACGGGGTGGATCGGGCGGTGCCTCAGGGCGCCGGATGCACCCGCAGCAGCCCCTCCTGCACGACCGTCGCCACCAGCGTGCCCTCCCGCGTGAACAGCCGGCCGGTGGCCAGCCCGCGCGCGCCGGAGGCCGAGGGGGAGGCCTGGTCGTAGAGCAGCCACTGGTCGGCGCGGGCCGGCCGGTGGAACCAGATCGCGTGGTCCAGCGAGGCGATCTGCACCTCCTTGTGCGGCAGCAGCTTGTGCCGGATCAGCGTGGTGGACAGCAGCGTCAGGTCCGAGACGTAGGCCAGCACCGCGGTGTGCAGGTGCGGGTCGTCCGGCAACGGCGCGGAAGTGCGCAGCCACACCTGCCGCCGCTCCGGGCCGGTGTCCGGGACCCGGCGGATGTCGAACGCCGTCCAGCGCCGGTACAGGATGTTCCACAGCGCGTCCTCGCCGTCGTCGGCGGGGCTGGCCGGGATCGCCGACAGCGACTCCGGGTCCGGGGCGTCCGGGCGCGGGTCGGCGTGGTCCAGGCCGGGCTCGGGGATCTGGTACGAGGCCGACATGACGAAGATGTTGCGGCCGTGCTGGCGCGCCACCACCCGCCGGGTGGAGAACGACCGGCCGGTGCGCGAGCGGTCGACCTCGTACACGATCGGCGCGGTCGGGTCGCCCGGGAGCAGGAAGTACCCGTGCAGCGAGTGCACGCTGCGGTCCGGCTCGACCGTGGCCGTGGCGGCGGACAGGGCCTGGCCCAGCACCTGCCCGCCGAAGACGCGCTGCACGTCGGTGTCGGGCGAGGCGCCGCGGAACAGGTCGTCCTCGATCCTCTCCAGCTCGAGCAGGTCCATGAGGGACTCGAAGGTGGCCAAGGGGTGACTCCCGGGGGCGGATCCATCTCACCTGACGGTGGCGGCGCGGATTTGAGGGGCGGATTGAGTTTAGGCGCCGCGCGGGCCCCTCGGCGGCGTGGCTACTCGGTGAGGTCGGTCACGGGCGGCCCGAACCGCGGCAGCAGGTCCACGATCGGCTCCGGGTCCCCGGTCCAGCCCGCGGCCAGCATCTGGGCCCGGGACCGGCGCCCGATCAGGATGCGGGAGAGCTCGAAGTCGGAGGTGGTCAGTGCCGCGGTGGGCACGCAGTCCTGCTCCCCGAACCGCCAGCTGCCCGAGCCGGTGGCCAGCTCGATCGGCGGGTGCCCGGCCTGCTCCCAGCCGCTGCGCTTGAACTTGGTCAGCAGGCTCGCCACGAACACGGCTTCGGGCGTGTCGCGCGCCTCCCGCCGGCCGAGCGCGCCGCGGATGTCGTGGCTGTGATGGAAGAGGTCGATCACGGCGACCACCGCGGGCCGCCCGTCCGGCTCGTCCAGGAACGCCTCGATCCGGGGCCCGTTGGCGCCCCATTCCTCGACGATCTCGGCCAGCGAGCGCTCCCGGCGCGCCGCCAGGTGCCCGGCGGTCCATTCGGCGCTGTGCGGCTGGGCCGGGGTCCCGGCCAGGACGTCGGCGCTGATCCCGGCGAGGTGGGCGTAGGTGTCCTGGACGCTCCAGCCCGGCAGCGCCGGCACCGGCGAATCGGCCTGCTCCGGGCCCAGGTCCCCGGCCAGCTCCGTGAGCTGGGTGCGGATGACGCGGTAATGCACTCCGGCAGTGGTCATGCTTGCCGTCTCGCCTTCTGTAGGGTTGAGGGTGGCAGATCCATCAATAGTCGATGATGTCGTTGGACGGGAGTGGTGCGCGTGTCGTCGCCCTATGACACCTCGGAGCAGGTGCCGTCATTCACGGTGAGCTCCTCCGAATTCAAGCCCGGGGAGCGCCTCGCCCCCGAGCACGGCTCGGCGATCTTCGAGGTCCCCGGCGGCCGCGAGACCTCGCCGCAGCTGTCCTGGGGCCCGGTCCCCGAGGGCACCAAGAGCATCTCGGTGACGATGTTCGACCCCGACGCCCCGATCCCCTCCGGGTTCTGGCACTGGGGCCTGGCCGACCTCCCCGCCGACACCACCGAGCTCCCCGCGGGCGCCGGCGCCGGCGACGGCTCGCTCCCGGGGGAGGCCTTCCACGTCCCCAACGAGATCGGCATGCACCAGTACGTCGGCTTCGGCCCGCCGCCCGGCACCGGCCGCCACCGCTACTACTTCGCCGTGCACGCCCTGGACGTGGACTCGATCCGCGACCTCGGCGTCACCCCGGACACCACCCCGGCGGTCCTGCACTTCATGATGCGCGGCCACGAGCTGGGGCGCGGGATTCTGCAGGGCTGGGCCAGCGCGGACGAGTAGGCAGGGCGGCAGGTTGGCGGCGGCCGGTCAGGGCGAAGGTGCCCCGGCCGGCCGTTCGCCTGCCGGGGCCACAGTTGCCGGGGCCACTGTCGCTAGGGCCACGGTTGTCAGGGCCGCGATTGTCAGTGGCGCGCGGTATACATACATATAACGGGCGTTTCATCCCCAGCCATATGAGATGACATCAGCGCCCCCGCCCCGGCGCCCGAGTCGGCGCCGCCTCCAACGTCCGGAACGTGATCCCGGCCCGGCTCAGCCGCTCGATGAGCGCCTCACCCATCGCGGTCGCCGTGGTCTGCTGTCCGGCGGTGGGCGGCAGGTCGTCGAAGGCCAGGCACAGGGCCGACTCGGCGAGCATCTTCGCGGTCTCGCCGTAGCCGGGGTCGCCGCCGGAGACCTCGGTGACCAGCGTGCGGCCGCCGGCCTCGGCGCGCAGCCGCAGCGTGAACCAGCTGGCCGCGCGGCGTGCCTCGTCAGGGCCCTGCCCCGGCTTGACCACCTTGCCGACCGCCTGTCGCAGCGGCTTGACCTGCGCGGCCACTGCCAGGCCGGCGACCAGGGACAGGGCGCCCAGGGCGATCGGCAGGCGGCGCACGGCGGCGAAGTGGCCGTAGCGGAAGTCGGGCCCGTACTCCGGCAGTGCGGCGGCGCTGCGCAGCGCGATCTGCGTGTCGATCACCGGCAGCGGTGCGATCCAGGCGCGGGCGGTCGCGTCGTGCCGCGGCGGGCCGGCCAGCACGCCGAAGCGCCGCCCCGGCTGCTTGGGCTCGGCGGACCGGCGGGCCTTGGCCGTCCGCGCCATCGCCTTGGGCCGGGACATCGCGGCCATCGCCGAGGCCAGCGTCCCGCCGGAGAACGTGCCCTTGACCCGGATGAACCCCGACACCCGCACCGGCCCGGTCTGCGGCCCGAGCTCGCGCATCGTGTACAGCACGCCGAGGTCGGTCGGGATGCTGTCGAAGCCGCAGCAGTGCACCAGGCGCGCGCCGGTCTCCACGGCCCGGGCATTGTGCTTGAGGTACATGGCGTCGACGAACTCCGGCTCGCCGGTCAGGTCGACGTAGTCGCATCCGGCTTCGGCGCACGCGGCCACCAGCGGCTCGCCGTAGTGCAGGTACGGCCCCACCGTGCTGATCACCACGCGCGTACGCTCGGCCAGCTCGCGCAGCGAGACCCGGTCCGCGGCGTCGGCGATCAGCAGGGGCAGGCCCTTGAGCTCCGGCCGCGCCGCGGCCAGCCGGTCGCGCACCGCCTGCAGCTTCGCCGCCGACCGCCCGGCCAGCGCCCAGCGCGTGCCGGCCGGGGCGTGCTCGGCCAGATAGTCGGCGACCAGGGATCCGGTGAAGCCGGTGGCTCCGAACAGGACCAGGTCGAAGGGCTTGCCCGGGGTGGGGTCGGCCATCGGGCCCACCTTTCTTACTACCAGTCGGTAACTAGGTCGCTCCACCCTAGAGCGCCGTCGGCCGCGCAGCCAGCGCCACGTGCCTGAGGATCAAATGGAAACCGTCATCGCTTCCGCGCGACCAGCATCTGCCCGGTCACCAGCGCTCCCAGCGCGACGGCGAACCCGGCGGCCTGCGGCGCGGTCAGCGACTGGTGCAGCACGACGAACCCGGCGACCGTGGCCACCATCGGGTTGGCCAGACTCAGCAGCGAAAGGGACGTCGGCGCCAGCCGCTCGATGCCGCGGAACCACAGCGTGTAGGCCAGGGCGGTGCCCACGACGCCGATGTACGTGAACCCGGCGAGGTTCTTGGCGCTCAGCGTGTCCGGCAGCCCCTCGGAGACCAGCGTCATCGGCAGCAGGATCAGCCCGCCGAACACCAGCTGCCAGGTGGCCAGCACCATCGGCGTGGCGCCCTCCGGCCGTCCCCACCTGCGGCCCAGCACGACGGCCAGCGCCATCAGAGCGGTGGCCACCAGCATCGCCACCACGCCGAGGATGTCCAGCCGGGCCTTGGCGGTCAGCGTCATCAGCGCCACGCCTCCGGTGCCGACCACTGCCGCACCCAGTACCGCGTTGTGCGGCCGCTGACGCAGGATCAGGATGCTGAAGCCGGCCACCAGCAGCGGTTGCACCGAGCCGAGGGTCGAGGCCACGCCGCCGGGCAGCCGGTAGGCGGCGAAGAACAGCAGGGGGAAGAAGGCCCCGAAGTTCAGCGTCCCGAGCACCGCGGTCTTCCACCACCAACTGCCCTTGGGCAGGCGACGCACGAACGCCAGCCGGATCAGCCCGGCCGGCAGCGCCCGCATCGTCGCGGCGAGCATCGGGCGGTGGTCGGGAAGCAGTTGCGAGGTGACCACGTAGGTGGTGCCCCAACTCGCCGGGGCGAGGGCGGACAGCAGCAGGTCGCGGGCGCTGCCGGCCGAGGACGAGGGTGAGGGCGAGGACGTGTTGTGCCCGAGGGCCGGCGTGGCGGTGGCTGTCGTGGTGACGGTCATGTGGAACTCTCCCCTGGTTCTTCCACGCTAGTGTCCTGCGCCTGAAGTTCATTTTCTAAATGTAGAATATCGGGCATGCCGAGGACGGGACGGCCGAAGGCCGAGCTGGTGCTCTCCGATGATGAGCGGGCGCAGTTGGAGCGCTGGTCGCG
>NZ_JAACYW010000484.1 GCF_015356825.1 Catenulispora rubra | reverse complement strand
CCGCCGTCGACCTCGCTGCCGACATCTTCCTCACCGGCGTCTCGAATCTCGCGGCCGGCTTCACCCCGCGCCTGGCGCGCGTGCGCCGCGATCTCGACTCCGCGAGCCTGCGGTGGCCGCTGCTCGCCGCCGAGGATCTGGCCGATCAGGTTGCCGCGCATGCGGATCGGGCCGCGCGGCATCAGCAGGTGCTGGTCGCTGACCTGCTCGCCGAGCTTGTTGCGCGGGCGCGCGTCGCCGGGTCGTCCGTGGGGCAGCCGAAGTCGCGCGTGTTGGGTACCGAGGAGGCGGCGGAGGTCGCGTTGCGGCGGCTGCGGCTGACCGCGCTCGGGTGCCGTGTGCTGGCGGTCGGCGGGGATCGCAGGGCTCTGGTGTTCCTGGCCGATCCTGCTGCCGGTGTGGTGCTCACGCTCGATGGCCGCTATGAGGGCGCTGTCACCGGCGCCGATCTCGTTGGGCGGCGGTTGGCCGGGAGCACTGTGGGTGTGCTGGCCGGCGGCAATGTCGTGACCGAGACCGCGCACCGGCGGGCCGATCGGCGCCTGCGGTTGGCGGTGAACCGGGTCGCGCGCACGACCGTCAGCCAGTCCGGCGGCGCGTGGGGCCACCTGCCCGGCACGCTGCTCGCGCGCGACCTGGACGCGCTCGCCGCCGAGTTCGACCGGCTCCCGCCGCGCCTGGTGCGGCCGCGCGTCGATGCCGAGGACGTGCGCGTCGTGGATGTCGCAGAGGTCGAACACCTCTGGTACGAGCCAGGCAGCCAGCGCCTGTCCGCAGTCGTCCGCGGCACGGCCGGCGGCACCGCGCGCATCGTCTCCGAGTACCGCTCCGTCGCGCCCGGGGCCCTCGACGCCCTCGCCGAAGCGCTCCGACGCGACCCGGACTACGTCTCGGCCACCGTCCGGCGCGGCCGTGGCGGCCTGGTCCTGACGCCGATCGCGGTGGTCGCCGAGGGCCGCGTCGTGGTCCCCGACCTGGCCTCCGGCGACGGCTCCAAGGACCTCGACGACGGCGCCGCCCTCATGCCCGACCGCCTCACCGCGGCGATCGAGAACGCCTTCGAACTCCTCGCCGAGATGACGCACCGAGGCGCACGCCACCTGCCCCCCTCGTTCACCACACGCCTGGACGCGACGGCCGACCGGCTGGAATCCGCCGGCCTCGGACGCTGCGCGACGGATCTTCGTGGCCTGAATCGCACGCTCGGCCCGGACCCGGGACGCGCGGCGTTCGACGCGTGGGCCGACGCCGCGATCCGCCTGATCACGACAGCCGAAATGCGCTAGAGCAGAAACGCAGAGCAGAAACGCAGAGCAGAGACACAGAGCAGAAAGCGAGCCCCGCCTCAGTCCACGATCTTCCCCATCAGATCGCCGATCCGCTGCGCCGCCTCCGGCCCGACCTCGCGGTCCACCAGATGCACCACCGCCTCGCCGGAACGAAGCGCGCGCAGCACCCCGGCGTCCGTCGTCATCGACGCCGGCACCGTGTACAGCACAGTCGGCGCGAGATGCAGCCGCTCGTACGTCCGCAACCAGTCGATGACCCCCGAGCGCCGCCGCCGCACCAGCGTCATGTCCATGACGATCAGCTGCGGATGCTCGGCGACCATCGCCGCCATCGCGTCGTTCTCGCTCGCGGCCTGGATCACCCGCATCCCGTCCCGCTCCAGCGAGATCGCGAAGCTGGCGGCCAGATCCGGGTTCTCCTCGATCAGCAGCACCCGGGGCGCCGACACCTGCTCCGGTGTCAGGGCCCTGAGCAGCGCGGACGGATCGGCCCCGCGCCGCGCGGTCGCCGACATCGCGGCCACCGGCACGGCGCCCAACCCGGCGGTCACGAACAGCGGGATGCCCGAGTCGGCCGCCGCGGCGCGCAGCGTGTGCAGCGCGGCGCGCGTCACCGGCACGCCGACCGGGTCGGCCAACAGCGCCACCGGCCGCGCCGCCCCGGTCTCGCTGAGCTGCGCGGGCGCCTTCAACGCCGTGGGCGCGTACCCCTGCGCCGCGAGCACCTGCTCGGCCCCGGTCTCCGGCGTCGGCCACACCAGCAGCGTCGGCGCGGCCCCGCGCGGCTCACCGCCCGGTGCCGGCCACGCGTCCACACCTTGCGGAGCCGGGTCCGGCTCCTCCGGGTTCGGCCACGCCGCCGCCTCGCTGACGGCTGGCTTCGGCGCCGCGAACGGCGACGGCGGGAGCGCCCCGAACGGCGACGCGGTCTGCGCCTCCGTCAGGAACGGTGCAGGCGGCTGGGGCGACAGGGATTGCTGCGGCGGGAAGACCGCCGGCGAGAGTCCGGAGGTCTGACGATCAGAACTCTTGCTGTTCGGATCGAACGGCTCCGGGATCGTGAACCCGGAATTCTGAGCCTGAGCCTCACTCAAGAAGGGCAAAGGCGCCTGCGCCTCGCCGGCTGGCGGAAATGCGACACCCTGGCTTCCGTTCACCGCCTCGGAACCCCGCGCCCCGGTCCCGAACACACCATCGGACGCCTGATTCCCGAAGCCCGCCATGTCACCGAACGGCGACGACGTCTTCGGCACGGAGAACAACTCGCCCCGGGCGTCGCCGGCGAACATCGTGCCCGGCTGCGCACCAGGGCCCGCACCTGCGGCGTCGGCACCAGGCACCTCGTCGCGGAACAACGGCTGCGCCGGATCCGGACCGTACAGCGACCCCGATCCCACAGCCCGAGGCGCGCCGAAGCGCGAGTCGCCGCCGTCCGGCTCGCGGAACACCGGATCTCCGTACAGCGAAGCAGCCTGCTGAGCTTTCTGGGCCTCAGGAGTGAAGTTCCCCGACGTCGCCAGCGCCGCCTCGTCCTGGTACGAGCCGGACGTGCGCAGCGCGGCGTCGCCCGAGGACTCGACGTGCTGGATCAGATAGCTGTCGTTGGCTGCGGCCGCCTGGTGCGCCGCACGCCGACGTCCCCGGGGCGCCGTCTCGGTGGACCCGTTGGCTCCCGCCGCTGCGCCGTTGCCCGAGGCCGAAGCACCGGCTGGCACGTGGGTGGTCTGGCCGAAGCCGAGGTGCCCGCGTTCCGCGAGCTCTCCTCGGTCTCCCAGTTGTTCTTCCGGCGGCGCGATCTGCCGGGGAATGGTGGTCGTCGTGGCCGCGGCCGAGTCGCCGCGCCGCCGTCCGCCGAGCGCGCCGGCCGGCTCCGCGGATTCGATCTCCCGGACGATCGGGATGATCCGCGTCTCCTCGACCAGGTTGCGCGAGGCCGAGGACGCGCCGGAGGCCAGCTCGTTCTCGCCCTCGGCGCCGACCGGCAGCTCGATCACATAGGTGACGCCCTTGCCGTCGACGCGGTGCACGGTCAGCTGGCCGCCGTGCCGTTCCACGACGGTGCGCGCGAAGCTCAGGTGCTCCGGCACGCCGGCGACCTCCGCGCCGCGCACCTCGATGCGCGCGATCGGGCCGCGGCGTGCGGCGGCGACCACGACAGTGGAGCCCGGGGGAGAGGCCTGGACCGTGTCCACCAGCAGGTGGCGGACCGCCTGGGTCATCCGTTCGGCGTCGATCACGACCTCGGCCGGGCCGGTGTGCACCGCCAGGTCGATGCCGGCGGCGCCGGCCAGGTCGGTCGCGGCGTCCGTGGCCGCGTGCACTATCCGGCCCAGCTCGGCGGGGCGTTTGCGCAGGCCGGTGGGGCCGGCCGCGGCGTCGAGCAGTTCCTCGACCAGGCGCGCGGCCTCGGCGAGTTCGGCGGTGACGTGCGCCAGCTGGTGGCGGGTGCCGGGGGTCAGGGCGTCGCCGGTGTTGGCCAGGCGGGCCAGGCCGGTGCGGGCGGCGTCGAGGGGACGTCGCAGGGCGCTGACCGACTCGGCGCTCAGGACGGTGCCGTTGGAGCCGTTGATTCCGGTGCCGCCGCCGAAGGCGTTGGCCCCGCTGAACGCACCGACGCCGGGGTGGCCGCCGGGTCCGCCGGCGCCGTTCGGGACCTGCGGGGTCTGGACCGCGGGGAGCCGGAAGCGGGACAGGTCCACGAAGGTGACGACCGCGCCGACCAGGGCGTCGTCCTCCATCACCGGGGCCGTCGAGAGCTCGACCGGCACCGTGCCGCCGCCCTTGGCGATCAGGTGCAGCCCGGCCTCGCTGCCGAGGCGGTGCTTGCGGCCGGTGCGCAGGGTGTCGGCGACCGGCGACGGCTCGCCGGGGGCGGACCCGCCGATCAGCGCGTCGAACTCCAGGCCGCCGAGCTCGGAGGCACGGTATTTGAGGACGCGCGCGGCGGCCGGGTTCACCAGCACCACGCGGCCGCCGGTGTCCACGCCGACGATGCCCTCGCTGGCGGCGCGCAGGATCAGTTCGGTCTGCCGCTGCTGGCGGCGCAGCTCGGCCTCGGCGTCGGCGACGCCCGAGACGTCGCGCACCACCACGACCTCCAGCCCGCCGTGCCCGGCCGGCAGGAAGGAGCGCACGACCTCGGCCGGGAAGGCCGAACCGTCGGCGAGCTTGGCGACCATGCGGGTGGGCACCCCGGCATCGCCGCCGGACACCGAGCCCGGCCCGGATTCGCCCGGATCGGTCCACACCCCGGCGGTCGGGTCGGGGGAGGCGACCCGCGCCAAGGCGGTGCCGAACCCGGAGAGCAGATCAGTGACAGGCCGTCCGACCAGCGGCGCACCCGGCGCCTCGAACCAGCCCACGGCCACGGCGTTCGCGTTGACCACGCGCCCGCCGCCGTCGACGAGCAGCAGCGCCTCGGGCAGCGAGTCGAGTATCGCCGCCAACCGGGCGACACCCCGCACCGGTGAACGGTCCATCCAGCCGTGGCCCTCCTCGTGGCGTGCGTCAGGCGCCACTACCCCCGCGAGCGACAGGTACACGCCGCCGGGCCCACCATCCCGCCCCACACCGACACCACAGGCGTCGACAGAGGAAGAAAAGGTGGCGATGGTCACCGATAGGCGACTATCCCACAAGCACCCCGAGCCCGTCTCCCCCGCCTCCGAGA
>NZ_JAACYW010000483.1 GCF_015356825.1 Catenulispora rubra | reverse complement strand
ACGGGTCGCGCGGGTCGCATTCGGAGCACACGATTGCGATTACCGAGGATGGGGCTCGGGTGCTCACTCGGGTGGATTGAGTTTTTGGTTTGTGGTTTTTTCTGGTCGGCGCCGGCTTTGTCGGCGCTCACGACGCTTGAGCGGGACTGCGCGACGGTGTCCAGGAACGCTGTGCGGGTGCCGGAGCCCGTCGGGCGGCCGACCAGCTTGTAGTTGCCTGTCGGGGTGGCGCCGGTGAACAGGCCGCGGACCGTCTCGGCGGTCAGGGAGCCGGCCACGTCGTGGTTGGCCACCACCGCGAAGATGACCACGCCCACCGGCTTCGGGGTCAGCCCGACCGGCGTCGTGTCCGGCGGCCCGTCCACCATCGCCAGCTCCCGGGCCGGGCCGAGCTGGGTGCCGAACTGGTCCAGGCCGATGCCGCTGCCGACCGGGGACACGCCGATGTGCGCGTTCGGGCACTGCTGCTCGTAGGCGTTCTTCGCAATCGTGGCGATCGGCGCGAAGGCGGTCGAGCCCTCCAGCTGGAGCTGCCCGGACGCGCACAGCGCGCGCGGGGTCAGGGCCCGGTTGGAGACCCAGGCGCCGGCGCCGACCCCCGCCACCAGCGCCACCACCGCGACGAGCGCCTGCCAGACGGTGCGCCGCCGCCGCGTGCCGCCGGCCCGGTGGATGCGGCCGCCGGTAACGTCGCCGGACCGGACGATCGTGACCGGCGCGTTCCGCTCCCGGGGGCCGTCCAGCAGCGCCATGACCTGGAAGCTCGCGCCGCGGTTCAGGTTGAACGGCGGCAGCTGGATCCGGTTCTCCTCCTTGGGGAACAGCTTGACCAGCTCGGCCTGCTCCACCGCGCGCCGCTCGTCGTCGCCGGACCGCGCGGTCAGCTTCCGGGCCCGCTCCGCCGCGGCCCGGTCCTCGGACCGCTGCTTCTCGACGCGGTCGCGCACGCCGTCGGTGTTCTCGGTGCCGTGCCGCCGGTGCGAGCTGTCGTTGCGGACCTTCAGGTCCACCACGGTCACGCCGGTGAACGCGAACTTCAGCCGGCTGTCCCAGTCCTCCTCGCGGACCTCCAGCAGCCCGGCGTTGCGGATCTCCAGGACCACCAGCTGCGGCTCTTCGATGCCCTCGTTGGTCTGCGCGGACTTGATCGTCCACAGATCCTGGTCATCGATGTTGATCGGCGCGTCATACACCACCGACCAGGTCAGCCGGCGCCGGTTGACCAGCGTGGCCCACAGGACACCGCCAAGGGCCAGGATCGCCCCGGTTATCACCCCCGCGGGCACGACGTTCTGGTTGAGCCAGTTGTTCACGGTGGCCAGCGGCCCCTCGGCGACTGCTCGCACAGCCGCACGTTACGGACCACCGGCCACAGCGGTGTATACGGACTCTGAATCCCCGGCGAACCGTGGCGGACCGCGGCGAGCTGCGGCAGGTGCCCCGGTGCGGAAATCAGCCGCTGCGCAGCGCGAACAAATCGCGCAGGCCGACGCGGCGCCCGGTCCGCAGGATCGAACGCCGGTATACGACGGCGGCGAAGCGCGCGACGGCCACCGTCGAGGCGAGGCTAATGACGATCGACGCCGCGAACTGCCACCACGCGACATCGCCGAAGCCGACCAGGGTCGGCATCGCGAAGGGCGCGGTCGGCGGCAGGTAGGCCAGCACGCGGTAGAACGTGGACGGCGTACCGCTGGTGATCGTGGACAGCGAGATCGCGTAGCCGAACAGGATCGGCATGCTCAGCGGCAGCGCCAGGCTCTGAACCTGGTCGCGGCGCTCGGCCAGGGAACCGGCGGCGGCGTAGACCCAGCTGTAGAACGCGTAGCCGAGCAGCAGCCAGGTCAGGGACGCGGCCACGGCCAACGGCCCGCTCCCCCGCATCAGCGTCGAGCCGACCGACTGGGCCAGGACCAGGGCGAAGGTGACGATCAGCGCCGCCTGCGCGAAGGCCGCCACGCCGATGCCCAGGACCTTGCCGGTCAGCAGGCGTGCGGGGCGGACTGCGGAGAGCAGGACCTCCGCGACGCGGCTGGACTTCTCCTCCATCACTCCCATCAAGGTCCAGGTGTTGTACTGCGTCAGCATCATGAAGATCAGGACGATGCCGATGACCGAGAACACGCCGGACGGTCGTTTGGAGGCCGGTTGCAGGCTACTGATCGACAGTGGTCTGGTATCAGCGACCTGCGACGCCTGCTGCGGAGTCAGGCCAGCCGATTGGAAAGAGGCGTCCTCGCCGAGCACCACGGACAGGGATCGGACGAACTGCGCGGTGACGGAAGTGGCTTTCGGATCCGGGGACTTGTCGACGAGCAAGTTAATGCCCTGACTCGGGTCGTCGATGATCGCGACGGTGAGCCAGCCGGTGTGGACGGCGTCGCGCGCTGCGGCGGCGTCCGGTTCGGTGATCAGGGTGGCCGTGGTTCCGGTGCCGGCGGCCGCAGCAGAGGCTGCGGCCTGGACGGCGGACTGCACCGTGGGTATCAGGGTGCTGACGACGCCGACCTTCTGGGGCGTGGGGTGGCTCTTGTGCAACGTCGGGATCACGATCGCCGCCGCGACCGCCGCCAGGATCAGCAGCGTGCCGATGCGGAAGAGGCGGCCGCGCAGGCGCTCGCGCAGTTCCCGTCCGGCGACCAGGCCGAGTTCGTGGGCTCGCGGGGACGCGGCGATGAAGTCGCTGTCGAGCCAGGCGCGCGCCGGGCGCTTGGGTTTCGCGGCGTTCCCAGGCTTCCCGGCGTTCGCAAGCTTCGCGTCCTTCGCGGCCCTGTTTCGCATACGGGACCGAACGCGGATCGCCGTCACCGTGACGCTGATCGCCAGCAGCACGAACGGCAGCAAGTTCTTCACGCGATCGCCTCTCGGAACACTTCGGACAGCCTGCGCCGCTCGAAGACGAATTCGGTGACCCGGCCGGCGGACATGGCCGCACGCAGGACCGTGTCGCTGTCGGTTGCCTCGTCGAGGATCAGCCGGACCGCGCCGCGCTCCGACTCGGAGATGTGGACGCCCCGCAGCTCCTTGGCCCAGGTGGCGTCGCGATCTCCCTCGACGCGCACCACGAGGCGTCGCGGCCCGCCGGCGGCGAGCTCGTCCACCGTCCCGGTCGCCACCAGATGCCCGTGCGCGATGATGACGACCGTCTCGCACAGGTCCTCGACCAGGTCGAGCTGGTGGCTGGAGAAGAGCACGCATTTGCCGGCGCGGGCCTGGTCGACCAGCACCTCGCCGATCGCGTCCATACCGGTCGGGTCCAGGCCGGCCAGGGGTTCGTCGAGGACCAGCAGGTCCGGGTCGTGCAGGAGGGCGGCGGCCAGCTGCACGCGCTGCTGGTTGCCGTGCGACAGCTCCTCGACCTTGCTGGCGGCGCGGCCGGGCAGGCCGAGGCGTTCCAGCCAGGTGTCCACGGCGCGCTCGGCCGCCCGGGCGCTGAGGCCGTGCAGCCGGCCGAGGTAGCGGAGCTGCTCGCCGACCGGCATCGCCGGGTACAGGCCGCGTTCCTCGGGCATGTAGCCGAAGCGGCGGCGCTGGTCCTGGCCCAGCGGCGCGTCGTCCCAGCGGACCTCGCCGGCGTCCAGGTCGGTCAGGCCGAAGACGGCGCGCATGGTCGTGGTCTTGCCCGCGCCGTTGTGGCCGAGGAAGCCGGTGACCTGGCCGGCCGGGACGTCGAAGGTCAGGTCGTCGAGCGCGGTGAGCGCGCCGAAGCGGCGGGTCAGGTGTCGTAGTCGCAGGGGTCCGGGCACGGAGGTCAGGACCTCCGATCGCAGGTCAGGCTGCGTTTCTGGCCACGTGTCGGGCCGTGAGTCAGGAGCATGAGGCGAGTATCGGGGCGGGTGCGGCACGCGGTCATCGGCGCCCGGATGGACTTCGGCGGGCCGGTCCGGTTCCAGCGCCGGGCGGACCGCTTCCACCCGTGGGTGGAGGCGCGCGGCCGGATCATGTCCACCCCGGGCACCATGACCGGGCCGCGACCGGGACCTACACTCCTGATCGTGAGGCTGATCGGGAGCTGGCGACTGGAGGACCACAAGCGTGTCCTGCGCGGCGTGTCGGCGACGGGACTCGCGATCGGCGACATCGCGATCTCCCTGCGCACCGATCCGCACCCCGGCGGGCACGGCGCCGGCCTGGTGGTCTCGGTCGCGCTCGGCGCGATGGTCGTCGGGCTGGTCGGCTCGGTGCTGAGCCTGGAGGCGCCGGCGCGTCGGCTGGTCCCGCTGATGGCGGTGCTGGCGGCCGGATCCTTCACGCTGCTGTGGGTGCAGCAGCGCGGCAACGCCGGGCTGCCCGGCGCGGGGACCGTCTTGCTGATCTCGGCGGCGCGGCTCTTCCAGCGTCCGCGGCTCCTCGTCGCCGTCACCGTTGTCGTCTACACAGTGGTCACGGTCGAGGCGTACCGGCACACATCGCTGCCGCAAAGTGTGGTCCTGAGCTTCCCGATCATCGCGGTGTGCCTGATGATGGCGATGTTCCAGCGGCTGCGCGACGCCAAGTGCAAAGCCCAGGGGCTGCTGGCGGAGCTGGAGCAGAACCGCGACGCGCAGGCCCGCGCGGCGGCGATGGCCGAGCGCCAGCACCTGGCGCGCGAGATGCACGACGTGCTGGCGCACTCGCTGTCCGGACTGATGCTGCAACTGGAGGGCGCGCGGATGCTGGCCCGGGCCGCCCCCGACGACCCCCGGCTGCCGGACATCGTGAACCGCGCCCACGAACTGGCCAAGGACGGCCTCGCCGAGGCCCGGCACGCGATCGGCATGCTGCGCGGCGAGCAGCTGCCGGGACCGGACGCCATCAGCACCCTGACAGGCCAGTTCGAACAGCACTGCGGCATCCCCTGCACCTTCGCCTCCGCCGGCCCGACCCGCACGGTCCCGCCCGACGCGCGCCTGGCGGTGTACCGGGTGACGCAGGAGGCGCTGACGAACGTGGTGAAGCACGCCAGCGCCGCCCGGGTCGAGGTGCGGATGACGTACGCGGCGGACGAGGTGCGGTTGTCGGT
>NZ_JAACYW010000482.1 GCF_015356825.1 Catenulispora rubra | reverse complement strand
CGTAGGCGTCCACGTTCGGGTACTGGTTGTGGATGTCCGTCTGCGTGGTGACGCTGCCTCCGTACCCGTGCCAGGCGATGCCGCCGAAGTTGGGGTCGTTGCGGACCGTGGCGTCGTCGACGCTGGGGGAGCCGTAGGAGGCGTAGGTGTCGGGGTTCCAGTCCAGGGCCAGGACCTTGGTGGACACGCCTGCGGCGTGGAACGCCGGGAGCAGGTCGTTGGCCGTGAAGACGTCGAGGCCTGATCCGTTCCACTGCATCGACGGGTAGCCGGAGCAGCAGGTGGGCTCGTTCTGCACCGAGACGAAGTTGATCGGGACGCCCTGCGCCTGGTACGCCTGGATGTACTTCACGAAGTACTGCGCGTAAGCGGAGTAGTACTGCGACTGGAGATAGCCCTGGCTGTACGCGCCGCTGTCCTTCATCCACGGCGGCGCCGTCCACGGCGAGGCCATGACCTTCAGCCCCGGATTGAGCTGCTGCGCCTGCTTGGTCAGCGGCAGGACGTCGGCCAGGTCGTGGGCGATGGAGAAGTTCGCCAGGGACGGGTCGGTCTGCCCCGACGGCATGTCGTCGAACGTGTAGCTGTACCGGGCGAGGTCCGAGGCGCCCAAGGGGTTGCGCAGGAAGTCCAGCCCGATCCCCGTCGTGGGGTTGAACAGGTTGTTCATCACGGTGTTGCGGGTGGAACTGCTGAGCGCGCCGCTGCTGTTCATCAGCCAGGCCGCGGTGTCCGTGAAGGACGCGCCGGCGCCGGTGAACTGCTGGTAGTGCGTGTTCTCGTTGACGTTGACCACCTGGCCGGCGCCGCCGGTGCCGGCGTTGAACGAGACCGGCGCCTGCTGCCGCAGGCCCTGGGTGACGTTGCGCCCGCCGGAGTCGTTCGTGGTCGTCAGCCAGATGTTGACCGATTCGTTCGCGGCGTGTGCCGGAGCGGCGTCGGCGATCGCGAATCCTGACGTAACAAGCGCGGCGGCTGAGACCGCGCGGATCAGGAGCCGGACGCGGTGTCTCGCGGTGGTGCCTGGGGACGATTTAGACATGGGGGTACCGCCTGAGGACTACGTGGGGGAGTGGGGAGGTGTGCTGCGTTGATCGTCTCAGCTCTTTTATTCACTTCTTAGTTCAAGACGTGATTGAACTCTCACCGCCCGGTCTCGTCAAGGGTCTAAACCAATCGGCCGCCGCGGCCGGCCGGTGTGGATCAGCCGAACCCGACCTCGCGCGGCCGTGACGTGGCAGAATCCGTGCTGTGACCTCCCGCGCCCAGAAAACGACTCGTGATCTGCGGTGGCACAACCGCTCGGATGTCCTGACGCGGCTGTATCTCCGGGAGTGCACCAATCGCAACGACCTGGCACGCGCCTCCGGGCTCAGCGCGGCGACGATCAGCAACGTGGTCTCCGACCTGATCGCGGACGGCCTGGTCGGCGAGAACGGCTCGCAGAGCTCGGCCGGCGGCCGGCCGCGCTCGCTGCTGCGCGTGCGCCCCGACTTCGGGCACGTGGTCGGCGTCGACATCGGCGAGACCGAGATCCGGGTGGGCCTGTTCGACTGGACGCTGCAACCGGTCGCCGACGACGAGGTCCGGGCGGTGGCCACCGCGCAGATCCCGCCGCACGAGGTGGCCGACCAGATCCTGTCCGAGATAGCCGCGGTCACCGCGCGCGCCGGCATCACCCCGGACGGCCTGCTCGGCGTCGGGATCGGCGTGCCGGGCGCCGGCGGATCGGTGATCCACGCCCCGACCCTCGGCTGGTCCGCGGTCCCGCTGGCCGGCCTGCTCCGCGCCGGCCTCGGCTTCGCGCCCGACGTCGACAACGGCGCGATGGCCCTGGGCCAGGCCGAGAACTGGCACGGTGCGGCACGCGGCGCGGAGCGTGCCGTGACGCTCCTGCTGGGGATCGGCGCCGGCGGAGCGCTGTCGATGACGGCCGGTCCGGCGGGCCGGGCCCGCAGCTTCACGATGGAGTGGGGACACACGGTCGTCGACCTCGACGGCCCCACGTGCCGCTGCGGAGCGCGCGGCTGCCTGGAGACGTACATCGGGGCCGAGGCGATCCTCGCGCGCTATGCGGGCACGCCGGGCAGCGCGCCGTTCGACGGCGACGGCGTCGAGGCACACCTGGCCGAACTCGTCGCACGCGCCGTCAAGCACCGGGAACCCGCGGCCGGCGCGGTGCTGGACGAGACGGCCCGGTACCTCGGCATCGGAATCAGCAACCTGATCAACTTGGTCGCGCCGGACCGCGTGATCCTTTCCGGCTGGGCCGGCGCGCTGCTGTGCGACGCGCTGTTGCCGGCTGTGCGTCTGGTCGTGCGGCAGCATGCGCTGCCTTATCTGCAGGAGTTCACGCGGATCGAGCCGGGCGAACTCGGCCCCTCGGCGACCGCGCTCGGTGCGGCGACGTTGCCGGTCGCGCGGTTGTTGGCCGACGGCGGCCGGCGCGGGGACGAGTGAACCTCGGCGAGTGAGCTTGGCAAAGTGAACTTGGGTGAGTGAACTCGGCCGCGTGAACTTGTCAGTCAGGGGACGAATTCACGCGGATCACCGGATGAGTTCGGCGTGCTGTTCCAGGAACACCTCGACGTCGGCCGGAACCTCCAACGGCAGCGGATACACCAGCAGCCGGTCCACGCCGAGTTCCGCATAGCGCAGCGCGATATCCGGCTGTACCTCGACCGGGTTGATCTGCATGAAGACGATCTCCAGGCGGCCCAGCCACTCCGGGCGCTCCACCTCGCGTGCCGCCTTCGCCAAACCGTCCAGGTGCTGCTGGAGATCGGCCGGGTTGCTGCCGCTGCCGATCCAGCCGTGGCCCTTGGCGACGGCGCGGCGATACGCGGCGGGGCTGTGGCCGCCGACCACGATGCGGGGGCCGCCGGGCTGCACCGGTCGTGGATAGGCGACCAGGTTCGCGAAGTTCACGTACTTGCCGTGGAATTCCGGCGCGGGCTCGTTCCAGAGCTGCCGCATCGCGTCCAGGTACTCGTCGGTCCGGCCACGGCGCTCGGCCAGCGTGACGCCGAGCGCTGCGAGTTCCGGCTCCAGGTATCCCGGCGCGATGCCGAGCAGCAGCCGGCCGCCGGACAGCACATCGAGGCTGGCCGCCTGCTTGGCCAGGACCAGCGGATTGCGTTGCGGGAGAATGAGAATGCCAGTGCCCAGCTCCATCCGCTCGGTCAGCGCCGCCACGTAGGACAGGTGCAGGAGCGGATCGAGGATCGGGTCCTCCGGGGCCATCGGGGACTCCGGCACGCGGGGGGAGGGCAGGACCACGTGGTCGCCCACCCACCAGGAGCGGTATCCCAGCCCTTCGGCCCGGCGGGCCAGCCGTGCCGTGTCGGCGGGGCCCAGCGTCGCTTTGGCGCTCAGTCCGTACACACCCAGTTCCACGCAGCAGCCTCCTCGGTGGGCTTCGATGAGCCCGGGCAACCACGAGCCCTGAGGAACCCGTGTGCCCGGCGCAAGCGACCAACGTCGCTTCCCCCGGGCACATTCCTCGGCCGCTCCGCTCCCGCGCGGTCTACTGCGCGTGGGCGACGACCTGGGCCGCGGGGTCGAACCCGGTGTTCTCCCACTTCCAGCGGGTGAGGCGCGGGATGACCCAGTACCCGTAGATGCCCAGCGTGATGCAGGTGAAGAACCACCACTTGAGCCAGTTGCCGAACAGGCCCCAGGCCGATCCGGTGAAGATCAGGCGCTGGCCGTCGATGAACGAGTGCTTGGCCTGCCAGCGCTGCATCAGGACGACGCCGAACGGGTAGCAGATGCCGAGCGTGAATATCGTGACGAGGCCGGCCAGCAGGGCGGTGCCCCAGAAGGTGGCGGCGCCGCCGTCGAACGTGAAGCGGTTGTTCTCGCGTGCCATGGTGCTGATTCCTTTCCGGAGGCGGGTCGGGTTCAGGACGAGGTCGGCGCGGGCGGGTGGTAGCCGGGGATCGGCGTCAGCTGGCCGTTGGCAAGGATGAGCGTGGTCCCGGTGCTGTAGTTGCCGGTGCTGTCGAGGCTGGCGTACTTGATGTCGAGCCGCAGGATGCTGCTCACGTTCAGGCTGATCTGGGCCGGGTGGCCGAGCGTCGGGGTGAACGTGGCGAGCTTGAGGCCGTCGCCGTCGATCTCGATGGTCGGGTGCATCGTGGCGACTGCGGAGTTGTCGTCGAGGCCGATGACGCCGGTGAGCTTCGTGTAGTAGCGGCCGAGGTTGTAGCCCACGTCGCCGTTCGTGTTGACCTCCGGGATGTCCTGGACGAGCACGAACTGCTGCAGCGTGCCGTTGATCATGGGGCTCGCGTCGCGCGACTGCCAGGTACCGCTGACCGGTGCCAGGTCGACCAGCGGGACGGTGCCGCCCTCCGGCGGGACCAGCGCAGACTGGCTGCCGGTCGGCGACGTTGGGGGAGTGGTCCCGGTTGGCGTGCTGGAGACGGTGGCGGTGGGTCCCGCCGCCGAGCCGCTGGACGTCGCGGAGGTGGCGGGCGGCGGCACGGCGCCGGCCGCGGTCGTCGTCGCCGTCGTGGTGACGAAGTCGGTCGGCCCGGGTGTGACAGTGTTCGTGTTCTTCGATCCGCCGCCGACGGACATGCCGAGGACGCCCCCGACGATCAGCGCGATCACCGCCGGGATGATGGTGAGCAGCTTGCCGCCGGGCGTCTGCCAGGCTTTCTTCACATGGTCCAAAGGCCCGCCCGTGTCGTCGGGGCGGTTGTTATCCGGTCCGGCGGGGTTGGCCCAGCCGGTGCCGGGGGTGAGGTTCCGCTCGGTCATCATGTCCTCCTCAGAGATCCCGGGCCCGTTGTCGCGGTGGCATCACCGTGGCGTCGCTCTCTGACGGACAGACCGATCTGCCGCGAGGCCATATCCAGGTACTTCGACTTTCCGCGCACCCCGGCGCGCCGGACCCGCCGGGGCCGTCGCGACCAGTAGCCTTCGCCAAAGTTGATCTTGCTGGCACCGACTCAGGAACCGGAGACCCCACCCCGATGCGATCCGCCATCCTCGGCCCCGTGC
>NZ_JAACYW010000481.1 GCF_015356825.1 Catenulispora rubra | reverse complement strand
CCTCCTCACCCTCGCCGCCCTCCTGTCCCCCCTCGCCGTGGCCTCCGTCTGGATGGCCGACGAAGTCGCCGACACCGACCGCTACGTCGCCACCGTCGCGCCCCTCGCCCACGACCCGGCCATCCAGACCGCCATCACCACCCGCGTCAGCACCGCCATCGTCAACCAGCTCGACGTCAAAGGCATGGTCGGCACCGTCACCGACGCCCTCGCCTCGGCGCTCCCCAACCGGCCGAAGCTCGACTCCGCGCTCCAGAACCTCTCCGGTGCGCTCTCCGGCGGCGTCGACGACTTCGTCCAGCAGGTGGTCCAGAAGGTCGTCACCTCCAGCGCCTTCTCCGCCCTGTGGGACCAGGCCAACCGCCTCGCCCACACCACCCTCGTCGACGCGCTCACCGGCTCCAGCGGCGTCGTCGACACCGCCGACGGCCAGATCACCGTCAGCCTCGCCCCGGTCATGGACGCCGCCAAGCAGCGCCTGGTCGCCGCCGGCATCCCCGCCGCCGCGAACATCCCCGACGTCGACGCCACCTTCGTCGTGGCCCAGACCGACGCGCTGCACAAGGCCCGCACCGGTTTCAACCTGCTGCGGATCCTCGGCGACTGGCTCCCGCCGATCGTCGTCGTCCTCTTCGTCGCCGGCGTCCTGCTCGCCGTGCACCGCCGCCGCGCCTTCATCCGCGGCCAGATCGGCATCGCCGTCGCCACCGCGCTGGTCGGCGTCGGCCTCTGGATCGGCCGCCACCTCTACCACGACCACCTGCCGCCGGACGTGAACGCCGACGCCGCGATGGTCCTGTACGACACGATCGTCCGCTTCCTGCACAAGACCGTGCGCACCGTCACCGTCCTCGCGCTGGTCCTCGCCCTCGGCGCCTACCTGGCCGGCTCGGCACCCTTCGCCCGGAACGTCAGAACTCTGTGCAAGACGGTCATCGGCCACGCCCGCATCCTGACGCAGCGCGCCGGCCTGTCCACCGGTCCGGTCGGCCCGTGGATCAACCGCCACCGGCGCGCGGTCACCGCCGCCGTGGTCGTCATCGGGCTCGTCGCGTTCCTGCTCCACGACGACGCGAGTACCCCGGCCATCCTGGTCTTCGCGGTGCTGCTCCTCGCGGCGCTCGCCCTCGTGGAGTTCCTGGACCCCGGTCAACGCTTGCCGTCCGTCAATTCTAGTTAAGGACCTTTCACAGACTCTTGACGACCAGTCAACGGCATGAGTAGCGTACGCCCCGATCTCGTTAGGAACCTTTCCTAATTCAGGAGTCGGGCATGCGATCACCAGCAAGGATCCGCACACGCCGTTCCACGACCCGCACATTCGGGGCCGTCGCCCTTGTCTGCGCGGTCCTCGCCGGCACCGTCCAGATGGCGACAGCCGGCAGCAGTCCTCAAACGCCGTTGAGCACAGGCCTCGCCGCGACGACGTCGACACAGGCCGCCGCCACCGTCAACCCCGCGACCGGCTCGTCAGCGGTCCAGAACCTCGGCGCGACCACCGGTTGGAAGGTCGTCACCAGCTCGACCGCCACCCAGGGCGGCGGCCAGATATCGACGCCGGGCTTCTCCACGTCCGGCTGGCTCACCGTCGCCAACGACGGCGGCGGAGCCCCGGGCACCGAGATCAACGCCCTGCTCCAGAACGGCACCTGTCCGAACGTCTACTTCTCCAGCAACATGAAGAGCTGCTTCGGCCAGATGACCAAGGTCGGTGCCGACACCATCGCGCAGTTCTCGGTCCCGTGGTGGTACCGCACGGACTTCACCGCGCCCCCGAGCGGCCAGGCCGCGCGGCTGGTCCTGAACGGCGTCGTCGGCACCGCCGACGTCTGGGTCAACGGCACGCAGGTCGCCGCGGCCTCCACCGTCACCGGCGACTACGTCAAGAACGTCTTCGACATCACCTCCAAGCTGGTCTCCGGCACCAACTCGCTGGCCATCGAGATGCACCCGAACAACCCCAACTCGATGCTGACGCTGGACAACGTCGACTGGAGCCAGATCCCGCCGGACAACAACACCGGCATCCAGTTCCCGGTCCAGCTGGAGTCCGGCGGCCCGCTGATCGTCGACAACGCGCACGTCGACCAGAACACCGCCGCCGGCCTGTCCAGCAGCGCGCTGACCGTGAAGGCCTCCGTGGTCAACGTCACCGGCTCCTCGCAGACCGGCGCGGTCACCGCGACCCTCACCCCGCCCGGCGGCGGCATGCCGGTCTCGGTGACCCAGAACGTCACCGTCGCCGCCAACGCGACCTCGACCGTCACGTTCACGCCGTCGAGCTACGCGGCCCTGAACCTGTCCTCGCCGCAGATCTGGTGGCCGTTCCAGATGGGAGCGCAGCCGCTCTACACCCTGGCCACCTCGGTCGCGCAGAACTCGACGGTCCTGAACACGACCTCTGAGACCTTCGGCATCCGCACCGTCACCTCGAACCTGGTCGGCTCCGGCAACGCCGCGTCCTCCGGGGTGCGCCAGTTCGGTATCAACGGCCAGACGCTGGTGATCCGCGGCGGCGGCTGGGACCCGGACCTGTTCCTGCGCTACGACCCCGCGGACACCGCGCAGCAGATCGCTCTGATGAAGTCCATGGGGCTGAACACCATCCGCCTCGAAGGCCACTTCATGCCGCCGGACTTCTACCAGCAGATGGACGCCGCCGGGATCCTGATCAACGTCGGCTACCAGTGCTGCGACGAGTGGGAGAACAGCAGCTCGGCCGGCACCGTGTACCAGAACACCGCGGCGAGCCTGGGCGCGACCTGGCGCAACCACCCGAGCATCTTCAGCTTCCAGTGGAGCGACAACGCCCCGAGCGACACCCAGGAATCCCAGGCCCTGAACGGCTTCGCCGCGGCCGACTACCCCGGCCCGTTCATCTCCTCCGCCGAGTACAACTCCAGCTCCCAGCTCGGAGTGTCCGGGGAGAAGGAAGGCCCCTACGACTGGGTCCCGTCGAACTACTGGTACGACACCTCGCACTACCCCTCCGGGGACTCCACACTGACCAACGCCGGCGGCGCCTGGGGCTTCGACTCCGAACAGAGCGCCGGTAACACCGTCCCGACGATGGACTCCATCAACCGCTTCATGTCGGCCTCCGACCAGTCGGCGCTGTGGCAGAACACCGGCGCCAACCAGTTCCACAACAACTACGAGGGCACCGGCCACAGCGGCTACGCGTTCGGCACGCTCTACAACCTGGACCAGGCCGTCTCCAAGCGGTACGGATCCTGGTCGAGCCTGGCGCAGTACGTCCAGGAGGCGCAGGCCCAGAACTACGAGGACACCCGCGCTCAGTTCGAGGCCTTCCTCGCGCACTCCACCAACTCCACGCAGCCCTCGACCGGCACCATCTACTGGCAGATGAACAAGGGCTGGCCGACGCTGCTCTGGTCGCTCTACAACAACGACTACGACCAGGCCGGCGCCTACTTCGGCGCGCAGGAGGCGAACCGGTCGCTGCACGCGCTCTACACCCTCGACAACCACACCGTGACCGTCGACAACCTGTCCGGCCAGACGCAGTCCGGCGTGACCGTCGAATCCAAGGTCTACAACACCGCCGGCTCCGTGCTCGACGACCAGACCTCCGGCTCGCTGTCCCTGGCCTCGCAGCAGGTGCAGAACAAGGTGATAACGCCGAAGCTGCCCAGCGGCTCCGGCACGGTCTACTTCGTCGAGCTGCTGGTCAAGCAGAACGGCACGGTCGTCGACCGCAACGTCTACTGGGACTCCACCACCCCGGACGCGGTGAACTGGGGCTCGACCATCCCCTCCGGCGGCGGCAACCCGCAGGCCACGATGAGCTCCTACGCGAACCTCAGCGCCCTGCAGAACCTGCCGGCCGCCACGGTGTCCGCGACCGCCGCGACCACCAGCCAGGCCGGCCCGAACGGCGCCGACAGCCTGGTCACGGTGACCGTCACCAACAAGTCCACGACCCCGGCCGTCGGCTTCCTGCTCCGCGCGGACCTGCGCCGCGGGACGGCCTCGGGCACCGAGCTGTCCGGGGACAACGAAGTCACCTCGGCGGTCTGGGGCGACAACGACGTCACGCTGTGGCCGGGGGAGTCCGAGACCCTGACCGCCACCTTCAAGTCCGCCGACCTGCAGGGCGCGACCCCGGTCGTGAGCCTGTACGGCTGGAACTCGGCGAAGACCGACGTGGTCGCGGGCACCGGGACCGGCGCCCCGAACGACTTCTCGCTCGCCGACTCGCCGGCCTCCGGCAGCGTGACGCAGGGTTCCTCGACCACCGCGACCGTCTCCACCTCGCTGGTCAGCGGGACCGCCGAGCCCGTCACGCTCACCGCCTCCGGCCTGCCGACCGGCGCCACCGCGACGCTCAGCCCGGCCTCGGTGACCGCCGGCGGGTCCTCGATGCTGTCGATCTCGACCGCGACGACCACCCCGGCGGGGACGTACCCGATCACCATCACCGGGACCGCTCCATCCGCCACCCACACCGCGAGCTTTTCGCTGACCGTCACCGCATCCGGCGGTGGTGGGGGCTGCACTCCGGCGCAGCTGTTGGCGAACCCCGGCTTCGAGTCCGGTGCCACGTCGTGGACCCAGACCTCCACGCTCGGATTCACGCCGATCACCAAGGCGACGTCGGCTGAGCCCTCGCACTCCGGCTCATGGATCGCCTGGTTCAACGGCAACGGCAGCAAGGACACCGACACCGCTGCGCAGACGGTCACCATCCCGACCGGATGCAGCGCGTCGCTGACCTACTGGCTGCACATCGATTCCACCGAGAACACGACCACGAAGAAACCGGACACGTTCACCGTGCAGGTCCTGAACTCCTCGGGCACCGTCCTCGCCACGGTCGGCTCGTTCTCCAACCTCGACGCGAACTCCGACTACACCCAACAGACGGCCGACCTGTCCGCCTACGCGGGCCAGACCGTCACCGTGAAGTTCACCGGCTCGGAGACGGACACCAGCGGTGGGACCACGGACTTCGTGGCCGACGACACCGCCCTGCAGACCAGCTGACACCCCACACCCCACACCCCACAC
>NZ_JAACYW010000480.1 GCF_015356825.1 Catenulispora rubra | reverse complement strand
GGCTGGGGCTGGGGGTGTTGGTGGTGGTGTTGGTGATATTGGTAGTGCGGGTGTTGGTGCTGGCGGCGGCGTCAGAACCCCCTTGCCAGCCGGTAATACGCCTGATTCCACCGCTGCTCCCGCTCGAACTGCCGCACCCGCGTCTCCTCGTCGATCACCAGCAGCTCGACGCCGACGATCTCCGCCAGGTCGCGCAGCACCTCGGTGCTCAGCGCCGAGGAGTACACCGTGTGGTGCGGCGCGCCGGCGATGAGCCAGGCCTCCGCGGAGGTGCGCAGGTCCGGGCGGGGCGACCAGACCGCGCGCGCCACCGGCAGGTTCGGCAGCGGCTCGGGCGGGGCGATGGTGTCGATCTCGTTGGCCACCAGGCGGAAGCGGTCGCCGAGGTCGGCCAGGCCGGCCACGAACGCCGGGCCGGGCGCGGCGTCGAAGACCAGGCGGACCGGGTCTTCGCGGCCGCCGATGGACAGCGGGTGCAGTTCCAGTTTCGGGCGCCCGGCCGCGATCGTGGGGCAGACCTCGAGCATGTGCGCGCCGAGGACCAGGCCGCGGTCGTCCTCCAGGTGGTAGGTGTAGTCCTCCATGAAGGAGGTGCCGCCGGGCAACCCGACCGCGGCCGCCTTCAGCGCCCGCAGCAGCACCGCGGTCTTCCAGTCCCCCTCGCCGCCGAAGCCGTAGCCGTCGGCCATCAGCCGCTGCACCGCCAGGCCCGGGAGCTGGCGCAGGGCGCCGAGGTCCTCGAAGTTCGTGGTGAAGGCGCCGAAGCCGCCGTCGGTGAGGAACCGCCGCAGTCCCGCCTCGATGCGCGCGCCGTAGCGCAGCGATTCGTGCCGTTCGCCGCCGGGCAGCAGCTCCGGGGCGACGTCGTACAGGTCCGGGTACTCGGCGACGAGCGCGTCGACCGCCTCGTCCGGGGCCTGCTCGACCGCCTCGGCCAGCGCGTTGACGCCGTGGCCGTTCACCGACACGCCGAACGTCAGCTCGGCCTCGACCTTGTCGCCCTCGGTGACCGCGACGTCCCGCATGTTGTCGCCGAAGCGCGCCAGGCGGAGCGTCCGGAGCGCGGCGGCGGCCAGGGCGGCGCGGGTCCAGTCGCCGACGCGGGCGGTGACCGTCGGGTCGGAGACGTGTCCGAACACGGTTTTGCGCTGCACCCCGAGCCGGCTCTGCACGTACCCGAACTCGCGGTCGCCGTGCGCGGCCTGGTTCAGGTTCATGAAGTCCATGTCGATGCTGGACCACGGCAGCGCCCGGTTGGCCTGGGTGTGCAGGTGCAGCAGCGGCTTGCGCAGCGTGTCCAGGCCAGCGATCCACATCTTGGCCGGGGAGAACGTGTGCATCCAGGCGATCACGCCGACGCAGTCGTCGTCCGCGTCGGCCTCCAGCATCACCCGCCGGATGGCGGCGCTGTCGGTGAGCACCGGGCGCCAGCTGATCGGCACGGGTATCGCGCCGTCGGCGTCCAGGGCCGCGGCGACCTCGCGCGACTGCTCGGCGACCTGCCGCAGCGTGTCCTCGCCGTACATGCCCTGCGAGCCGGTGAGGAACCAGATTTCGGCGGTCATCGCTGTGCGTCTCCCTGTGAGGCGGACCGGTCCGAGGACTGGCCGTAAACGTTCTGATAGCGGTCGTACAGCGAGGCGATGTCCTGCTCGCCGATGGGCAGCGGACGGCCGTGCGCGCGGGCCAGGTGCACGGTGCGGGCCACGTCCTCGGTCATCACGGCCGCCTTGACCGCGGCCTTGGCGCTCTCGCCGACGGTGAACACGCCGTGGTTGCGCATGAGCACGGCCGGGGAGTTACTGCCGTCCAGGGTCTCGACGATGCCGCGGCCGATGGAGTCGTCGCCGATCAGCGCGAACGGCCCGACCGGGATCTCGCCGCCGAACTCGTCGGCCATCGCGGTCAGCACGCACGGCACCGCCTCGCCGCGCGCGGCCCAGGCCGAGGCGTAGGTGGAGTGGGTGTGCACGACGCCGCCGACCTCGGGCAGGTGCCGGTAGACGTAGGCGTGCGCGGCGGTGTCGGAGGACGGCGCCAGGTCTCCCTCCACCACGTCGCCGTCGAGGTCGCAGACGATCATGTTCGCCGGGGTCAGGTCCTCGTAGGCGACGCCCGAGGGCTTGATGACCATCAGGTCCGCCCCGGGCACGCGCGCCGAGACGTTGCCCGCGGTCCACACCACGAGCTGGTAGCGGACCAGCTCGGCGTGCAGGTCGCAGACCTCGCGGCGGATCCGGGCTATGTCGGTGCTCACTGGGCTGGGCCTTTCTCGGAGGCGAGGGCGGCATTGCGGATCCTGCGCAAGCGGTGAAGCGCGCCTCCGGTCACACCGAAGGTGTCGTGGAGAGCGCGATACTCGGCGAACAGCACGTCGTACGCGTCGGCACGCGTTGGATCGGGAACGTAGGCGGCGACCTCGCAGGCCCCCATCGCCTCGGCAGCGGCCGGGACGTCCGGATACGCCCCGGCGGCGACAGCGGCGTGGATCGCCGAGCCGAGCGCCGGGGCCTGCTCGGACACCGCGACCGAGACCGGCCGGCGCAGGATGTCGGCGTAGAGCTGCATCAGGAAGCTGTTCCGCTTCAGGCCGCCGGCGACCACGAACTCATCGACCTCGACACCGCCGGCTTCGAAGGCCTCGACGATGACCCGGGTGCCGAAGGCGGTGGCCTCCAACAGCGCGCGGTAGACCTCCTCCGGCCGCGTGGCCAGCGTCAGCCCGACGACCACCCCGGACAGGTCGTGGTCGACCAGGATCGAGCGGTTGCCGCCCATCCAGTCCAGGGCGATCAGGCCGTGGCCGCCGACCGGCTGGTCCTCGGCGGCCGCGGTCAGCGCGTCGTGGTCCTGGCCGGTCAGGCGGGTCCACCAGGCGAAGATGTCGCCGACCGCGCTCTGCCCGGCCTCGTAGCCGTAGTAGCCGGCGCTGATGCCGCCGTCCACGACCCCGCAGATGCCCGGGACGTCGGCCAGGATCGGGCTGTTGAGCACGTGGCAGGTCGACGTCCCCATGATCGCCAGGAGCTTGCCCGGTTCGACGGCGCGCGCCGCCGGGGCGGTGACGTGCGCGTCGACGTTGCCTGCCGCGACCGCGATCCCGGCGGGCAGACCGGTCCACTTCGCCGCACGCTCGCTGAGCCCGCCGACGCGGGAGCCGAGGGCTGCCAGGCCGCCGGGGTGCTCCAGGCGCGTGGCCGCGAAGTCGGCGAAGCGCGGGTCGAGGGCTGCCAGGAAGTCAGTGGACGGATAGGCGCCGTCCTGGAAGATCCCCTTGTAGCCGGCGGTGCAGGCGTTGCGGGACTCGGTGCCGGTCAGTTCCCAGACGATCCAGTCGGCGGCCTCGATCCAGCGTTCGCAGCGTTCGTAGACGTCCGGCGCCTCCTGGAGCACCTGGAGCGCCTTGGCGAACTCCCACTCCGAGGACTGCTTGCCGCCGTAGCGCGGGGCCCAGGCCTCGCCGCGCTCGGCGGCCAGGGCGTTGATCGCGTCGGCCTGGCCCTGCGCTGCGTGGTGCTTCCACAGCTTCGGCCAGGCGTGCGGCACGCCGGCCAGGCCCTCGACCTCGCACAGCGGCGTGCCGTCGGCCAGCGCGGGCAGCACGGTGCAGGCGGTGAAGTCGGTGGCCAGGCCGATCACCGCGGCGGGGTCGACGCCGCCGGCGGCCAGGGCCGCGGGCACCGCGCCGCGCAGCACCTCGCGCCAGTCCTCGGGACTCTGCAACGCCCAGTCCGGCGGCAGCGGGCCGGTGCCGTCCGGGAGCCGGTGGTCGATGACGCCGTGCCGGTAGTCGACGACCGCGCTGCCGACCTCCCGGCCGTCGGCGACGCGCACCACGACGGCGCGCCCGGACAGCGTCCCGAAGTCGACGCCCACGACGTACTGCTCGATGTTAGCGGTAACACTACTCATGGTCGGACGCGATCCCTCCGCGGTTCCTCATACGTTGGTCGGTGAAACGGTTCAGGTACGCCGCGCAGTACTCCGCCGCACCACGAGCTCGGTGGGTATCACCACCGCGGTCGGCGTGGCCGGCTGAGCGCCGCCGATCTGGTCCAGCAGGAGCGCCAGACTGCGCCGCCCGAGCGCCGCGAAGTCCTGGCGCACGGTGGTCAGCGGCGGGGTGAAGAACGCGGCCTCGGGGATGTCGTCGTACCCGATGACGCTCACGTCCTCCGGCACCCGCCGCCCGGCCTCATGCAGCGCGAGCAGCACACCGAGCGCCAGCTGGTCGTTCGCGGCGAACACCGCGGTCACCGCCGGATCGGCGGCCAGCAGCTTGCCGCGCTCGTACCCGGAGGCCGCACTCCAGTCCCCGGGCAACGGCTCCGGCACCGGCGCCCCGGCCGCGGTCAGGGCGTCGCGCCAGGCGCGCTCACGCTCGCGCGCCTCACTCCAGTCCGCGGGCCCGGTGAGGTGGTGCACGGTGGCGTGGCCGAGGTCCAGCAGATGCCGAACCGCCGCAAGCGGACCGTCGTACTGATCCACGGTCGCCGAGGCCACAGTCTGCGCCGCGGACAACGCGACCACCGGCAACATCCCGGGCAGGTGACGCACCACCTGGTCCGCCGGAACGTGCCCCGGGATCAGAATGATGCCGTCGACCCCCTGCCCCCGCAGCCGGTCGGCGGCCTCAGCCACCGAGCGCCGACTAGGCGAAGCCAAGCCCATGACCGAGACGAAGTAGTCGGCATCCCGCGCACTGCTCTCGATCGCACTGACCATGGAGGCCGGCCCGAACAACGTGGTGTCGAAGCTGACAACGCCGATGGTCCGCGATGACCCGGTGGCCAACGCGCGCGCTATGGCATTGGGCCGAAAGTCCAGCTGCGCAGCCGCGGCCAACACCCTGGCCCGGGTCTCGGCACTGACGCGCGGGTGATCCTTGAACACCCGCGACACCGTCTGATGCGAGACCCCGGCCAACTCGGCCACATCCCGCAACCCCGGCCGCCCACCGCCGCGCACCGCCTCAGCCGCGCGCACCCGCTCACTGGCCACTCGACCGCTCTCCTCGCCCTCGCGCCCACCGACCCCGTCGCCCGCCATCCGCGCAGCTTATCGA